>NZ_JBHLWL010000009.1:0-38893 GCF_042432965.1 Paracerasibacillus soli | reverse complement strand
CCAAGATCAAACTCTCCAAAAAAGTTTGTTGTTTCTTAGCTATAAATAAGAAAAACGAGGTTGTTTTTCTTCAAAGTTTTTGATTCAAGCACTTAGCAACCAAGTTGCCAAAAGCACCTTTACCATTTGTTTCGAATACTGGTCGTTCTGTTCAGTTTTCAAAGATCAATTTTCTTTGTCGTTTTTAGCGACAAGAAATATCTTAACATGTATTTCGTTTAGTGTCAACAACTTTTTTAAAAAACTTTTAAGTTATTAACTGGGATATTGTCGAAAAATAATTTCGTAACTGACAACACAAAATAATATATCACAAAAATAGACCTAAAGCAAGATTAAAAGTGAACTTTTTTAAAAATTACTTTGCTATATAGAAATAACTTAGCTTCAGACTGCATGAACAGAGGATGTTTTAATATCCCTTCATTCAACTATAAATTAGTAGTAACAGATTATACACCCCCTCACTACTCTGTAATGATATACCTTTTCAAACATCTATATCAAACCTTATTATGTAGTACGCCTGTTATTTCGTTTGCTTCCTCAACATATATTTCATACAGTCTTCAGGACTTGCGACCCTTTGCAATAAGCGAAATAATAACTGATATCTTTCTTTCATTGCGGGCTTTACAATGTGCTCTATTCGTTCATCCTCTAAATCAAATAAGATTTCTTCTAACTCTCGTTTTATTAAATACTCCATTTCTCTCTGCTCTGCCACATTGATCAATAGTCCTAACATTTTTTCACCTCATGTATGTATTTCTGTTTCCTTTAAGATTCTTTAAGTTACCCATAAAATGGATTTTTCATTCATTCCAAAGGATATAAATTTATTTTTATGCAACATAAATATGCACTTGTCTTTTTCGTTCCCAATTGTAATAACCTTTTCACTGCAAATTAAAAATGAAACTTCATCTGTAGAGAAGTCCATAAATCCATAAAACCTACTGATTGTCAGTTGAACGAACCGGACTTTACAGGCTGCTCATCATTTTTATATTCTCGTACTCTTGAAGTAAGGGATTATAGCTTTTCAACTTACAAATACCCAATGCTTGTTCATATTTATTAATTTTACACATAGAAATGGTATTAGGAAGCTTGTACTATTAAGGGGGAAATACAATGTCAGAGCATTTTTATGTATGGCGCTTCAAATGGAAAAAGTGGCTAACCATAATTGGTTGTGCCATGGCTGCCGCTATTTTTCTTTGGTTTCAGCAGGTAAATGTTTGGTCGGTTTTTTCAGGTGAAAAATCGTCTGTTTTAGGAAAGGGTAATAAAAAAGAGCCAAATATTTCACTCACCTTTAATATTAGTTGGGGGGAAGAACGCGCGCATGACATTTTAAAACAGTTAAAGGAACATCAAGTGCAAGCGACGTTTTTTGTTAGCGGAGAATGGGCGGAGCGACATCCTGATATTGTGGAAAAGATTGTGGAAGGTAAACATGAACTCGGTATGTTAGGGTATCGTTATAAAAATTATGTTGAACAAGAAGTTGATCAAGTTCGTAGAGATTTACAACATGCGAAAGAGGTTTTTACAAAGTTAGGGTATAAGGACATTTCTTTACTCCGAACACCTAGTGGACACTTTAATGAGGAAATTATAAAGCTTGCTGGAAACCTCGGTCTACAAGTAGTGCACTGGAACCAAAACCCAAATGACTGGCAAAACCCTGGCCAACAAAAAATTGTCGATCACCTCATGAAGCATACTTCTAATGGCGATATTATACTGTTACACGCTTCAGATGCTGTAAAACAGACCGCCAATGCCTTAAAAACTGTCCTGCCTGGTCTGAAAAATAAAGGTTTCACATTCGTGACGATTACGGAATTAATAAACCAAGCAGATGCAAAGGCTAAAATTGTTGATTAACACCTAAACAACTGACATTCTTTCAATAAAAAAAGCTGGGACAAAACAAAGTGTCAACCCCCTCGAACAGGGGGCAGATCTTATGTCCAGCTTTTTTTGCAAATCATATTAGCATAGTGTTATGCCGTAATTATCACCATTAATAAGAGTTCCTCATCATTATTTTGCAGCAGAAGCTTTACCCTGTGCTACTGGCACTTTATTTTGCAGACGATGTAACATCATCAATTGGTACGCATTACAAAGTAACAACGGAACAATCATGAGCCATTTATAATCCACGCCACTCGTCCGTAAACCCGGTACCCACTCCAACGTCGTCATCACGACCATAAGGAATAGCGCTGGTATAAATGCTCTTTTATTCGTTTCCTTCACCTTCCATAAGGCAGCAAGTATCCCAAAGACTAATAAACCTAGTGCAACAAGTATGTACGGTAGTAACGTGGCATTTTCGCTAGCTCCAGTATATGGAAAGTACACCAGATCAAACAATACAAACGCAATCAAGGCGAGTTGAACCGTCGGCCAAAAGCTACGGAATAGACCTTGTCCAAAACGATTAATAAAAAGATAAGCAAAAAATCCCGTTTGACTGATAACACTAAACACAAGCCCTAATCCTAAAGAAAATAATATAACACCCAATAGTTCCTTTAAATTAAATGGACTCAAATATCGACTATATTGTTCCGCTTCAATAAAGAAACTTGTAATAAGCCCAGCCGCACCGCCAAGCCATAACGTTTTCCAAAACAATCCTACGATTTTACGACTATTCAATGTAACATCCTCCCGATGAAATAAACGTAATGAACATATGTATTCCATATTTTATCATGAACATGTTGTTTTTTCCTTCTCTACGTGCATATTTTCTATTTTACATACTCATATTAAGTATATATAAAAAAGGAGGAAAATCCTATGTCCCGTTTTTTAAATATCACCGTTTTGTTTTTATGCATGACTTTTCTAACAGCATGTAATGGGGGGACCTCCGCGGCAAAAGAAGCTGACTATGATCAAACGAAAAAAATGGTTGTTGATATATTACAAACAGAAGAAGGTAAAAAGGCTATCACAGATTTGATGACAGATGAAAAAATGAAAGAAAGACTTGTGATGGAGTCCGATGTCGTAAAAAAATCCGTCCACGAAGCGCTAGCATCTGACCAAGGCAAAAAGATTTGGAAGAAGATGTTTGATGATCCGAAGTTCGTTACAGAATATTCCAAGTCTATGGATGATGAGTTAAAAAAGTTAATGAAGGATTTAATGAATGACGCTGAATTCCAAAAGAAGATGTTGGAGTTATTACAAAATCCGGAAGTTGATAAACAAATGCTAGACGTCATGCGGGGACAAAAGTTTCGCGCACATTTAGAAAAGACAATCCAGGAAACATTTGAGTCTCCGATATTTAAAGCGAAAATCCAAGATATTTTATTAAAAGCCGCTGAAGAGCAAGGTGGATCAGGCGGAAAAGAAGAAGATCAAAAAGGCGGTGACCAAGGTGGAGGCGCTGGTGGCGGTTCAGGCGGTAAGCAACAAGAGAAAGATGGTGGCTAAGATTAATGGGGTCTGACCCCAAAAAAGGGGAAGTCACCGTTTCTGGTAACTTCCCCTATATATTTATTCTTCTACTTTTGCGATTACCTTCGCGGCAATTCTGTGATATTCTTGCCCAATTGGGTGATCTTGTTGGTATACTCCTGGCGCGAATACGTCCTCTTCTTCATATGGCTGCTGTAGCGGTAATTGGCCAAGCACTTTTGTGTTCAACACTTCCGCTAACTTTTTGCCACCACCTTGTCCAAAGACAAATTCCTTTTCACCTGTTTTTTCGCTCTTAAAGTAAGCCATATTTTCGACAACTCCAAGAATTTCATGATTCGTTTTCATTGCCATTTGGCCAGCACGCGCTGCTACAAATGCTGCAGATGGATGTGGTGTTGTAACAATAACTTCCTTACAAGTCGGGAGCATTTCATGTACATCCATTGCTATATCACCTGTGCCCGGTGGTAAATCCAATAACAAGTAATCTAAATCGCCCCACTCCACTTCTTTAAAAAAGCTAGAGAGCATTTTTCCAAGCATTGGACCACGCCAAATAATTGGCGAATTATCTTCTACAAAGAATCCCATTGATATTACCTTTACACCAAAGCGCTCAACTGGGATAATCTTTTGTCCACGAACTTTTGGTCTTTCTTCAATTCCCATCATATCCGGAATACTAAAGCCATAAATATCAGCATCAATCACGCCAACTTTTTTACCAAGGCGCATCAATGCCATTGCTAAGTTAACGGTTACAGTTGATTTACCAACACCACCCTTACCACTAGCAATTGCGATAAATTTCGTATTGTGACTTCCACCTAATAAAGAAGCTTCTTTTTCTTGATTAGCAGTTGGTTGAAATTTTTGAATAACCTCGTCTGCTAATTGCTCAAAGCGCAATCCAACAGTTGTAGCACCATTCTTCTTTAAAATCCCTACAACTTCCTGCTGCAATTGCATTTGTTCCGCCGTATTAATTTTTCCAATCGCAAGTTTTACACTCACGTGTTTCTTTTCTTCACGAATGGTTATTTCTACAATACCGCCTGTTTCCTCAAATGTTCTATGTAAAAATGGGTCTTTCACCGGATTAAGTAATTGTGTTACTTCGTCTTTTGTTAACAACGTATGTCACCTTCCTTGTTCTAGCTTTCCTTATACGTGTGTTCAGAAGTTACAAAAAGGAGATGTTTTGTTTTCATTGATCGGTTTTCTTTGAACACAAACTAATACGGAATACTATTTGATAATTATTATTATCCTTTACAAGAGCTAGTATAACATAATTCACATAAAACCTAAGTGATTTGAATCATCGGAAGTGACAGTTTCTTCTAAAACGTAAACGTATTCAATATTCCCTGCTTGTTGATTCGACTTTTTATTTCTATAAATAGCACCGTCATCGTCAACTAACTTCATCATTATTCCTCTACTATCATGAGAGCCTCATTCTGTCATTTCACTACTATAACATTGGTAACGTGCATCCCTAGTCACATTGAACATGTTCCATAATCCCTTGTTTCCCCATCAAATTTACACGTACAGAAAAGGACCAGCTAACACATTAGTGCGAGCCAGTCCTTTTTCACTCTTTATTTTCACGCATCCCACCTGATTCACGGGTTAATTTAAAATGTAACTTCAATCTGTGGCTTTTTACATTTTCCTAAGTATCAAGCTTTTTATTAGTGGTTGATCCCCGCCCTATAATCTACTAGCATCCTCGAAGCAGGGGTTGCCAAACAATTTACTACGGGCTTGATTTTTTACAATTATCTCCAACCCCCTGCAATCCTCTCAGATTATTCTACATCTTCCTTCTCCGGCTCTTCGGTTGCATAACGCATAATTCCTTCATAAATACTTGCTGCTACTTTTCGTTGATACGCATCTTTTTTCAACAGTTCCCTTTCTTCAGGGTTTGACAAAAAGCCAATTTCTACTAGTGCCCCTGGGACCTTTGCTTCTTTTAGCAAATACATTCCATTTAATGCTAAAGGTTGTCGATTTGTATTTTCCAAATTACGAATGATTTCCGCTTGAATCATAGTTGCTAAATGGCGATTATTCGTATCTTTCGGGTAATAAAATGTCTGCGCACCTCGCCAGCGGCTAGATGGAATTGCGTTTAAATGGATAGATAAGAATAGATCTGCTTTTTGATCATGAATAAACTGTAATCGATTACGGATGTCTTCTGATTTTCTCTTTGATAGCCCTTTTGTATCTGGGCTAGCTAGATCCTTGTCCGTTTCTCTCGTTAAGTAAACTATTGCACCTGATTGTTGCAAATAACTTTGTAATTTTTTACTCACTTCTAAAGCAATTTCCTTTTCCATCGTTTTGTCTTTCCCCTGTGCCCCACCATCTGGCCCACCATGCCCTGGGTCAATGACGATTGTCTTTCCTGTTAAAGGCAATGACCAAGCATCCCAAGTTGGCTCTGTCCGATGTAACGGATATTGAATTAAAAAGACTAATATTGCGACCCCGATAAACCATATAAAATACATATTAAATCTCTTCATACACAACGCCCCTCATTATTCTTCTTGAACTAGTTTATGGGACGAGTCATTTGATTATGACATTGTTTTTTTATCATCTATTGAAATTAATATTCATGCATATCACATCGTTTTAACTCTTTCGACATACTCCAAAAACATTTACCCCAACTTTTGATAACGTAATAGGCCTTGGATTACATGAGGGTGTTCACGGCTAACCGATAAAACATTCATGCAAAAACAATCAGTAAAATGTACTACTTTCACCATTTCATGTATGATAAATATAAATAATGTACGCTCTATATAAAACGTATGAACAAGCCTCTCCAACAGTACTTCTATTTTTGAACTGGAGTAATATTCCCATCCCATAAACACTAAAGAAAACTTTTGGAGACTGTCTATATATACAGTTTTACTGGCTGATTTTCATCTCAACTATACAATTTCCAATTAGAAAGGATAGATATTCATCAATATGAAAACATTAGTCATCATTTCCCACCCAAATATATTAGAATCAAGTAGTCAGCAGTTTCTAATAAAGGCCATTCCTCATCACTTCGATGTGACAGTCCATCATTTGGAAAATGAATATCCTGATTGGAATATTAATGTAGCAAAAGAGCAAAAGTTGTTAAGCGAACACGATCGGATTATTTTTCAATTTCCATTTTATTGGTATAGCTCACCTGCACTCTTGAAGCATTGGCAAGATATGGTATATACAGAAGACTTTGCGTTTCATGCAAGGGGTAAAGCATTACGTGGTAAAGAGTTTGGTTTGGTGCTTTCCGTCGGTATTAATGAAGCAGAATATCAAGCTGGTGGTAGAGAGATGTTTTCAATTAGCGAATTGACGAGGCCATTCCAAGCAACTGCTGAGAAACTTGGCATGACTTATTTAAAACCATTCTCTATCTTTCAGTTTGGTTACATGACAGATGAGCAAAGATTCCAACTAGCCATCCACTACCAACAAGTCCTTACGCGGGAAAAGGATAACAGTTTAGAAGCAAAAGAAAAGTGGATCATGGAACAGTTAACAAATATGGATAAAGCAAGTTTATCTACGGACGATAAGATTGTCCTTGAAAATGCTGTTGAATCACTCAAAAATAATCGTCATACAATCGATGAGTTGAAACTAATTTTGGAGCAAATGTGGTAAAACGATCCATTTAATAAACAAAAGGGGTTTTCGTAAGTGGAAAATAAAATCATTGAAGAGTTAGAACGGATTTCTGACCACCATAAGGAATACGAACAGCTTGTGTTAATTGAGGCTGCGAAGGAAATCATCAAAGAACAACACAAACGAATTGCACAAATGGAGGGGCAATTAGACGGTACATTATGGAGCCCTAAAAATTGGGGTGACTAATCGTCGGAGCTATCCATTAAAAATACCTTCCTATTTTCTGAACGATTTAGTTAGAAATGAGGAAGGTATTTTTTTACGTCAATCATAAAGGAATTGTTGAATTAGCATTCGCACGTACTCCATAATTTTACCTTTGAATTTTTATCCGTGCCCTTTAGCTATCATCCTATACCAATATGTTAAATTCTACGTCATAACCATTTTACTTTTCACTTTCCACCGTTTTCGATTCACTTTCATCTAGTTCATCCCGTTTCAAAACATCTTTCAATTCATCAACAGTTGTTGTTTCTGTCATTTCCACACCAGATCTGTAAGCAGCACGTATAATGAGGTGCCCTGCTGTTGGAGAAGTAATGAACACAAAGACAATCCCCAGGATAAGGCGGACACTAACTGTACCATCGGTTAATAAAAAATAAAGAAATGCACCAAAAAGCGTTAATAAAACGGCAAGTGTCGAGCTTTTTGTTGCGGCATGTGCACGGCTATAAACATCCGGAAAACGGAGAATTCCGTATGCACTAATGACACTAATAATGCTCCCAATTAATATGAAGGCTGCGCCAATAAACTCATCGATCTCGTTTACGTTCAATGATGACACCCCGCTCGATAAATTTTGAAAGGGCAATCGTACTTATAAATGCAAGAATCCCTAAAATCAAGATAACTTCGAGAAACGCTTTTGTATGAAATAGGACAGAAAAGACAGCAATAGCCGAAATCAAATTAACCCCGATAAAGTCCATCGAAATAACACGATCCGGTAGACTTGGTCCACGGATTAAACTGTATAATGCAATAGCAATTGCGATGGCAAATAAAATCAAAGCTACAATGAGCATGCCTTTAATCATTAGCGTGTCACCTCCATGATGGCCTTTTCAAACTTTGCTAACGAACTTAATAAATTTTCCTTGTATTTTTCAATATCCATTGCGTGTACGTAGAATACATTTCCTTCTGGCATCACTTCCATCACGACAGACCCTGGTGTTAATGTGAGCAGTAGTGCAATCAGCGGTACCTCCCACTCCCCACGCAACACCGTTTCATAACGGAAAATTCCTGGTTTCAAATCAAGGTTTGGCGTTAAAATGGTTTTTAAAACGAGATATGCCGACAAAAACAACTCCCAGTTAAAAATAAGAACTAATTTGATTACTGCATATACGCGATGCAAATAAAATTTCCGACCGAAAAAGCGGTACATTAAAAAGACAATTACTATGCCAACCGCATATCCTTCAAAAAATGTTGTATACAATAGAACATCTTCATCTTTAATAAGCATCCATAAAAAAGCAATGAATATATTTAACACGAATTGTGCAGCCAAATGACGTAAACCTCCTTTACTAGAAAAGGTGCTTTTATTATGAATGGACAACCACTCACAGCATATAACAATCTCTTCATTCATAACTTGCGATATTTACAGTCCTTTAAAACCCAGCTATCACAGCTATTCAAACACTATGCAGACTGAATAAAGAGCTTTTAGCATTTTGATACAGCCCACATATCATTTATTGATTCATCACCGCATCAATATAAACGGATGGATGTAGTAATGTGTGAGATGCATCATGTACATAATCCGCTAAAACATCGGCTCCTAAGCCTAAGGCTATCGTAGCACATGTCAGTATAATCGATGGCAAGAGCCAGCTTCGTCTTAATGGTTTCTCGCTTTCTATTGTTATAATCGTTTCTCCCCAAAAGCTGTTCATAAAAATGCGTAGTAAGGAATATAACACAAAAATACTCGATAAAAAGGCTAGTCCTAGTAATACGTATGCCCCAGCATTTACTGCTCCTTGCCCAACTAATATTTTTCCGATAAATCCACTCAACGGTGGAATACCCGCCAAAGATAACATCGTGACAAAGAACAACCACCCTAACATCGGATAATTTCGAATGAGACCACTCATTTCATTAATTTTATTTTTTCCGGTTAACGCTACTGTAGTTCCTATTAGTAAAAATAACAATGCCTTCACAACCATATCATGCATCAAGTAATAAATTGCTCCTTCTATTCCTAGTGGATTTGCGATAGCTAGCCCGACTAAAATAAACCCAACCGCTATGATGACGTTGTAGGCAACAACTTTATGAACATCTTGATAGGCAATAGCTCCTATACTTCCGCCAATTAAGGTAAGCCCGGCCATGATGCCAATTGCGGTATGGGTAATACTCGGCTCATGATAGAAGATTAAGGTGAACATACGAAACATCGCATATATGCCGACCTTCGTTAGCAGCGCACCAAACAAGGCACGAATTGCTGTTGGTGGTACACGATACGAACCTGGCAACCAAAAATAAAGAAATAACCCCGCCTTCAAAGCAAACACAATTAAAAATAATATGCTAATTGTCGTTAATATTGGGGTCTGACCCCCTTTCGCGACGAGTTCAGATAAGTGGGCCATGTTGACCGTGCCTAATGTGCCGTATAGATAGGCGATTGCAACAAGGAAGATCCATGAAGATAGTACGTTAATCGCTAAATAGGTAAATGACTCCCGTAATTGGACTTTTTTACCACCCAGTGTAATAAGTACATAAGAAGCGAGTAACATCACTTCAAAACATACGAATAAATTAAATAAGTCGCCTGTTAAAAATGAACCATGCACGCCAGCAATTAAAAACAAGACGAACGGGTAAAAGAACATCTTTTCATATTGTTCACCAATCGTAGCGAATGCATAAAGTAAACAAACGAATGTAACAAAACTTGAAGTTGCCACGAGTAACATCGCAAAGGAATCGGCAACAAACACAACCCCATATGGTGCCGGCCAATTTCCAAAAGCTAACGTGAGAATTCCATCATTTTGAATCACACCGAGCATATAAATACTCAATGCTCCTGTCGCAAATATCGCTAACAAACTAAGCACACGTTGGGCATGAATAAACGGCCGTAAGAAAACTAAAATAACACCTGTTATAATTGGGATTAGCATTGGTAATACAATTAAATTATTCATCATCAATCCCTCGCAATGCTGCCAAATTATCCGTTCCCGTCTCTTGATAAATGCGATATGCCAAAACTAGGAAAAATGCTGTTACCGCAAAACTGATGACAATTGCCGTTAAAATAAGCGCCTGCGGCAAAGCATCCGTATAAACGTTTGCATCCTCACTAATGATAGGTACTGTCCCCTGCTTCAATCCACCCATCACCATAATTAAAATATGGACTGCATGAGAAGAAATTGCTGAACCGATAATAATTCGAATCATATTTTTAGACAGGAATAAATAGGTTGCAACCATCACTAATATACCCGCTAATATAATCATCACTGTTTCCACAACTTACACATCCTCACTAATACCTAAAATAATTGTAATGACTACGCCGACAACCGCTAAAGCTACACCAGCCTCAAAAAGCATCATCGTGCCGATATCCGTCACACCAATTAATGGTAAATCCACCTGCGTAAACACCTGTGTTAAAAATGGTTCCTTCATAAATAGTGATCCTAAACCGGTTGTAACGACCAAAAATACCCCAGTAGCTGCAACATATAAAAAATTAACCGGTATTCCCTTTTGCACAGTTTCCATATCAAAAGCTAGAAAAAGTAACACAAAGGCCGAAGATAAAACGAGTCCTGCGATAAAGCCGCCACCTGGCTGGTTGTGTCCCGCTAGAAACAGATAGATTGCTAGCGTTAAAATAATAAACACAACAACTTTTGTTACCATGTGCAAAATGACATCATTTGTCTTCAATTCCTTTGTCCCCCTTTCCTTGCTTAAATTTAATTAACGTATAAACACCGATTCCCGCAATAAAGAGAACAACAACTTCTAACATCGTATCAAACGCACGAAAATCTCCTAATATTGCATTGACAATATTTTTCCCACCAACTAACGTATCAGCTTGTTCAAAATACGTTGCAATGGTCGAAAACATCTTTCCACTCCTTACCGAAAGTGCAATAGCAATAAATACGAGCCCTACGGAAATGGAAATAAAAATGTTAACATTCTTCTTATGCCGTGGTGTTTTCTCTTTCTTCCAGTCAGGAAGGAAGTAAAAGCATAATAAAAATAATACGGTTGTTATCGTTTCAATAATCGTTTGCGTTAACGCCAAATCTGGTGCGCGAAACAATACAAAGAAAAAGGCTACAGAAAAACCGAGTACACCATTTAGCAAAATAGCTGTTAAACGCGACTTAGCAAATAATATCGAAATTGCAGCAATGACCATAACAAATACTAAAATCCATTCATAAAACGCAACCGGTGCATCCAGCGATACATCGATTGAGAAAGCTCCTGTTTCGTAGATTACCCATGCAGACATCATGACAAAGAACAAATATATATAAACAAGATAATCCCGTAAATGACCTGTCATGTATGTATTCGTCACTTTCTTTGAACCAGTCTCCAAACGAGATAGTGTTACATGATATAATGCATCTAGCGATAGACTTGTAGGGAACAGACGATAAATTCCGCTCCAATAACGAAACGTCTTATATAAAAAGCTCCCGATAATTACAATTCCTATTGTCATAAAGATTTCTGTATTCCAACCATGCCAAATCGAGATTGGAAATAATAAATCAGCACGTTCTAAATTTGGAAAAAGACTACTCATTGCAGGTGCAATCAAGTACGTCCCAACCATATTTGGAAAGAAAAAGATCCCGATAATTGCACACCCTAAAATAATCGGAGAAATGAGCATACCAATCGGGGGCTCAATTCTTTTGTATACATGTTTATCCCCCTTATATGGTCCAAAGAATGTCTTACATACAATAATCATCGCATAGACAAATGTGAAAATACTTGCAACCCAAGCAATCACTGGGAAAAGTGTCCCCCACGATTCTAAAGAGAATAAATCAAGTTGACGGACGTTTAAAACAGACGTAAAGAACATTTCCTTACTTAAAAACCCATTAAACGGAGGTAATCCCGCCATCGAAAAGCTACCAATTAAAGCAATTGTAAAAGAAGTCGGCATAATTGCCATAAGTCCACCAAGCCGACGAATATCACGTGTTCCCATTTGTAAATCGACAATACCGACAATCATGAATAAAGCACCTTTAAATGTCGAATGATTAATAAGATGAAAGATCGCAGCGAATGCCGCTTGCGTAAACAAGACAGTTTGTACTGCATATCCATCCGCTAATGCAATAGAACCAATCCCGAATAAACTCATGACAAGCCCAAGTTGACTTATCGTAGAATAGGCTAGTAGAGCTTTTAAGTCTGTTTGGCGGATAGCCTGGAATGCACCCCAAAACAATGTCAAAAGTCCTATCCCACTAACAAGCCAAAACCATACCCCTTCTCCACCAAAGACTGGAGTAAATCGTGCGACTACATATATACCTGCTTTGACCATTGTTGCAGAATGTAAATATGCACTAACTGGAGTAGGTGCCTCCATTGCATCTGGTAACCAAATATGAAAAGGAAACTGTGCAGACTTCGTAAAAGCCCCTATCAATAATAAAATTGCTGCGGGAATAAACAAAGGATGATCGACGAGCAAATGAATCGACGCAATCGTCTCGCGCACACTGAAAGTCCCAGTTATGTTGTACAACATGAGGAAACTAATCAGCATCGCAATCCCGCCACCTACTGTTATAAGTAAGGATTTTTGTGCGCCATATCGCGACTGTTTTCTGTGGTACCAAAATGCAATTAATAAAAATGAAGAAATACTCGTTAGCTCCCAAAATAAATACATCACCATCATATTGTCGGAGAACACCACACCGAGCATTGCACCCATAAACAATAATAAATAAACATAGAAATGAGATAATGATTCTTTTGGAGACAAATAATAGATAGAATATAAGATAACGAGTGTACCTATTCCGGTTATAAGTAACCCGAAGATTAAACTTAACCCATCTAAATATGTCGCAAACGAAATATCATATGTGGGAATCCATTGCCAAACTTGGCTATACGTTTTCCCACTTGCAATTGATGGAATAAAGCGGACGAGCGTAAAAAACAATATCATTGGCACGATAAATACAAACCAGCCAATATGTATACGTGGAAATCTTTTATTTAACAACGGAATAAAAATGGCAACAATAAAGGGAAGAAAAATCGCCAAATGAATCGTATTCAACATGAAACCTCCCAAAGTATAAGTCTAGTTTGATAACAAATTACCTAGTATGGTATTCCAATCTATAAAGTGAAACTTCATTCAGTGTAGATTTTTCGTGCTTCCGCTACTGGCTGTCCATAAAACAAATTGGGATTTAACTAGCTATTGGTCCCCAATGATTATACTTAACTTCCTCCCGAATTCTTGAAGTGAGGAAATCATAGCCCGTAAATCTCCCTCAAATAGATTCAAATCACTTATTCACCTATTCGTAGATTCACAGTATTTCAGACTATTTTTAGGAACAATGACGGATAAGCGGAATGCGTCTTGGATAATAAAGGATGTGATGAATCAAAACGAACCTGTATACTCCCCGATTACTGAATATTCTTTATTTTTGTCGTGCGACTATATGAAATGAGGGAATCCTTCTATTTAACAACATTGCAAATGGTTCCTAAACAAAATAATGCACCATATCATATATAGAAATAAGCCTTATTCTAATAGGCTAGAACACCCCTTGACTTACATGTAATTTGGGGGCATAATTAGAAGCTATACAGACTGTACGAAAAGGCAATATATTTGCCTCATACATAGCATAAGTCCTTTAAAAACTTAAAAACACGTTATAAATTGTTCTGAATACAATGGAAAATAATAATATGCATACTCTATAATTATATAATAACGCAAGAGACCGTGCATCTTTAACGATATGCTCCCACCGTTTACGTTCTGTTATAAACATGATAGAATTGCGGGACACCTAACAGTTAGCGGTATATTCCTATCGGTGTGAGCGGAAGGTCGACATTATCGATTACTTCTATTTTTTGTTAGCGCATTTTTACCGTGCATGTATAAATTGATAGTCATGTAATCTATTTTCATCAAAATTTGAGAGGGGATTCACTGTGAGAAAAATAAAAGGCCGTATGGATGAGAGCATTCTTGTCTGTGCATATTATGGTCCGAATGGAGAACGGTTAATTAAACGGGGGCATAAATTAGCTACACTTTTAGACTGTCCTTTATACGTATTAACTGTCGATCCGCTCCCTTACGATAAATTTGATGCGGATAAATCAAGTTATGTCGACCGTTGGAAAGAGCTAGCAGAAGAACTAGATGTGGAAGCATTCTTTTTACGCGACAATGAACGCCGGCCTTCTGCAAAAGTGATTGCAGAAGTAGCTTACGATCTAAATATTACGCAAATTATTATCGGGCAAACCCCACAGAATAGATGGGAGGAAATAACAAAGGGATCATTTGCGAATGCATTACTTCGTGAGATTACCTTTATTGACGTTCACATCGTCTCCGTTGACAGAACGATTAAAGGGGCGGAAGATACAACATTTGAAAAAGGAGTTCTTGGCTATCTTCGTAAAGATGGTGATAATTATCGATTAAGTTTTGCTAGTTCAGTCGATAACCACTACGAAGGTATTTTCTATAAAGAAATTGGTACGGACTTTAATAACGGCATATTTAAATTTGTACGTGACGGAAAAACGTATCAAGTACATGTAGAAGATGATAGAATAACGGATCAAATTCAAACTCCACCAAACTATAAACAATAATAACTGCACTACACAGGCTGTCCTAAAGAGTCCATTTGCACAAACGCAACTGGTCTCGAGGACAGCTTTTATTTCCCTTATAGCAAATTGAATTTTTTGAACTTTACATGAACTTATACTTATGATAGTATACACTAAACAATTGAAATATAATTGTAATCACAAGACATGAGCAAACTTCACTTACTACATAACTGGCTCTTTATAATAAGCGTAAACAATCCAAACGACCCTTCAAACTAGGGTCGCTTTTTGGAGTTTATTGGCATTGGCCTCTTACTACCTCTAAAGAATACATATATTCACATTACCTTTTTGTAATCCCTATTTCGTATAAACCCGTACATAGCTCGGATTTGCCGTAATATATAACCCACTTTTAATTTGATACATATGCCCATTTCCAACTGCAAATTTATCCTTGACTACTGTAAACACTTCTCCCCTTTTTACGGTAACCGCCCTGTCATCCCAATCAGGGGAATTGTACGTCCATAAAGAGTCCGTTACAATTTCAATATATTGTTGCTTCTTCTCAGCTTTCTTTTTCAGGCCTAATGCTTTTGCTAAACCAACTGCATGCCCCCTAGCAATCTTTGTTAAATAAGAATCTGTTTTCAATTTAGCTGCATCATCTTTATGATCAACAAAGCCATTTTCGGTTAATAATGCTGGCATTGCAGATTCACGGACCATATGAAAATTTGCTTCCTTTTTTCCTCTATCTTTTAAGTCTATCTCTTTTGTAATTTCATCATGAATAATTCCACGTAATCGGTTTGTTTCTGCCTTTCCTGAAAAGTTGCCATTGTAGATATATGACTCAAATCCTGTCCCACCACCTGAATTAATATGCACTGAAACGAGTATATTAGCATTCCAATTATTGGCCATCTTTGTTCTTTCGTTTAAGGAGAGTGTTTGATCTGTTGTCCGAGACAGTTTAATAGAATGACCCTCATACTCAGCCTTTAAGATATCTCTTATCTTTAGCCCGATTTTTAGCGTCAAATCCTTCTCCAACAGACCATTCCCCCCCGCTCCGGGGTCAGACCCCCCATGACCTGGATCAATGAAAACTTTTACCAATTTTCTCATCCTTTCTTTCAATTTTTGGTCAAGAACATTGTAAGAGAAGCAAATTAACCTTCTTTCTACTTTTAAAAAATAGAAATGATACTTCCTTTTGTCTTCTCTTGTTACAAAGTACGTGATTAATAGCGATACTGAAACGGCATTTACCATAAACTGGGTGGAACTTAATGTATTATATTAATAGAAATAGTTAAATATGCTAGATTTCAGAATAAAAATTCATGAGCTTGTTCAAGGTAAGTCCGGATATTTTTATATGAATCTCTATATTCATTTTTCGTTTACCTATGCTATAATAATTCAATAGAAAAACGATATTCATAAATATTAAATTGCTGAGCCTTAATATGTTTGTCTTCGGCATAAAAGGCTCATTTTAAAAGCTTTATGTTTACCATTTTCACTAAACCTAACATGAATCTTTTTAGTCGGAGATTCTAGCAATATAATTGGTTTTAGATTAGAAGAATTACCCCTATGGCGGGTTTTTTTATTGGACTAAATTTGGGAGTGGTAAGTCATGTATATTGAAGGAAGTTACAATTATTATATTGTTACACTTTCGATTTTGATTGCAATATTAGCTTCTTATGCCGCATTAAATATTACGGCCAAGATTTCTTATGCCAAAGGAAAATCTAAGTTCTTTTGGTTATTTTCAGGTTCTATTGTAATGGGTAGTGGTGTCTGGTCCATGCACTTTGTTGGCATGCTCGCATTTCACTTACATGTACCTATGAAATATGATATATCACTTACATTAATTTCTATGCTGGCTAGCGTTGTTTCCTCGTTTATAGCATTTTATATTACAATGCCTAAAAATATTAACAGAATCAAAATAGTATTAGGCGGTTTAATAATGGCTAGTGGGATTGTTGCGATGCATTATATTGGAATGGCAGCGATGATCATGCCTGTTAAATTAACCTACGATAAATTTTTGTTATTACTATCTGTTGTGATTGCATTTATCGCCTCTTATGCTGCCCTATTTTTATTTCTTCAGTTTCGTAGCCGACCATCAGCTAGCTGGCTGAAATGGTTATCCGCTGTAATTATGGGTAGTGCGATTTGCGGAATGCACTTTACAGGTTTGAAAGCCGCACGCTTTAAAATGGATTCCAGCGCTGTGATGGGACATGCTGAATCTATGGACTTGTTTTTACTATATGGTGTGACGATTACGATGTTTATTATTCTATTTGTCTCATGGGGGGCTATATATTTTGAAAGACATATGTTTGAAAAGATGGCATTCCACGATTCACTAACAGGTCTACCAAACCGTCATGAAATGAATCGCTTTTTTGAAAAACATGTTGGTAATGAAAAGATTGGGGTACTTTTCTTGGATTTAGATCAATTTAAAGCGATTAACGATACACTTGGACATGATGTTGGAGACCTTCTCGTTCAGGATGTTGCAATCCGCATACAACAGTTTATTACCCCCGCTCAACAAGCATTTCGAATTGGGGGCGACGAGTTCTTATTTATCATAACAAATTGTAGTATGGAAAAGGCCGAACAATTGGCAAAGCAACTTTTAGGAAATATTAAAAAGGTTTATCACATCCATGGCAATGAATTATATGTAACCGGTAGTATTGGAATTAGTATTGGCTTAATTAAGAACTCTAGTCGTTCTACCTTGCTAAAGGAAGCGGATACCGCCATGTACAAAGCAAAGAGTTTAGGTAAAAACCAATATTGTATTTATAATGATGCAATGGGTAAGCAAGAAGTTAGAAAAATGGAGTTGGAAAAAGATATCCAAATGGCACTTGATAATGACCAGTTTTATATCGTATATCAACCAAAATGGCATGTTAAAGAAAATCGCCTATATGGTTTTGAAGCATTATTACGATGGGAGCATCCAACGCTTGGTACCGTATCCCCCGGTGAATTTATACCGATTACGGAGGAGACAGGGCTTATTATCCCCATAACCAAATGGGTACTAGAAAACGCCTGCCAGCAATGTAAAACATGGCAGGAACAAGGTATTATTCAGCCGATTTCAGTCAATCTCTCTATAAAACTCTTTCAATTAGAAAGTTTAACTGAAATGGTACAAGATATATTAAATAAGGTAAACTTGGATCCTCATTTACTAGAATTGGAAATTACAGAATCTATGGTACTACACGACATTAATGACGTTATATTCCAGCTGCAAAGCATTCGTTCTTTAGGAGTTCGAATTTCCATGGATGACTTTGGTACTGGATATTCTTCAATCGGGTTGCTAGACCGTATTCCGATTGATGCCCTAAAATTAGATTGCTTGTTTACGAATAATTTAAATACACCAAGCAAACGTGCAATTATCAACGCTATTGTTTTAATGGCAGAAAACCTCCAATTAGATGTTATTGCCGAAGGTGTAGAAAATCAAGAACATATAGATGACCTCATGCAACTAGGATGTCAAGTAATGCAGGGCTACTTCTATGGAAAGCCAATGCGGGCTGAGCAAGTTGAAAAGTGGATTGCAAATAAAGATAAGATGTCACTTTCATTCATCTAATCTATATCAATAAAAAATAGCGTCATTTGACGGAGGTAACCCCATCAAATGACGCTATTAATAAAAGTCTGGGAAGTATGTTTGCTGTTTTGGAATGATCTTTTCAAGTAACGCTATATCCTGCTGCCTACCTTGGATATGATTCATTTGATATAACTCCATTGGTCTTTTATAACCTAAAAACATCGATGTGAACTGCTGAATTGTGCAGTGAATACCAACCTCGTCGATATGACTATGATTTTCAACAAATGTTACAGTCGTTTCTCCATGCAGTTGGCTCAATTGATACATCCCACTATTTTCTGGCAAAAAGTGATCCTCAACATGTAACAAAATAACGACATCTTCCTTACAAACTTGAAATGGGTATTGTTCTAAGAATGTTAATACATCAACTACTCTTGCCATAAAATATGGGGCAATCTTTTGTTCGAATCGTGGTTCGTCTAGTAAAAGTGTAAGGTTACTATTTTCAGGTACCGTCATTTCTACCTTTTTGGCCATGGAATCGTGATTTGCAATAAATTGAAGCAACAACTTCCAACCATTAACAGTGTTATACACCATTTCCTTTACTGTTAACACATCATTTTTTACTTCATATAAAATATATCCATCCGCATTCCCTTCATAATCATAGTTAACCGCAATCTGCCACTTCTCATTTAATACACGTTGTTTCCACCACTGCGCATCGCGCACGAGCATACCAGTGTAATTTTTAGCAAACCTTGTATATAGTGATTGAAGTAACGGAATATCCTTTTCTATTCTTCGCACATTGCCTACTGCAGGCTCTGACTGTTTCAACTGCTCCATCGGAATGGACAATTCCCAATTTGTAAAAGTAAGCTCCCAACCATATTTCCGGTAAAATGGCACTGAAAATGGATGGAGGAAAGAAATAGTTTGGCCATGCCGCTTCATATATTGAAGTGCATGGTAAAGAAGATGTTTCACCATCCCCTGCCTACGATATTCCGGCCAGGTCGCCACGGCACTAATACCACCCATTTCAAAAGGCTTCCCATTTATATAACAAGACAACGGAATAAGATGTGTCTTTGCTGCAAGCTGCTCACCTTCCATCCATCCCCAAATAATGTGTCGCTCCGCTTCTACTTTCTTTTCCTCAAATTCCGTTTCTGATAACTTATATTGAAAAGCAAACTGTGATAGTGCAAAAATTGCTTCATAATCTTTTTCAATGTTTAATTGTTGGATTTCCCTCATTAACGTTTCCCCCACGATGTTTGATATTGTCGTACGTATATAAAAATAAGATTATCGTAAATGTAGCCCAATTTAAAGTGAAACATATCAAATTGGCAGAAAACATGAAGGTGATAATTGTCCTTCAATATGCATTGCCGTTCATGATGACCAAGCCCTTGCGTTACATACCCTGCAGGCCGGAATGCAAAGTATATTTTATGAATAGCATGTGAAGTAGGCAAATGTACTAAACATTTGCCTACTGCCAACCCAATGAATTTACGATCCCTTTTTTCGCTCTGCCCGTTCCGCTATCTCCAAATAAAATCGATCCTTTGCAGATTGATAGCGATAGTCACGTGGCCCTCGTTTCGCTTTGTCAATACGCCCCTGCACGTATAGCATAAGAGGTACAACTGCAAAAACATATGCTGTCCCATCTGATATTTCAAATTCTGGCATAAGCGCATGAACAAGTGATGGAAATATGTAAATAACCGTACCGATTAAGAGTAGATGGATAATCTCCTCATCAAAAAATACATTACCAATTTTAAAGATAACTTTAATGAATGCATAACTATAAATGATCACATATAGAGCTACGAGACTAAAAATAGTATACAATGCAAGTAACTTTAAGGTTGCTTCACTATTATCCCCGAAGAAAACCGAAAGGACTTCTCCGTTATAGAGGGGTGCCTTATCCGTAAATGACAAGATAATAAAGGCAAAATAACCCGCCATAAAAAACATAATAAAACGTATAGCAAAGTAAAATAGAAACCTCACCACGTATAATATTGCTACAAATAACTTCAATATATACTTGGCTCCAGGTATACGACTAAATATATAACCAACTACCATCATGACCGTAATAAAAACCGCACCGATTATTATCGGAAAAATTTCCTCTATTATCAAATCCATCATCCTTATTTATGCTTTTTTCTATTATGCAAAGTATATTGATAATGTTTTGCTTTATTCCCTTATTTAAATAGTACGTGACAGATAGAGAAAGTAAATAGGTCCTACTTCCTAACTTTCTTTACCCATAAATCAACTGTTCTCTCTTCATATATTAAAAATAACGTTCAACACCAAGATATATTGCATATCAACGAACTAAGAATCTTACTCTTTTATAAAAATTAATGAATAAGTTGTGTCATTTGCTAGCTAATCCACCTCACAAGAAAAAAAGCTGATATAATACTATTCAATAACTAATGATGAGGTGAATATCAATGAAGTTTACATTTAAAATGATGGCTGTTATCGTAACCATTGCGATTGTATTAGTCGGCTGTAATAGTAAAGATAATACGAATGAAAAAGAACAAACCTCCCAAGAAGAGACAGATATTAAACAAATGGTACATGATTACAGTATAGGTAAATTGGATGCACAAAACGCTTCGATTACTGGAACAGAACTTTCTGTAACAGATGATCAGGATAAAGAAACCGTATATAAATTACCAGATGATGAGTTTTTTGTTTCCATCGCACCATTTGTCAATGAAACACATCCTTGTACTTTCCATAGCTTAACTGGATGCCAAGGGGAAATGGTCGAACAAGAATTTGATGTTCATATTGAAGATACGGAAGGAAATGTTGTTATCAATGAAACAATGAAATCACTTGAAAATGGTTTTATCGACTTATGGTTACCACGTGATAAAACATATCAAGTAAAAATTACCCATGACGGAAAAAACGTAGAATCTGAGATTTCCACTTTTGCAGATGACGCTACTTGTATTACAACTATGCAATTAAGTTAATGAAAAAAGTACCTGATTGAGCATTTCTAAAATGTATGCAATTAGGTACTTTTTATTTTTCTAGTATAAACACATTCAAATATTGCAAAGCTAGCTTTGCATCTTTTTGCTACATAAGCCAACGGGGTGACAGGACATGAAAGTTATGTTACCATACCGGAGTGGACCAATCATCCTACAACTTTTAATGGAGGCAAATTATGTTAAAAAAAGCACAACGGGTATCGTTAGTAGAGCAAGTTGTGATGCAAATAGAACAGCTCATCGAGAGCAAGCATTGGGGAGTTGGAGATAAACTTCCTCCTGAGATGGAGTTGATGAAACAATTTGATGTTAGCAGAAATACATTAAGAGAAGCAATTCATGCATTAGTCCACGCTGGGTTATTAGAAACGAAACAAGGCAGTGGGACATTTGTCCAATCTTCTAGTGCTCTAGGGGCTGCTGTACACCGTCATATTAAAAAATCTAGTTTGTTAGATACGTTAGAAGTACGACTAGCTCTAGAACGAGAGGCGGCAGAGTTAGCCGCTAGACATCGAACAGACGCAGATTTGAACGTCTTACAAGATTGCATCAATCAGTGCCAATGCGCTGCCGAAAAGGGAGATATAGAAAAATTTATTTCCGCAGATATTACATTTCATAAATCAATTATAAAGGCTGCGCACAATCAGTTGATGGAAGATCTGTATGAACATATGACAGATTCTTTATATGCATCCATCCGAGATGTAATGATTGCACGACATATTGACTTAAAAAAGGAAATACATTACGAACTATTAGGGGCGATTCGCGAAAAAAATACCGAAGAGGCAACAAGATTTGTAAATGAATATATTATTGATCTTAAACAGCACTTTTCATAATCCTTTATCATCACCATAGATTCGTAGACTACCTATCACAACATTGGAGGCATCATTTTGAAGAAAGACATTACAACTTTAGATAAAACACATAGACAAGCCCCTACTTGGGTATTATTAATTGGAATTATTTTAGTTGGTGCAAACTTAAGAGCACCATTAACATCTGTTGGATCATTAATTTCATTTATTCGGGATGATTTAGCAATTAGTAATGCATTAGCCGGAACCATTACAACCCTACCATTACTTGCGTTTGCATTTCTTTCCCCATTTGCACCAAAAATTGCTAGCAAATATGGAATGGAAAGAACTATCTTCATTTCCATGGCTCTTTTATTCATCGGTATTATGATGCGTTCTTATTTTGGCTCTTATTTCTTATTTGCTGGTACAATCCTCATCGGCGTTGCAATTGCCTTTGGAAATGTATTACTACCAGGATATATAAAAATGAATTTCCCGTATAAAGTTGGTATCATGACTGGGATTTATGCTGTTTTCATGAATTTATTTGCTGCATTAGCATCGGGACTGAGTGTGCCAATCCTATCCATTGGAAATATTGGTTGGCAAGGATCACTTGCATTTTGGGGTATTCCAGCTATTGTCGCTATACTATTTTGGATTCCACAATTGAAAAAACAGGGAGATATTGGAGAAAAGTTACAAAATACACCTAACCAAAAAGGTGATAGTCTTTGGCGCTCTCCACTTGCATGGTGTATTACATTGTTCATGGGATTACAATCATTAATTTTTTATACGTTAGTCACGTGGTTACCTGGCATATTGCAATCACAAGGATACAGTTCAAATGCAGCTGGCTGGGTACTTTTCCTAATGCAGTTTGCTATCATTCCAATTACATTTATCATCCCGATTATCGCTGAGAAAATGCGGAATCAAAAGCTTTTAGCCTTGATAACTGGCGTTTTATTTATTCTTGGCATAACGGGATTGCTGTCAGGCATCAAACCTGTTATGCTTATAGCCGTCATTTTTATTGGAATCGCTGGTGGTAGTGCATTTAGTTTATCCATGATGTTTTTCAGTCTTCGCACAACAAGTGGACAACAAGCTTCCGAAATGTCCGGAATGGCACAATCATTTGGCTATCTATTAGCCGCAACCGGACCTGTTTTGTTTGGCGCACTACACGACATGACACATGGCTGGCAAGTCCCACTCATCATGTTAATTGGCATATCCGTAGTAATCCTAATTGTCGGAATCGAATCAGGAAAAGAAAAACAAATAACAAAACACGAGAAACATGGGGACGGTTCTCCTGTTTCAAAGCAGGTTTCCAATCCGTTCTAATACTAATAGGTGGCTGGGACGCAAGGGTCTGACCCCCCTCACTCAATACAAAATGTAGTAGTTGAGGGGTCTGACGCTTTGGTTTTGTCCTAGCCTCTTTTCCAATTCACATTCTTCATTTATTTAATTCCTTTCGTTTTTACATTCATCTAAGCCCTTTTATCAAATTCCCATGTCCACTTTGCAATAAAACTATATATTTAAATTTTACTATTAGCAGAAATATTTTGTTAAGTAATATATAATATTTATATTGACCAAAATTTGGATGATAATGGTAAGGATGTTCAAATGGCTTGATATAAATAAAGTGAAACTTCAATCAGTAGGGTTTCGCATATTTCCCCTACTAGTTGTAAGTTGAGGGCAATTAGGAAGGTGATAAACCCGATGAAAAGATATTTAATTGCTTGCTTACTTATACTCACCGTTTTTCGGTTCGGGTGGATTTTTTATTATCACCAGCCTAACCAACCTCAGGTGGAAAATGGAATAATAGATTTAAGTGAGTCGGATTTCTCAAGCAGACAAACAATAAAGTTGGACGGAGAATGGGAGTTCTATCCAAACGACTTCATAGACAAGCATGATCGTACTCCACATTATTTGTCAGTTCCTGGATTATGGGAAAATACCAATGATACAAAACAAGTCCAACACGGCACCTATCGATTAAAATTGCTATTGCCTGAAAGGAATTCTCACGGCAATCTATACGGCTTACTCTTTAAAGAAATCGCAGCTGGGGCCAAGGCATATATCAACGGGAAGTTAGTTTTAGAGATTGGGCATCACGCTGAAAGCGGATCAACTAAAGTATTATTTCATAACAATCAAGATGAAATAGAACTTATGATGACAGTATCAAATGAAGAAGCAATTCATAACAATGGGATTCCAAACTCTATTAAATTCGGAACTAGCAAGGCGATAGAAAAGGAACTGAACTTATCAAACAACTTGCAACTCGTCATATTTTTCTTCTTACTTGCACATAGTGTCTATGCTATCGGGTTATTCTTAATAGGAAGAAGAACCCAAAGAGAGCTTGTTTACTTTGGTTTACTCATGTTTTTCGCTGCATTTTCAATTGTTTTAGATGAAGATAAAATACTATTAAACGTCATTTCAATAAACACCACATGGAGACTAAAACTACTATATATCGCTTTTGCTGGGACATTAAGTTTCATGCTATTGTTTACAAAATATGTGTTTCATTTGAAAAGCTATATATTTCGAATTCTTTTTTCGGTATACAGCCTAGCAGTTCTTATTTTAGTAGTTGTCCCACTTGCATATGTCCATCTCATCGGGTATGTCATCATGCTAACAAATGTAATGTCATACATATTCCTGACGATTACTGTGATAAAAGTAATCAAAGGAGGAAATAAAGACGCTATTTTTATATTAATAGCGACGGTTATCAATTTTGTGAATGTAGTATGGGGAGTATTTCTTAATATGGGTATGATAGATTTTCCTTATTATCCTGTTGATTATTTAATCGCAATGTTCGCCTTTGCTGGGTTTCTCTTTAAGCATCATCTTAGTTTAGTTGAACTAAATAGAAAGCAAACAATCGAATTACAGGAGGCAGATAAAGCAAAAGACCAATTTTTAGCGAATACATCGCATGAATTACGGAACCCGCTCCACGGCATTATTAACATCGCACATACAATGTTACATGACGAAAGGGATCCTTTGACGGAAAAAAATAAGGAAAACATAAAACTTCTTATACAAGTAGGACAGCGAATGAAATTTACCTTAAATGATTTACTTGATATTTCAAAGATAAAAGAAAGACAGATCACTCTAAATTTAGAAAGAGTAAATCTTCACGCTATAGCATCAGGCGTGCTTGATATGATTCATTTTATGACGGAAAGAAAAGAACTCCAATTACATTTAGATATTTCGGCTTCTTTCCCCAATGTTTATGCGGACCAACATCGACTCATTCAAATATTGTTTAACTTACTCCATAATGCAGTGAAATATACGTACGAAGGAGCCATCACGATTCATGCAAAACATAAAAATAAAATGGCTGTCATAACGGTAACTGATACAGGACGTGGGATTAGTAAACAAGCATTAGACATTATTTTTGAGCCATATGAACAGAATAATGATGATTCAACATACGTAGATGGTGGATTAGGTCTAGGTTTACATATTTGCAAGCAATTAGTCGAGTTACACGGTGGACAAATTTCTGCAGCATCCACATTAGGAAAAGGAAGTACATTCAGTTTTACAATTCCTTTAGCAACTTCCAAGTCTAATCTACCTACAAAAAGTAACGAGGAAATTGCTGCCGCCAAACTTGTGAAATATCCGAAATTATTAGCTGAATTACAGCAACAGGAACAAGTTAAAAGTGAGATAGCCCCAAGCATCTTGGTCGTAGATGATGACCCAATTAATTTAACAATTTTACAAAATATACTGTGCACAAAGTATCATGTGACAACGACAGTAGACAGCAAAGCAGCACTGCAGCTAGTCGGTAAAAGAGATTGGGATTTAATTATTGCTGATGTCATGATGCCAAACATGTCAGGCTACGAATTAACGAGAAAAGTTCGAGAGCAATTTACTTTGGCAGAATTGCCGATTTTGTTACTCACAGCTAGAAGTCAAGATGAAGATATATATAGTGGTTTTATAGCGGGTGCAAATGATTATGTGACAAAGCCCGTAGACGCTTTTGAATTACAAGCGCGTGTGCAAGCTTTAACAGAATTACGGCAGTCGATTAAAGAACAGTTAAAAATGGAGGCTGCTTGGCTTCAGGCGCAAATACACCCACATTTTTTATTTAACACATTAAATACGATTGCAGCCTTTGGTGTTGTAAATCCTAACAAAATGAATGAACTGCTTCATGAATTCGGTAACTATTTACAAAGGAGTTTTGCTGTTCGTAATACGGAATCGTTAGTTGCAATAGAAGATGAACTAGCTCTTACCAAATCGTATTTATATATTGAAAAAGCCCGCTTCGGGGATAGATTACAGGTTAATTGGGAAATAGATGAAAACACAAACCTTCAAATACCCCCATTATCCATTCAGCCTCTTGTTGAAAATGCGGTGATGCATGGGGTACTAAAAAGAGTTAATGGAGGAATGATTTGTATACGAATGACGGACTGTGAATCGTATTATCAAATTTCCATTATTGATGATGGCGTAGGTATGAAACAGGAAAAGGCAGATGAGATTTTACATGAACATCCAAGTAAAGTAGCCGGTATAGGATTAGCAAATACAAATCGGCGCTTAAAAAGGCGGTACGGGAAAGGATTAATGATTTCAAGTAAGGCTGGGCACGGCACGATTGTAACGTTTGAAATTCCAAAATGAAAACAAAAGGGGCCGGGACATGGGGTCTGACCCCCTCATTCAACTACCATAACTAGTAAGAAACTCATTGTTTCATACATAATGTTGTAGTTGAGAGGTCTGACACTTTGGCTTTGTCCCTGCCCCTATTGTTTTGTCTATGCTTTTCTGCCTATTTACACTGTCTTTCTTCTTCGTAAAATAACTCGTGTTGCAATTCCTACACTTATTAATGCAATACCTACTAAGATATAGTTGAAAATATTCGTAGCGGACTTCGGTAATTCTTTGCCACTATCTGATTCTTGTTTGCCACTGTCTTTCAAGCCTGTTGAAGTATCCTTTTCTCCCGCTTCCGGCTTTTCCTCTTCCTCAGGCGTTGGCACAGGGGTCTTTTCGTTATATGCTGTTACTTGTATGTGCGCAGTTTGGCCCATGTCGATTATAAAATCAATTGGTGTTTGATCCAATTCATAACCTGCTGGTGCCTTCACCTCGATGAACTGGTAGTTTCCTGGTTTTAAGTCTTGCACGACGATTTCCCCATTTTCGTCGGTTACCAAGTCTTCTTTTATTGTTTCTCCCGCTTCATTTACTAGTTTAAATACCGCACCAGATAAAACAGTTTGCTTATCTTGTTTATCCACTTTTGTTAATACAACTCCACCACGAATTTGCTTATTCGTAATCGTAATCTGTTTCACTGTTAGTTGTCCTCTATCAATTGTAAATGCAATTGGATCATGTGCCTCATAGCCAAATAATGGATTTGTTTCAACGAGCACATAGTCTCCTGGGCGTAGATTTGTGATGAGCAATTTACCATCTTGATCCGTTGTTAAATCTTCTTGTAACGTATTCCCCTCTGAATCTTGTAATGCAAACTGGACCCCTTCAAGCACAAGCTCCTCATTATCAAAGTCAACTTTTGTAAGCTCAAAGTCTCCCTTTATAATCGCATTATTTGTTGTGATTTCTAATGTTTCACTTTGCCCCAAGTCTATCGTAAATGGAATTGGCTCTTCATCTAGCGTATAATCAGAAGGTGCTTTTATTTCCACAAATTGATAGTTTCCTGGTTTAAGGTCATCAACAAATATTTTGCCATTTTCATCGGTTGTAAGTTCCTCTAATAACGTATTTCCTTCCCTATCCTGTAAGGCAAAAATTGCTCCTGTTAAAGTTTCACCTGTTTCATCGTCCACTTTAATTAACGAAACAGATCCAGTCGTACGTTCGTTTTCCTTCGTTACTGTTAATGTCTCTTGTTGATTAAACACGACTTCAAACAGTATAGGAGTTTGATCAAGTTCATGACCAAATGGTGCCTTTGTTTCTACGAACTGATAATGACCTGGTTTTAAATCTGTTACAACGATTTTTCCATCCTCATTTGTAAGTAAACCAGTTTGTAATTCATTTCCATCTTTGTCGAGAAGTGCAAATTCTGCATCAGCTAATGCTTCCTTTTCCTCACCAAGTTTTGCTAATTCGACTGAACCCGTAGCAAGTTCATTTACCAATGTTACTTCTGTTTGTTTTGTTTGACCAAGTTCGATTTCAAATGTTATCGGATTCCCATCCAATACATAGCCTGCATTTGTCGCAATCTCAACCAGTTGATAGTGACCTGGCTTTAGATTATCGATAGTGAGAACGCCATTTTCGTCGGTTGTTAAATCTTGCTGCAATGTATTCCCGTCTTGATCCTGTAACGCAAATATTACTCCCTCAAGTAGTTTTCCATCTTCACCCTTTTTCGTTAACATGACGCCGCTTGTTGTGCGTTCGTTAACCTTTGTTACGGTTAATTGTTTCTGTTGGTTAAATTCAATCACGACTTCCACTGGTGTCTCATCTAGCTCGTGACCAAATGGTGCTTTTGTTTCTACAAAATAATACGTACCTGGCTTTAAGTTTCCTACTATGATTTTTCCATTTTCATCGGTTTTTAAGTTTTCATGTATAACTTGTTCATCAGCATCTACTAACTTAAATTCCGCTCCTTCTAGCACTTCATTTTCCTCGCCAAGCTTTGTAAGCTCAACTGATCCCGGTGTTAACTCATTTGTAAATTCAACGGATACAGCTACTTTTTGGCTTCTAATGATTTCAAACTTTACAACATCCTTATTTAATTCATACCCATCAATAGATGCCACTTCAACAAACTGATAAAAGCCTGGTTTCAAGTTTTCAACAGTTAATTTACCATTTACATCTGTCGTATGTTCACTAATTTTATTACCATCTTCATCTTGAAGTTCAAACTTCACTCCTTCAAGCAACTTACCGTCTTCACCTTTTTTCGTTAGTTCAACAGAACCAGGTATCAGCTCATTTTTTGCTTGTACTGTAGCAATTTCTGTTTGCGCCCTTTCTACGACAACCTCAATTGGTGTTTCATCTAGTACATAATCATCTAATGCTTCCGTTTCAATGAAGTAATATGTTCCTGGACGTAAATCATGAACTGTTATTTTTCCTTCCCTATCTGTTGTAAGATTTTCCTTTACAACATTTCCTTCCGCATCTACTAACTTAAATACAACGCCTTCTAATGGTTCATTTTGATGATCCGCATCCACTTTAATAAGTTGGACAGTTCCGAGGATGATACTATTTTCAATCGGATCTAATTCCAAGACCTCTACCTGGTCAGCCTTAATTGTAAATGGAATCTCACTTTCTAGCTTTTGATAACCATGTAGTGCTTCCGTCTCTTTCAACAAATAGTTTCCAGGTGTTAGACCTGTAATAAGAATCTTTCCGTCTTCATCTGTTGTAATACCTTCCTGAAGTAGATTACCTGCTTCATCTCGTAGTTCAAAGACGACTCCCTCCAGTACTTCCTTCGTATCTGCGTCAACTTTCGTTAATGTTACATCACCAACAAACTTTTTATTTTCAATTGTTACTTTTGATACTTCAGCATTTACTGTGACAGTCTGACCATCCTTAATTCCTGCTACGTAGCCCTCAGGAGCATCTACTTCTTTCAAAATATATTCATCAAATAATAAGTTTTTGAAAACGACGATTCCGTCTTCACCCGTCGTATAGCTTCGGATAAAAGTACCATCTGTTTCGTATAGCTCAAATGTTGCACCAGCAAGTGCCTTTTGGTCCTCCGCATCCACCTTTATTACTTCAAGACTTCCTACCTCACCAACGATACCACCACCGATATTTGATAAATCGATGCGCTGTTTAACAGCATTATCAGTAGGAATTTCCGCTGTTTGGTCACCTTCAAACTTCACATCATTTTCGATATACCCATCACCTTGATACATAATACGTGTATCGTACTCTAGGACATATGCCTGATCAATTGTTTCCTCTAAAAATGTAATTGTAAATGTTTCTATACCATCTTCATTTTCAGTTATTTCAAGTGCGTAATCTTCATCTTCCACTAAAGGTCCATTGTCCCGATCTATCTTAATTTCATTTGGGTTTTCACTTACAACCGTCCCATATAATTTAATGGTATCTCGTAAAAGTAATTGATTTGCACTTGGTGTATCGGACAAAGAAACATTTGATACCGTAGACTGTGCATAGTTAATGTTTACACGCCAGTTAACGATTCGAGGGTTTTCCCTGTTTTGTTCCGCAGTCTTTTTTGTATATTCCCCTCCGTGATATGGTTCTACTGAAGCCGTTAGATTGAAAGAATCCTGATTATCACTTTTAACAGTCGCTATATTGTGATACGTTTTATCAACCAATTGATTATTCAAATCAGTCTTATACGTCACGATATATCCTGAGTTAATATCCCCAAGGCTAACTCGGAACCCTGGATTTCCTTCATCATCCTCCATAACAGCAACTGTATAGTCCGTAGCAGCTAGTTCTTCTCCATACTTATAACCATTCCATCCACCTTGTAAATCCATATGAAATACACGGATAGAATCAACATCAAAATTTTGACCATCTAGGATAAAGTCCTCCACAATTGCCTGATCCAAATTGGCATGATTATAATTCACACCGATTTCCCACTCAATTTCTTTTGTTACTGCGTTATAGGATGCACCTTTAAACCCATTTGCTTTCGTATACGTATCTGGGTTAAAGGTTGCCGTTCCTTCCTTCGACAGAGCCTCTCCATCGTCATTGTTCCATTCAAGCAAGGCATGATTTGTGAACGTACCATCATCATTTGGCTCTGTCTTGTCAAAATCAATATTTGTACGGAAAGAAATCAAAACTTCCTTGGTGATATCGTCGTTAAATTTAATTTCAAAAACTTCTACCCCATCAGTTTCGGTAACGTTCAGTGTATAATCTGTTATTGTTTCTCCACCATGTTTAACAACTACTGACTCCTCAACTAACGAAAACCCCTTTGGCAATGTGTCTGTAATGACGACATCATTCATCGTATATTCATCAGTGTTTAATCTTAAAGTCCAACCTGTTACTTTCTCTTTATAATCTGTTTCGGAATTATCGTGTGATTTTATGAACACACCTTGGCTCAACCATTGCCAACCTTCCTTTTCGTTACCAAATTCATCATGGATCTTGTTATGCACATTGCCACTTTCATCAACTCTGTCAATCGCACTCGTTTGATATGTGATTTTATATGCTTTTGAAACGTTTTGATTAAACTGAAGCTCAAAGCCACCATCCGTTTCATGTAATGTGTAATTCGTAAATGGTTCTGACTTATCCTCTTCACCAGTATCTGGGTCAATCGTAACTTCAACTACTTCCATACTATCAGCTACAAACGCTTGATTGTCCCCAAATATATCTGTCAGTTTCGCTTTATTTTGTGGAATAACCTTTTCATCATAATTATATTTTACTTCCCACGTCACTGTTTGTGTTACTGGGTCATAATTGCTAGCACGCTTTTCAAGGGCTTCACCACGATTTACATGAACCGTTGCAGAGGCTTCAACCGGATTAATATTATCACCAGTTAATTCTACGGTGTTTTTGTATGCTTTACCTGTATCATCCTGAATTTCCGTTTCATATACAATCCGGTAAGCTGAATCAATGTTGCCAAGCTCTAATGGAAATGTCGTTCCAAATTTGTCGTCCGCTAACTGCTCTGTCTTACTTTCATCAATCGTACCATCGGCATTCATGTACAACTTATACACTTTGAGTGAAGACTCAATAAAAGTATGATCACCTTCCATAACATCTTCTAATCTTGCATGCTCTATTTCTTGTAAATCCTTATTAAAATCAACTGTCCACTCAATCGTCTCTGCATTATAGGCTTTGTTCGGAACACCTTTTTTATCAATAGACGTTGATTTTGGAATAAACTTAATTGGGTATGTAACCGTCTGCTCTCCCGAAATCGGAAACGTAATGACTTCTCCTTCAGCTGGGCCAGCATAGTGTGCATCAAACTCCGACTCTAAATGAAGGTAACCTGACACATTTGAGTTTTGCTCGATATTTTCATTAAATGTGATTACAATTTTATTATCATTCGTTACAATAAACGTAGCGAATTCAACACCATTTTCATTCGTAAGTGGTGTTGGCTCTGGATTAGCCAATACGTGAAAAACCTCTGGTATCGTAATTGTAAATGTCGATTCAGCGCCATAGTTATGATTATTCGGTAACGCAAACTCGTAATCTAGTTTTACTTTAAATGCGTCGTATGGATTGTCGACAACAATTTCTGACCCGGGTGGAATTTCCTCAAAATCCCCTTCGCCAACTTTCTTTGACAATGTTACATTTGTGATAATATTTTCTTCAATTTCCGTAGCCGTTAAAGCTGTATCATTTGAGTCTAATTCGTCGCCCTTCGTCGTTTCTATTTCTGCTTCTATATCCTTTTCATCTTCCGCAACCTCTTCAGGCGCAGCTTGTTTATCTTTCTCGTCATTTTCGCTTTGCTCATGCTGTTCTGTTTCCTCTTCTTCATTATCTCCAGGTACTTCCACCAATGCTTCTATTACAAATGTTCCACTAGCTTCTTGAGATTCTTCAACCGCAGCAAGAAAAGCAACGGTGATTTCTCCATTCTCTGTTACATGAAACATTCCAATTTCTGTTTCCTCAACTTGCAATAATCCTTCTTGTTGATGATCTATTTGTAAATGTTCGTCTAGTACTTGAGATTCGATGTAACCTTCATCAATTTCTAGTCCATCAATCGACCAATTAACAGATACATGAACTAATCCTTCTATGTCGGTTTCAGTTACAGTGAGACTTTTAATTACATTTTGCTCGGACTCAGCCGCTTTCATTTGCATTGGCGCAGCAAATCCACTCGTAATCGTTTGAAAAAATAACAACATGATTAATAACAATCCTGTTCTTTTCTTCAATCCCATTCCCCCTTTGGAAATAAATGATGGCCATGTAGCCGTTACTATTATAAAAATTGTATCTCCACAAATTCTCAACAATATTTCCCAGGATATTATTTACAGCAATAATACTAGTCCAAAAGAACTATTAACATGGTGTTATCTCTGAAAATATAAAATATATTTATATAAATTTTTCGATGAAATATATATGAAGATGAATTCTCGATAGATAATGCAACGTAAAATTCTGGAAGGATAAATAGACTTCTACAAGTTAAATTATTACAATATAAATAAGGTTCTAAATAAATGGGTATACAGTCATATAATAGATGAGAAGATACCAATCACGCTTAAAGGGGGAATTTGATGCGGGTCATGTTAATAGACGATGAGCCACTTGCACTGGAACTTTTAGAAATACAGCTCAAGAAGGTATGTAAAATATCCAACCTGCAGAAGTTTACCTATTTAAATATTCATAAACAAGCTCGTCTCATACAAGAAACGGATGTTGTCTTTTTAGATATTGAAATGCCTGGCAATAATGGGCTAGAATTGGCAGAACAAATAGTAGAGATAAACCCACAATTAGAAATTGTATTTGTTACAGCCTTTCATCAATATGCTGTAGAGGCGTTTGAGCTACAAGCCCTTGATTATCTAATAAAACCAGTACAAGTAGAAAGACTTAAAAAGACAGTGGAAAGATTACCAACTTATATAAACAAACATACCTCACCTACAACTAAACCAAGCCATTTTCGGGTTAATATAAGTGGAGAACTATCTTTTGAAGGGGAAAACAATACATATGAGATTATAAAATGGCGAACTGCTAAATCAAAGGAATTATTTCTTTATCTATTACAACACACCGGAAAGACCGTACGAAAATCCAAACTTGTTGATTTGCTTTGGCCAGACTTCGAACCTAACAGGGCATATTCCCAGCTATATACTACGATTTATAATATACGAAAAACGTTAGGAAAATATCACGAACATTTTCTAATTAAAAGTATGCATTCAAGCTATTCGCTTATCATCAAAAATGTTTCAATTGATATTACTGAATGGGAGAATCGTTTAAAAGCTGCCCCTCCGCTTTATTTCGATACCATTCAAAAGTATGAGGAAATGATGGCTATCTACGGAGAATGCTATCTCAGTGATGAAGGATATCTGTGGGCCGAACCAGAACGGTTTCGCCTAGAAAAACTTTGGCTAAAACACGCCCATCAAATCGCAAACTTCTATGAACAGCAGCGTGATGTTGAAAAAGCAATACAATGGTATACCAATATTTGTAATCGTCATCCAGACGATGAAATAGCGCACTTCGCTTTAATGAAAATATATGCCGAGCTCGGATACGGAATATTTGTGCATCATCAATATGAAAAATTACAAGAAGCACTTCAGGAATTAGACATTGAAATTAGTGAGCATATTCAACGCTGGTATACATCATGGAGAGGAGTCATAATCTGATCTTATTCACAAGATAAGTTCGGTGCAGTGCACCGCGTATATGTTAAATACCATTTGGGGATAAGGTGGCAATCTTCTTTAAAAAGAAAAAGTAGCTACATTCATGATGAACGAGCTACTTTTAAATTTACTTTTCATTATTTGGTGGTATGATACAGCCATCATCTGTACAAACAGCATTATTCATATCATCAGCGGTAAGACTTTGGAGTTTAGGCTTTGGTTTTTCCTCTTCCCACACCTTTTGTAACGCCCCGATAAATGTTTCCAATGGTTGTGCGCCTGAGATGGCATATTTATCATTAATAATGAAATAAGGAACACCCGTAACGCCGTATTGCTGGGCAATTCCCTCATCTACTCGGACATCATTTGCATATGCAGTTTTATCCTGTAAAACATCTAGCGCTTCCTGCCTATCTAGGCCAACAGCTTCCGCAATATCTGCTAATGTTTGGCTGTCACTTAAATTCTTGGATTCTGTAAAATATGCGTAAAAAAGATTATTCGTAATTTCCTTGTCTTTTCCATGTTGCAATGCAAATTTCGTCAAACGATGTGCGTCAAACGTATTCGTTGGCTTCATATCATCAAAGTTAAAGGTTAATCCAACGTTTTCCGCTTGTTTACCAATTTGAGCATTGTTTTGTTTTGCTTGTTCTAAGCTCACACCATATTTTGCAGCGATTGCCTCATGAATATTTTTCCCGGCATATTCAGAGGAGTTTGGGTCAAGTTCGAAACTTTTAAATGAAACCTCAACATCTTCTCTATGTGGAAACTGCTCTAAAGCCATCTCTAATCTGCGCTTACCTATATAACAAAATGGACATACAAAATCTGACCATACATCAATTTTCATGTTAACACCTCTTTCTATATTAAAGGTATTTTAACATACTCCTTAACAAGTAGGGGTACAAAGAGCTCAGTGCATGCATCGCTTGCATATCCAACTTAACACTGTTGTCTAAGATTGTCATTCTGCATTATTTCAATCCACTCTCATACAAAGTACGACAGTGAAAAGTAGCAAAAACATCTTGTAATACACACTTTTCAAGGGATTGCTTCATATAACTATAGCAATATTATCATCGAAATCAATAAAATAATATGTGAAGACACCTGGATATTCATGATTTCCTGAACTTCGCACCAAAAATACGATGTCATCATAAGGTATTGCCTTCATATTCCATCATGCTAATCCAAAATACTGACTCATAGACTGTCCAGACTGCACCATTCGACGTACTTTATTTAAACGGAGAGACTCATATTCCGCTAGCGAGTCAATCGCCGCATTTCCTCGTATACCTTTTGCAACACATTTTCCAAGTGTAGCAGCATCTTGTAATGACTCATTAAATCCACTAGCTGTGATAGGTGCAGGCGCATGAGCTGCGTCGCCAACTATCGCTACACGCCCCTTAACAAGAAGATCTGGAACGTATTCTTTTATTGGTATTCCAATAATGGTACGCGATTCTATTCCGTGAAGCGCTGCGGACAACCATGGTTCGGACCATGTTACCTTCGCTTCTGCTGCTAGTTCATCTAGGATTTCGACTGGTATATCAGGACCCTTTAGTGAATGATGGACAACTGAACCTCTAACACAGCCTAAACTACGTAACATATCATTACGACTTCTATCATACCAAGTTGTTCCTACTCGTCTACTTCCCGATCCTGAGGTACCATTATCAATATCTGTTATGGAACCGAACATAAATCCGTTTGCACCATGCATCATCGTAACTCCAGATTCTTTATGAGTGGGGCGAATGTCCTCAGGTAGATTATTCTCATTTATAGAAGAAAGCCATACAACGTAACCTGCAAATGTTGCGTCTGGATGATGTGGTGCAACATGCCGCCGCACTAAACTACGGTGGCCATCTGCGCCAATTAAAATATCACCTTGAATCGTTTCTCCCTTATCTGTTACAACCCACGCGGAGTTAGCATCCTGATCAATGGATTGAACGCGAGTCTGATAACGTAATTCTATTCTAGGATCGGCCTTGGCTTCCATGCGCATGCGGTACTCGATGGATGACCATAGCTGAACAGAACTCTTTCCATTTGAAGCGAGTCTTTTTAGTAACCTTGCAGTTTTAGAACGATCAAACATTCCACCGTCCACACGAAGCCCACCACCACTAGGGCGTTCTTCCTCCGCCTTTTCAATAATAGTTACATGCAACCCTTCACGCGCGAGTGCAATTCCTGTCATAAGTCCAGAAAGCGATGCACCGACAACAACTGCAGATTCGTTGTTACCAAGCGTCTCACCATCATGATATAATGTTGTTTTTTTCATAAATATTCCCCCACTTTAAAGTAAGATTCATGAAGTTTTGCCACTGTTCAATTTTAGGGTATGTAAATTTATACTATAGCTCGATTGAAATAATATTAGTCTACACCTTCTAGTCATACAGGGTCAACAGCTTGAGCAGGAATTTCTATCATATCTAACTTAGGAAAAACCTATCATTCCTTAAAAGTTTTCAGCACGTGCCAACTTTTCTTATTTTAGACAATTCTACTACTTGTAATTTTTACTTCACAAAGAGATACTATATATCTATCGACTTATTTTTTTCAATTTAGTATATAAGGGGAAGTATCATATGGAGGCAATGGTGGACTTTTTTAAAAGAAAAGGCGTAAAAAGACTAATTATTTTCGCCTTAATCGTTCTTATTCTTTTTAGCGTTAGAAGTATGATGAATCTCATTCTACTAACATTTATTTTCTCATTTTTAATGAATGGACTTGTAGAATTTACGATTGCCCGAGTACGGTTAAATCGCACGCTGCTTGTATTATTGCTATATACAACAATCGTGGGCATGTTAACAATCGGAATTGCAAAGTATTTACCGTTAATTTCAGTCGAAATCAGCCAACTTATCAAACAGGTAGCAAATTTTTCTGTTCAACCGCACGACAACAAAGTGATCAACTTTATTGAGTCCATTATTTCCAGTGGGCAAATTACGGATTATATTGAAAATGGCTTTTCATTTTTGTTAAAATCATTTACTGATATTAGCAAAATGAGTGTCCAAGTATTAATCTCTTTATTACTAAGCTTATTCTTCTTACTTGAAAAGCCGCGATTAATTGAGTTTACAAATAAATTTAAAACTAGTAAAATTGCACCATTTCATAGTGAAATCGAGTTCTTTGGTAAAAAGTTCTCCCAGACATTTGGAAGAGTAATTGAAGCACAATTTATCATTGCTCTAATCAACACTTTTCTAACAGTTATTGTATTAATGATTCTTGGATTTCCACAGATCATTGGGCTAGCTTTTATGACCTTTTTCTTAGGGCTAATACCTGTTGCAGGTGTACTCATTTCACTTGTCCCTTTAACAATCATTGCTTTCACAATAGGAGGATACCTAAAAGTAATATATTTATTTATCGCGATTATGGTCATCCATGCGATAGAAGCTTATATACTAAATCCTAAGCTAATGTCTTCCAAAACAGATTTACCTGTTTTTTATACGTTTATCGTACTTATTTTTTCACAGAATTTCTTTGGCGTATGGGGATTGATAATTGGGATTCCAGTGTTTGTCTTTCTTCTTGATGTACTAGGTGTAACGAATAAAGATGGATTAGAATGACATTAAGGGTACTCATTACAAGTGAACTACTCCCACCACTTACCACCCTTACGGGTCGCTTGAAGTGGGGGCTTCTTGGGTAATCGACACTTTTAGTAGCTGGCGAAATGGACCAAGCTAA
>NZ_JBHLWL010000008.1:0-94273 GCF_042432965.1 Paracerasibacillus soli | reverse complement strand
GTTTATCCTGCCGCTTAAGTGGCAGGATAAACAGATCCCGAATCATTAATATTTTAGCGACCTTAATTCAGCCACCAACACTATTTGACAAAGAGCCGGTTATTTTGTTTGTTTTTATAAATCGTGTGGTACACTATTAGTGCGTGTTCAAACTGGCGTTAAACATTTTAAAAGTTGATTAAATTTTAGTACGAAAGGATTGCTATAATGGGTTCAAAGCTAACATTAATTGCAACAGCTGCCATGGGACTAGAGGCTATTGTTGCACAAGAGGTAAGAGATCTAGGATATGAAGTGAAAGTTGATAATGGTAAAGTGACCTTTGATGCACCATTTTCTGCCATACCACGTTGTAATTTGTGGCTTCGCACGGCTGATCGATTGAAAATTAAAGTAGGAGAGTTTAAAGCAACTACTTTTGATGAATTATTTGAGGCAACGAAAGCATTACCTTGGGAAAACTTCATTAGTGAAGATGGACAGTTTCCTGTAATAGGTAAGTCCGTAAAATCGACATTATATAGTGTGCCAGACTGTCAGGCAATCGTCAAAAAGGCCATTGTTGAGCGGTTGAGATTAAAATATGGGATTGCATCGAGAATGCCAGAGACAGGTGCTGTATATCGTGTTGAAATAGCTATACATAAAGATATTGCGACATTAACATTAGATACATCAGGCCATGGCTTACATAAGCGAGGCTACCGTGTTGGACAAGGTGAGGCACCACTAAAGGAAACACTGGCTGCTGCTTTAGTTTTGCTTACAAATTGGAAACCGGATTATCCTTTTATCGATCCATTTTGTGGATCAGGTACTATCCCGATTGAAGCAGCATTAATTGGGCAAAATATTGCACCTGGATTTAATCGCTCTTTTGCTTCGGAAGAGTGGTATTTCATGAAGAAGAAACTATGGGATGATGCCTTTCAAGAAGTTGAGGATTTGGCAAAATATGATCAATCTCTCGATATTATTGGAACGGATATCAATCATAAAATGGTTGATATTGCAAATGAAAATAGTCAAGAAGCCGGTCTAGGTGATTTGATAAAGTGGAAACAAATGCAAGTAAAAGATTTAGTCATATCGGATGCTAACGGATATATTGTAACAAATCCTCCATACGGCCAAAGAATCGGGAAGGGAAGAGAAAGAGAAATTCAAACACTATATAGCGATTTCGGAAAAATAATGCAGCAATATCTTTCTTGGAGTGTCTATGTTCTTACAGCCTTTCCGACTTTTGAATCCGTATATGGGAAAAAGGCAACAAAAAAACGTAAACTATTTAATGGCTTTATCCAAACAGACTATTATCAATACTTTGGGCAACATGAATAAATAGGTGAGGGGATAGGGAAAGTACTGCATGTTGGATACAAAAAGTATCATGATTAAGACACAAATGCAGGCATTGCGATTGAATGGCAATGCCTGCAAAGGTTGTTCTACTTTTTTATCGTAAGTCGTCCTTAACGGGCTGCTTACGCTTTTTTATTTAGTTATTACCTATAGGCCAAGTGAACGGCGGTGATCCCGGCGGTGAATTTTGAATCATATCCATGACAGGCATACTGTAAGCAAATAAAATTAATGCGACTGTGATACCAATCCATAATTTCCAGTTATCAAACCATGCTGGTGTAGGCTGTGCATCCACTTCTTCTTCTGCAAGCGGATATTCTTCAATCCCTTTGGGAGCTAAGAATGTCAATTTGATGAAAATATAAACCATCAAAATTATCCCGATAAATAAAATCGTTCCCCCAACTGCTTGTGCTAACTGGTACCAGATCCATTCATGAGCCTGGTCTGTGCCACCATATTCGGAGAAATTCGAACGTCTAGGTCCTCCTAATAATCCTTGAATATGCATTGCTGTTGACATGATTGTCATACCGATTGTCCAAATATATGTTTGGATGATACCTAATTTATTTATTTGTGGTGTCAATTTTCTTCCTGTTAAGTGCGGTAGCAACCAATAACTAATTCCAAAGAATGTTAATAACACGGATGCCGCTACTGTTAAATGAAAGTGACCGGTTACCCATATCGTATTGTGAATAACAGAATTTAGCTGGTGTGAAGCGTTTATAATTCCACCTGCTCCACCAGGAATAAAGAATAACATCCCGATAAATGGTGCTAAGAAACGCACATCTTTCCAAGGTAATTTTTTAAACCAACCAAATAAACTTGTATAACCTTTTTTACGACCTGTAATTTCAAATGTTGCAAATAACGAGAAAGCAGTCATTAATGTTGGAATAACAACCATCATCGTCAATGTAACTTGGATAAATTTCCACATCGGTTCTATTCCTGGTTCCGTTAACTGATGGTGGAAACCAACTGGAATAGAGAAAAATAATAGTAAGATAAAGGACATTCTTGCTAATGAGTCACTAAATATTTTCCCGCCAATAATTTTCGGGATAATTGTGTACCAAGCCATATAAGCAGGTAGTAACCAAAAGTAAACAAGTGGGTGACCAAAATACCAAAATAATGTTCTAGTTAAAAGTACGTTTACTGTTGCTGTATAACCTAGTGACCAAGGTAATATTAGAAATAATACCGATACTGCAACACCAAGTGAAGCTATAAACCACATGATCATATTGATTGTGACCATAAAAGCCGGTAGAGGCGACTTTTCACCAGGATGTTGCTTTTTCCAACTATAGAGCTGGTGCCAATTTACAAAACCTGCGATCCAACTTCCTACAATAACCAGTGCAAGACCGATATAAAAAACTGGATGTGCTTTCAAAGGTGTGTAAAATGTATAAAGTACACTTGCTTTCCCTAAAAGAATTGTTGTAGCCGTCATGATAGTACCGATGAGCATAACCCAAAAACTTAGCCAAGCGTACTTTCTTTGTTTATTAGATATTCCTACCGACTTTGAAATAAATGAAAACTGGAAACCGATAATAAAAAACGTCGTAAGGACTAGTCCCAAAATAACACCATGAACCGTTAGAATTTGGTAATAACCAATTCCTGCCGGTAATGTTAATTTACCTGAACGGACTAACGTTTGTAATAACCCCATTAATCCACCGATAAACAATGAAATAAACGCTACATACATAAAAGACATATAAAGTTTTGCATCTTTTTTTGAAATCGGATATGTTCCAATACTAGTTACTGCTTCTGTTTGCTTCAAACCCATTATTCATACACCTCCAAAGTAGCGTACATCATATGGTGACCTACACCACAATATTCATTACATACGATTGTATATATACCTGGTTTTTTTAATACTGTTTCTAATTGCGAGATATAACCAGGCTCAACCATCATGTTTACATTCGTTCCCGCAACGTTAAAACCGTGTACCACATCAGGTGTCGTAACTTGGAATAAAACGTTTGAACCAGCAGGGATTCGAATATGTTTGACTGGAGCACCATCGTCATCTTTTCCAAAATCATAATTAAATGCTGAGGCGATTAAATTTACAACATATTGATTGTCGTCAACTTTTGTTAATCCTAGATTTTCTGGTTTAAAATCCTCATACGCTTGAATATTATTTGGATCAATTGTTACACCGTGACTTTGTGGATGTGTCCCTTTCCAAAATGCCCCGTATCCTAAAATAAGTAGAAAGACAACTAGTGAACCGATTCCAAAAGTTAACCAAATTTTTTCATATTTATGTAAGTGCATGAAAGTTCACTCCCCCTATTTTTATCTTGAAAGAAATAGTGCAAAAACCCCGAACCACGAAATAAGAATAATCATACCAAGAACCATAACTGAAATAAGTGTGCCTTTTAAGTTGGATGTTTCATTTTCAACGTGCTTTTGCTTGTTGATTTTGGTCGCCATCTTTCATCTTCTCCTTTTTGTTTATTTGACTCATTTCCATCATACAAAAATTACAAACGGAATTTAACATGATATTGAAAGCTTCACAATTTGTTCAAACACTTGATATAACAGCGATTGCGATAGTTTTATAAACCTTTTCGTTAATAAAGTATGTGTCATAAATATGACGGAATGAGTAATAATCTTTGAAAATAGTGACAAAATAGTAATAAAAAAGGTGACTAAGATGACATACATTTGTTCGGTTGGTTTAGCAATCCCAGATTTTAATATCTCTCAACAAACGGTTAAAAATCTTGTACGTACTCTTTTCCAAGATCACGCTAGAAGAATAAATAGATTGCTACCTGTCTTTGACAATGCAGCTATTGAAAATAGGCAATTTGTTGTGGATGAGGATTGGTTTTTAACACACCATTCTTTTGAAGAGAAAAATGCATTATATGTTCAAAACGCAATTGATTATTCTGTTAAGGCGGTTCAACAATGTCTTTCAAACGATCATTTTCTACATGAAAAAGTGCCATTTGAAGCAGTTGATTTAATTGTATTTGTTTCTAGTACTGGCATAGCAACTCCTAGTATTGACGCCAGAATAATGAATAAGCTCCCATTCCGATCTGACGTTATACGAATGCCTTTATGGGGGCTAGGGTGTGCTGGAGGAGCTATGGGACTTTCACGTGCATATGACTGGTTAAAGGCAAATCCAAAACAAACTGCATTAGTAATTTGTTGTGAATTATGTAGTTTAACTTTTCAAAAGGATGACATGAGTAAAAGCAATGTAGTAGGAACAGCACTATTTGCAGATGGAATCGCAGCAACATTACTTGTAGGAGATGCATCGCCGTATCAAAAGAATGTAAAAATAAAGAAACCGAAGATTACATATACAAATTCATTCACAGAGAAAGATAGTGAAGATGTGATGGGGTGGAATGTAACAGATCAGGGATTAGAGGTAATATTTTCAAAGAGTATCCCACATCTCGTTGATACAATTTGGAAAGAACATGTGAAAGATACTCTACAAAAACTAGATATTACGAGTGATGAAATTGATTCCTATATTGCACACCCTGGAGGAAAGAAAGTATTGGAAGCAATGTGCCAATCTATGCAACTTTCTATGGATAAACTAAAATTTTCATATGAGGTACTTCGACAGCATGGTAATATGTCCTCCGCAACGGTATTTTACGTATTAAAAAAATAGATGAAGGAACAGTCCATTCAGAATGATAAAAGTATACTATGTGCATTAGGGCCTGGATTTAGTTCTGAATTATTATTATTGGAGTGGAATAAATGAAAACATGGATCTGGCTATTCATATTATTTATCATAGGTCAAAGACTCGTTGAATTAGTGATTGCCAAACGAAATGAAAAATGGATGATGGCAAGGGGAGGGATTATAAAGGGGGAAAATCATTACAAGTGGTTTATTATCCTCCATACATTATTTTTCATCTTTATTGTCGGAGAGGTTTACGTGTTTCAGCGTTCCGTCATGTTAAATTACCTATTACTTTTGATATTTGTTATGACCCAATTAGCGAGAGTGTGGTGCATCACAACTTTAGGAAAGTTCTGGAATACAAAAATTATTGTATTGCCTAGAGTTGCACTTATCAAAAAGGGCCCCTATAAATATGTAAAACATCCAAATTATATTATCGTAGGTATAGAATTATTTATCATACCACTTTTATTTGGGGCATATTTTACCGCTGTACTTTTTCCTTTGTTACATTTATTACTATTAAAAGTTAGAATACCAAAGGAAGAAAAAGCATTAGCTACAGTAACGAAAATGTAGCTGATTGTAACTTCAGATAATACTAAAGTTAAGAAGACAGAAAAAGCGGTAATCAAGTGATTACCGCTTAAGCATTTTATAAAAGGCTTACTTTTTTGTAACGTTTGCTGCTTGAGGTCCACGTTCGCCTTCAACAATTTCGAATGTAACTTCTTCGCCTTCTTCAAGTGTTTTAAAACCTTCACCTTGAATTGCTGAATAATGTACGAATACGTCATTACCCTCTTCAGCTTGAATAAAACCATAACCTTTTTCTGCGTTAAACCATTTTACTACTCCGTTTTCCATGTGAATAATTCCTCCTAAAAGCTTCCTTGCACGTAAAACGTGTGTGAATTACAAAGTAAGCAAATTGTATGAAAAGTAATAACGATATCTTTGTTTATGTTATTTATATTTCATGTGCAACATGCCTCTTTGCTTGTGTTAAATATAGCGCATTTTGTCTTGTGGGTCAAGGCATTGGCCTATTATTTTGCTAATCGCCTTGGAAATTGTAAGCGTTTTATGGAGAGATATATTGCAAATTTTGTTACAATATGAATAGAAAGAAAGATAAAGCACATCACTGTAGAAAGGGAGTAGGCTAATTTGAAAACAGATATTGAAATTGCACAAGAAGCATCTTTAAAGCCGATTCATGAAATTGCAGGGAGTTTAGGGTTGTCAGAAGAGGATTGGGAACCATATGGACATACAAAAGCAAAGTTATCAGATAAACTCTTAAGTAAACTTCATCATCATAAAGACGGAAAGATTATTCTAGTAACTTCTATCAATCCAACTCCTGCGGGTGAAGGAAAGTCTACTGTTACAGTTGGCTTAGGCCAAGCAATGAATAAAATCGGCAAAAAGACAGTCATTGCGCTACGGGAACCTTCATTAGGACCAGTTATGGGAATTAAAGGTGGGGCAGCGGGTGGTGGATATTCTCAAGTATTACCAATGGAAGATATTAATTTACACTTTACCGGTGATTTGCACGCCATTACAACTGCTAACAATGCATTAGCCGCATTAATTGATAATCATATCCAACAAGGAAATGCATTACACATTGATCCACGCAGGATTGTATGGAAACGAGTAATGGATATGAATGATCGAGCGTTAAGACAAGTCGTTGTAGGTCTTGGTGGGCCGAAAAGAGGTGTGCCACGAGAAGATGGTTTTAATATTACAGTTGCCTCAGAAATTATGGCCATTCTTTGTTTGGCAAATGATCTACAAGATTTAAAAGAGAAAATCGCTCGCATTGTTATTGGTTACACATACGATGAAACACCTATAACCGTAAAGGATCTTGAAGCAGAAGGAGCATTAACAGTTCTATTAAAAGATGCAATTAAACCAAATTTAGTGCAGACAATTGAAAACACTCCTGCGATAATTCACGGTGGACCTTTTGCTAATATTGCACATGGTTGTAATAGTATTATGGCAACCAAAACCGCCGCAAAACTTGGAGATTATGTTATCACTGAGGCGGGATTTGGCGCAGACTTAGGCGCGGAAAAATTCTTGAATATTAAGTCACGTGCTGGTAATTTTAAACCCGATGCAGTTGTAATTGTTGCAACTGTCCGCGCATTGAAGATGCATGGTGGGGTTTCCAAAGGTGATTTAACGAATGAAAATGTTGCAGCATTAGCTGAGGGCATGGAAAATTTAGCAAAACATATTGAAACAATAGAAACATTTGGGTTACCTTTTGTTGTCGCTATTAATAAATTCCCAACAGACACACCAAGTGAAACCGCATATATTGAAAAATGGTGTGAAAGTCGTCATATCGACGTAGCTTTAACAGATGTTTGGGCAAAAGGTGGAGAAGGGGGGATTAATTTAGCTGAAAAAGTAGTGGAGAAGGCAAGTGCCGGTAACCAATCATTTAAACATCTTTACGAACTTGATGATTCATTAGAAACAAAGATTAGAAAAATCGCCCAAACTGTATATGGAGCAAAGGATATCTCTCTAACAAATCAAGCTAAACAACAAATCGCCTTTTATGAAACACAAGGTTGGGGGAATCTTCCAGTATGTATGGCGAAAACACAATATTCTTTGTCGGATGATCCCAAAATGGTTGGTCGCCCACAAGATTTCATTATATCTATTCGTGAATTACGTCCTTCTATCGGCGCAGGTTTTATTGTTGTGTTAACTGGTGACGTTATGACAATGCCAGGTCTCCCTAAAAAACCAGCAGCTTTAAATATGGACGTGAAAGAAAATGGTAAAATCGTAGGGTTATTTTGATGGATGCAATCAGGCAAATACAGGAAATCAAGACATATGTAAAGGATTTATTTCTACACGATACGACTGGACATGATGTTGAACATATGCAACGAGTAGCGCAACTAGCAGTCTATATTGCGGAGAAAGAAGGCGCAGATTCATACTTATGTGAGGTTGCTGCATGGTTACATGATGTAGGGGATCATAAGCTGTTTGATCAACCTGATGTGGTAAAAGAAGAACTACAACAATTTTTACGTACACTTTCGTTTACATCTATTGAAATAAATACAATCCTTTCAATAATAGATAGCGTGTCTTTTACGAAAGGAAAAAGGATACCAGATACATTGGAAGGAAAAATCGTTCAAGATGCTGACCGTTTAGATGCAATAGGGGCCATTGGTATTGCTCGAACTTTTGCATATGGTGGAGCAAAAGGTCAACGACTATATGATAGCAATGAAACAAACAATTCATCACTTAGGCATTTTTCGGACAAATTATTAAAGTTGCGTGATGTCATGCACACTAGAAGTGCCCGCGGTATTGCAGAACAACGTCATGCATTTATGGAAAATTATCTGAAACAATTCCTAAGTGAATGGAATTTTTCAGAATAAGAAATCAAAGCAAGCAAGTAGCCATAACGTACTTGTTTGCTTTGATTGAACTGTATTTAACAGTATACTATCTGTTAGCAAAAGAATCATTCCGCACACGCCCACTACGTAATAGCCATGCATGTTGGAAATATTCAGCAATAGCAATTACGATTCCTGTTAAAACAGCACCCCAAAATGTCACTGAAGTACCTAAGAATATAATTGCACCAAAGTAAACAATTGCTGCGGTTACAAGAAAATCTAATAAAGTACTTAATATATTTGTATCTTTACGTAACATGACGATTTCCAACATATATCCTATAATGGCCGCGACTATACCTAACAGTATAGGCTGATACCACCGAGAGAAATATACATTTGGGAAAATCCAAGAAGATACTAAAATACCGATTGGTGTAACAATTAATTTTAATACGAGTCCAGACATATCTCATGCTCCTTTTTGATAGATATGTCTAGTATTTACCAAATAAAGTAGAATATGACTGTTATAACAAATAAAATCAGAAGCGACGACAACACACTTCTGATTTTAGTTTGTTAATTTACACGTTTAGCACCTAAGTATCGCTGTTTCCAATAACTATTTTCAAGTTCGCTCACTTCAACGCCACGGGATTCTCCAGCATGAATAAACTTACCATCCCCCATATAAATACCAGCATGAGACGGACCAGGTTTATACGTTTGAAAGAAAATAATATCGCCGACGGACGGTGTTGAAACAGGCGTTGTAAAATTCCACATATCACTCACTGTTCTTGGTAGCTGCACATTTTGTGATGCAAAGACATATTGAATAAAACCACTGCAGTCAAATCCTTGTTCTGTTGTTCCACCCCAAACATAAGGAATACCAACTAACGAGTGAGCAACTTGCGTAAGACCGGCAGGATTGGATGACTTAACTTTTACATTTTTGGGTTCGGCTTGCTTCTTATCTTTTGTTTTTGTAATGATTTGTTTGGCTTGCTTTTCTTGTTCTTTTTCATCATTTTCATACATCGTTTCTAGCGATGTTTTCGTCACTTCAAACTTTAGTTCAATTTGATGCTCTTCTTCGGCAATGGCTAATGCTTTTTCTGTCAATGGACCATATATGCCGTCAATTTCACCTTCATAATAACCGAAATATTGTAATGCCTCTTGAACAATTTTTACCTCTTTGCTATGAGTACCGGGTGTTACGCTTCCTGTCAATTGTTCTATTTTCTTTACATTTCTCTTTCTTTCAGCATCAATTAAGGAAAAAATAGTTTGTGCATCTGCTTGCCCAGACACATCTATTTGATGATCTTTTTGAAACTGTTTTACCGAATGTTCTGTTAATATACCAAAATCCCCGTCAAGATCATCATCATAATAAGATAATTTCTTTAGTTTTAGTTGTAATGTTTGCACACTTTCACTATGTTCACCATATTCGAGGTGTCCTTTTTCTAGTAATTCTTTGTTTTCTAGTATTGGATATGCATTGACATTAAAGGAAAACGGTTGACTGAGGACGAATCCGTAAAGAAACGAATGTTTAGCAATTTGATTAAGCGTCCCATTCATCGTTTTAATCTCCTTTCCTTGTTAGCCTTTAACCATAATTTATGGCTGGTTTTATTGTTTTATGTTTTACTTATGGTTACGTTTGTGTTACAAACTTGTTTCGGTATACTTAGGAGTTGAAGTTTTTTTCTAAAAAAGCCGTCTTTTGCTTCCGAGGCAGGTTAATTGCGCAACGTCCTGTTGCAACACCTGCACTAGTACTCATGTACGTCGGAAGTTGAGGCGTTGCCCGCGGAAAGCGCAGTGTTTTTCCGGAGCGATATTAGTGAGGCAAGTTTTCACTACTGAACAGTTTTGATCTACTTTGTAAATGAATTGTCCGAAAAGAACAATGCGAAAAGTATATGTTTGTATGATACAATGAATACGAGAATAACTACTGTTAGGAGTGTTATATTTTAAATGTATACAGGTGAAGAAGCATATTTAGACTTATGTAAACACGTATTAACACATGGTACTGAGAAAAATGATCGGACGAACACTGGAACATTGTCAATTTTTGGATACCAATATCGTTTTGACTTACAAAAAGGATTCCCATTACTAACAACAAAACGAGTACCTTTCCGACTTGTAGCAAGCGAATTACTTTGGTTTTTAAAAGGAGATACAAACATACGTTACTTATTACAACATAATAATAATATATGGAATGAATGGGCTTTTAAAAAATGGGTTGAAAGCGAAAAATATATAGGTCCCGACATGACAGACTTTGGGAATCGCAGTCTTAAAGATCCATCATTTAAAAAAGTCTATGATGAACAAATGACAACGTTTAAAGAGAAGATATTACAAGATGATGAGTTCGCAACTGAATTTGGTGACTTAGGTTTTGTATATGGAAAACAGTGGCGTGCATGGAAAACATCAAGAAACCAGATGATTGATCAAATTCAAGATGTAATACAATCTATTAAAACGAACCCAGATTCTCGTCGGCATATTGTGACGGCATGGAATCCAGAAGATATTCCATCAATGGCTTTGCCACCATGCCACGCTTTCTTTCAATTTTATGTAGCCGATGGTAAATTATCTTGTCAACTATATCAACGTAGTGCAGATATATTTTTGGGAGTACCGTTTAATATAGCTAGCTACGCATTATTAACACATTTAATTGCCCATGAATGTAATTTAGAAGTTGGCGAATTTATTCATACATTTGGAGATGCGCATATTTACTTAACTCATTTGGAACAAGTAGAAGAGCAGCTACAACGGAAACCAAAACCATTTCCAACACTGAAATTGAATCAAAAGAAATTATCTATTTTTGACTTTGATTTAGATGATATAATAATCGAAGGATATGATCCACATCCTACAATAAAAGCTCCAATTGCAGTTTAATTACTTTAGAAGAGAGGACAACAACATGATATCTTTACTCGTTGCTATGGGGCAAAACCATGTCATTGGTTTAAATAATGGCATGCCATGGCATCTTCCAAATGACTTGAAATTTTTTAAAACATTAACGACTGGACATACGATTGTGATGGGAAGAAAAACGTATGATTCAATCGGAAAACCTTTACCTAATCGTAGAAATGTTGTACTTACGCGCTCAAAAGATGTTCAATTTCCCGATGAAGTAGAAGTTATACATCAGTTAGATACGTTAAAAAGTTGGAATAAAGAAAATCCAACCGAAGAATACTTTGTGATTGGTGGCGGTCATATTTTTGACCAAGTATTACCTTACGCAGATCGCATGTATATTACAAAAATTGATGAAGTATTTGATGGAGACACATTTTTTCCTGCTTATAATAAAGAAGATTGGAAAATAACGAAGCAGGAAAAAGGGATAAAAGATGATAAAAATCCTTACACCTATTATTTTTTTCAATATGATCGAATCAGTCGCTGAATCGAGGAGATAATATGAAAACATATGGTGCCATTTTGTGTGGGGGAAAGTCCACTCGAATGGGGAGAAATAAATCATTATTAAATATACACGGTAAAAAAGTGATTGAACATGTTAATGGAGTACTTGAAAAGATCTGTGATCACGTCGTATTAAGCACGAATGATTTTTCTACCTATCAATTTATGCAAATACCAATGTTTGCAGATCGCTACGTAGATAAAGGCCCGCTTGCAGGCATTGAATCCGTTCTTTATCATGTAGATGCTGACGTGTTTGTTTTCTCAGCTTGTGATACGCCATTTATTAGTGAACAAGTATATGATTTCTTAATTGCGCAATTAGAAAAGTTTGATGCGGTAGTACCTGTTTACAATAAACAAATACATCCATTGTCAGCTATTTATCATAAACGAACTTTGCTAGCAATACAAGGTCAATTGGACAAGAATGAGCGACGTGTAAAAAGCTTTTTTCAACATATAAATGTTAAATATGTTCAAGATTTTCATCCATTTTCAACTGATTTATTAGACAGACACTTCTTTAATATGAATAATCCAACTGATTACATAAGGGCTAAAACATTTTAAACTTGTGGAGATGTTGTAAATCATGATAAACTGGTGTCACAAAGCATAATACATACACGTTTAAAAAACTACATTATGAGAAGGGTGTATGAAAGATGTTCGCAAATATTGGAATACCTGGTTTGGTTTTAATTTTGATTGTTGCACTAATTATATTCGGTCCTTCTAAGTTGCCTGAAATTGGGAAAGCAGCTGGACAAACATTAAAAGAATTTAAAAAGTCTACAAAAGAATTAACGGGCGATGTAACGGAAGAAATAAATGATGTGAAAAAAATAATAAAAGATAGTAAATAAGTTATTCGGAGTGATAGTCAATGTTGAGTAATATTGGATTTCCTGGGCTCTTATTAATTTTAATTTTAGCTTTAGTTATATTTGGTCCTTCAAAACTACCTGAAATTGGGAAGGCTTTCGGTAGTTCATTAAAGGAATTTAAAAACGCAACAAAAGACATTGTTGATGATGATAACGGTAAACACGAACAAAAATAATCTATTTGCAGGTTGGAGTCCAATGTAGATTTTAAACTCCATCTACATAAGTATAAGAATGAACACCGATAGAAGGTGTAGGAATCGTATACCTGCACCTTCTTTTTGTTTGATAGGAGTGAACAAATTGAGTAAAAAGAAGCGTACCGTAAAAAAAGAGATGAATTTCACTGATCATTTAGCAGAATTGAGAAATCGTCTTATTGTAACGGGGATCTTTTTTGTTGTTTTTTTCGCATTAGGATTTGTTTATGTAAAAGATATTTATTCGTTTTTTGAAAAAGATATATCTTTTACACTGGCAACAACTAGCCCAGGTGATATCATTTGGATTTATTTTACATTAGCATCTATTGTGGCAATTGTAGGTACAATACCGATACTAAGTTTACAGCTTTGGCTATTTATCCGACCAGGGCTGACTACTAATGAACGGAAAGCTTCGCTAGCTTATATTCCGGCCCTGTTTATTTTATTTATTTCCGGGCTTGTTTTTGGATACATCATATTTGTAAAATTAATTTTACCATTCTTGTTAACGTTAAATGATGGTATGTTTACGATTATTTTTACAGTCGATAATTATTTTCGCTTTCTGTTTCGTGTGACATTACCATTTGCTATATTATTTGAAATTCCAATTGTTTCGATGTTTTTAACTCAATTAGGGATATTAACGCCACAATTCATGAAAAAGACACGGAAATATGCTTATTTTGTTTTAGTCATTATCGGAGCTGTTGTTACACCGCCTGATTTCATCTTACAAATTGTTGTGGCGATACCGCTCATTATTTTATATGAAATTAGTATTCAACTATGTTCTTTTGTTTATAAGAAGAAATTACGAAAACACGAGATGTTTATGAAGTCAGACTCTGTTCAAAGTGGGGTGGAGTAAATGCGATCATTCTATCATTTTTCCCTGACATATCGGGGCAAAAATGTCCCTGATGACGAAAGTCGATTAGCTGATTGGATTTTTCAAGACCAAAACTTTCCTAAGCACTCGGTGTCCTACGATGAACTAAGTAATTATTTGGAATTATACAGTCCTTTCCCAAATGCATTGCTCATTTTTGATGAATTATGGACGGCTTATCAGCTAACAGAATTGAAAGACAGATAAATCTCGAAGTAATGAGGCTAACCATTGCTTCGAGATTTCTTTTTTAATCACGACTTTTATTTATTTGTTAACAAATTTTATATCGTTTCTCTATATCCCGTTGCAGGCCATCTAATTCCCGAAAACTTCATTCATCAAAGGAATCAACATTAAATGCCACTGAGAACGAAGCATTATAGCATTACCATGTACATGCCTTTTACATGTATTCGTCCTATTTCGACAAAGACATGCCGTAACTTGCGGATATATGCGGTTACCCGGGAAATAAAGCCTACACCATTTTAATTGTATTGCGTACAATAACCTAGGAACAGATGTGGAAATGAGGGATCACGATGGTATTTTTTCAACAAAGACCAGGTCAACAGATGTCATATCCTATGAGAGGAATGCAACCTTTACCCCCAACACCTCAAGGTAGAGCAGTACCAAACATTATTCAACGTATATTACAACCTGGTGTAAGTAGTGGTGTTGGAACAGGATTAGGAACGTCCGGAACTGGATTTGGGATTCATAATATTTCCAATGTCATTAATAATGTGCAGCAAGTATTGCGTGTTATAGAAACAACTGCACCGCTAGTAAAACAGTACGGGCCAATTGTGAAAAATTTACCTGCCATGTATCAATTATTGAAATCATTTAATGAATCAGAGGAGGATGAAGAAATACAAGAAGAAACTGAAAGTATAGAAGGGGTAGAAGCTGAATCTGAAACTGCATCTAAAAAAGGTGAAACAAAAGAATTCGTAACGGATGAGGAACTACCAAAACCAGAAGTGCCACAAACAAATCAAACATATACGCCAATAAATGATAAGAAAACTGGGGAATCTATTCCTAAGTTATTTATATAAATAAGCATACAACTTGATTTTATTTTTAATTCGCGAAAAAATAGGAGTAAATAGGAGGGGTTCACAATGGCTGATAAAATAGAACGAGCTACGTTTGCAGGTGGTTGCTTTTGGTGTATGGTGGAACCTTTTGATAAGCGGCCAGGTATCATTGAAGTCATTTCTGGCTATACAGGCGGGGAAATTGAAAATCCAACATACGAACAAGTTTGTTCTGATACAACTGGACATGTGGAAGCAGTTCAAATAACATTTGACCCAAGTAAAATGCCTTATAAAGAGCTTGTCAACATCTATTGGCAACAAATTGATCCAACAGATTCGGGTGGACAGTTTCATGACCGTGGAGAATCATATAAAACAGCAATTTTTTATCATAATCAAGAACAAAAGGCGCTTGCAGAACAATCTAAAGCTGAGCTAACGTTAAGCGGAAAGTTTTCTAAACCAATCGTTACGAAGATTTTACCCGCTAAACCATTTTACCCGGCAGAAGAAAATCATCAACATTATTATAAAAAGAATCCGTTTCATTATAAAATGTATAAAAAAGGTTCCGGTAGAGAAAGTTTTTTAAAAGAAACATGGCAGGAGGATAAAGAAGCTTTAAAAGCCCGTCTTACATCCATGCAATATCACGTAACACAGGAAAATGGTACAGAGCCTCCATTTGAAAATGAATATTGGGATAATAAAGCAGAAGGAATCTATGTAGATGTTATTTCAGGAAAAGTATTATTTTCATCTAAAGATCAATTTGATGCGGGATGTGGCTGGCCAAGCTTCACCAAACCAATTGACGGAACCGAAGTGACTGAGCATATGGATACGTCCCATGGCATGTTTCGAACAGAGGTAAGGAGTAGGCAAGCGGATGCTCATTTAGGTCATGTTTTTAATGATGGACCTAAAGAGCAAGGTGGCTTGCGTTATTGTATTAATTCTGCAGCATTAAAGTTTATTCCAAAAGAAGAAATGGCTAAAGAAGGATATGAAAATTATTTATACTTATTATCATAATGTAAGATAATAAATAAGAAATGTATGATTGAGGGGAGATTTATTAAATTGATTCATTTAGATTGGGAAACGAGACCTGTAATAAAACAAATAAAATGTGTACACACGAATGCAAAAAAGTTTATTGTAAATCAAAAGTTAACACCAGGGAAAATATATGATGTAAAAAATGAAACAGATGAGTTTTACTTTATTGTTGATAACAGCAATAGAATTGGCGGCTTTTTAAAAGAATACTTTAAAGAAATAAGCTAAGCTTACAGTTTTAATGGACTGAAGGAGGAAACGTAGATGGCATTTGTTATTACATCTCCGTGTAAAGATGAAAAAGCTGCAGAATGTGTAGAAGTATGTCCAGTCGATTGCATAGAAGAGGGAAAAGATATGTTTTATATTGATCCAGATATATGTATTGACTGCGGTGCCTGTGAGGCGGTTTGCCCCGTTCAGGCAATCTTTATAGAAGACGAAGTGCCTGAAGAAGAGACCGCTTATATTGAACTGAATCGTAAGTTTTTCAAAAAACAATAATAATAATGCAAAAGAGGTAGCCATTTTACATGATGGACAACCTCTTTTTTGTTTTGGCTTTGTAAAGGATGTCATGTTGCGCTCAATATGCCATTTATTTTATGATAAAGTTTTTAAAGCTATTTGTATTTATTCCTTTTTCTATATCTAACCTTTCTATAACAATCCCAGGATGATACCCACTTTTTATTTCTTCTATTAGTGCTGCAATCTTATGTTTATTGCCTTCCACTTTGATTTCAACGGAACCATCAGGTAAATTTCGAACGAATCCTGCTAATTCGAGTTGATCTGCTCGAAGTTTTGTCGTGATTCGAAATCCTACACCTTGTACATGACCAAATACAAGAATACGTGTGTACATTCTATACCTTCCTTCACAAAATCTTTAAAACAAGTATAGCATATGGAGGACATTCATTATACGTTACGTCACGGTGTTAATATTAATTTTTGCATGAAACCATCCCGTACTATATTCTTCTATATTTTGGATAAACAACTAAAGTGAAGAATGTAAAAATGATATTTGGACATACTTGGTAATAGATTATTGAAAAATAAAATGCAAGATTACTTTATGCTATTGGAGGTTCCTTATGAAACAGTCTACACGTCCATTTTGGAAACGTTTATCTTATTTTGGGAAATCGGACAAAATTAATGAACAATATGAAAGATCTCCACTAGACCGTCATAGTGAAAAGTATTATCGCGATCGTTGGCAACATGATAAAGTAGTTCGAACGACGCACGGAGTAAACTGCACAGGCTCATGCAGTTGGAAAGTCCATGTTAAAGACGGCATCATTGCATGGGAAACCCAGCAAACTGACTATCCTTCAACTGGGCCTGGAATGCCAGAATATGAGCCGAGAGGATGTCCAAGAGGGGCCACATTTTCATGGTACACCTATAGCCCACAACGTGTTCGATATCCATACATACGATCGTCTTTGTTAAAAATATGGTCTCGTGCTTTACAAGATAAAAAAGACCCTGTAGCTGCATGGAAAAGTATTGTCGAAGATCCCCAAAAGGCAATGGAATACAAAAAAGCTCGTGGTAAAGGTGGATTCATTCGTACAACTTGGGAAGAAATTAATACACTAATTGCTTCTTCCATGATACACACCATTCAAGAAGAAGGCCCGGATCGCATTTTTGGATTTTCGCCAATTCCAGCTATGTCGATGGTAAGTTATGCAGCGGGATCGCGCTTTTTAAATTTAGTTGGCGCATCGCTATTAAGCTTTTATGATTGGTATGCAGATTTACCACCAGCTTCTCCGCAAGTTTGGGGAGAACAAACAGATGTTCCTGAAAGTTCAGATTGGTACAATTCTACTTATTTACTTGTATGGGGCTCAAACCTTCCTCAAACTAGGACTCCTGATGCACATTTTATGGTGGAATCTCGCTATAAAGGAACAAAAGTTGTAGCAGTTGCGCCTGATTATGCCGAATATGTTAAGTTCGCAGATAAGTGGTTGGCAGTAGAAGCTGGCATGGATGCAGCACTTGGCATGGCGATGACCCATGTTATTTTAAAAGAATATTATGTTGACAATGAAACACCTTATTTTGTCGATTATGTTAAAAAGTTCACGGATCTACCGTTTTTGATAACACTTGAAGAAAATGGTGAAAACCTACGTGCAGGTAAGTTTTTACGGGCTGCAGATATACATATGGATATTTCTAATGCTGAGTGGAAAACAGTTGTATACGATGAAAAAAGAAAACACTTTGCCGCGCCGAATGGAACAATTGGACATCGTTGGGAAAACAACCAAACATGGAATTTACATTTACAGGATTCGGATAATCAACTTGGTGATATTGAACCTGCATTATCTTTTGCCGATCATTTTGAAGAAATCGTTGATGTTCAATTCCCTGAATTTACGATTAACACGAAGCAAATTTTCACCCGCCGTGTACCAGTAAAAAAAATAAAGATTAACGGTAAAGATACGTATATCACGACAGTTTTTGATTTATTAATAGCTAATTGTGGTGTAACACGGGGGTTACCAGGTGAAGTCAAAGTAACCTACGATGATGCTGATACTGCTTTTACTCCGGCCTGGCAAGAAAAACTTACAGGAGTATCGAAAGTGGATGTTGCCCAAATTGCTAGAGAGTTTGCTCAAAATGCAATTGATTCTAAAGGGCGCTCCATGATTATTATGGGGTCAGGAATTAACCATTGGTACCATTCCGATATGGTATATCGCACCATTTTAAATCTTGTCTTATTAACAGGGTGTGAAGGAGTAAACGGTGGAGGATGGGCACATTATGTTGGACAAGAAAAAGTTCGTCCTCTTGAAGGTTGGCAGACAATTGCGATGGCACGTGATTGGGGAGGCCCACCACGACTACATCAAGGTACATCCTTTTTCTATTTTGCTACCGAGCAATGGCGCACAGAAGACCAAAAAGTAGATCAACTTATTTCTCCTTTAACAAAGGAGCCACGTTATGCGCACATGGGGGATTATAATGCAGTAGCTGCAAGGTTAGGTTGGGTACCATCATACCCACAATTTAATAAAAACCCAATTAAATTAGGCGAAAATTTGACGAACGAAGAAGCGGCAAATAAGATTGTGAAACAAATTAAATCGGGCGAAGTAAATTTTGCAATTGATGATCCTAGTAATCCACAAAACTTTCCTAAATTATTATTCGTGTGGCGGGCAAATTTAATTGGTAGTTCCGCTAAAGGACATGAATACTTTCTAAAGCATTTACTTGGTACGCATGAAGGAACACTTAGCGAACAAGAAGAAGAAAAACGAACAAATGAAATTAAATGGATTGAAGATGTACCAGAAGGAAAGTTGGATTTGTTGATAAACTATGATTTTCGTATGAGTGGAACTGGTTTGTATTCAGATATCGTATTACCAGCTGCAACATGGTACGAAAAATACGATTTATCAAGTACAGATATGCACCCTTTTGTACATCCATTTAATCCAGCGATTGCAGCACCTTGGGAATCAAAATCAGACTGGAATTCTTTTAAATCACTAGCTAAAAAGTTTTCAGAGATGGCTGAAACATATTTCCCTGAACCAATTGAAGATGTAGTTGCGACGCCATTACTTCATGATTCAAAAGACGAAATATCCCAAGCTTATGGACGGGTACCAGATTGGAAATATGATGGAACAGACCCTATACCAGGGGTTAATTTCCCACGCATCCAAGTAGTAAAACGAGATTATCCGAAAGTTTATGAAAAGTTCATTACATTAGGTAGTAATGTCCGTGATCAAATTGGAGCAAAAGGAATTGGTTGGCATGCAAAAGAGGAATATGATCTGCTAAGAAAAACTTTAGGTACGAATAAACGTTTGAAATACTATAACGATTTACCGAGTTTAGATACAGACCGTAATGCTGCAGAAGCTATCCTAACATTGTCTAGTGCAACAAATGGTTCCATGGCCATGAAAGCGTGGAAAGCCCAAGAAGAAAATACAGGACAGGAATTAATTGATTTGGTAAGAGAACGCGCTGAAGAACATATCACATTTAACGATATTACGGCGCAACCACGACAAGTGTTATCTACACCAATTTATAGTGGAACAGAGACTGGTGGTAGAAGGTATTCACCATTTACAACGAATGTGGAACGATTAATTCCATTTCGAACATTAACAGGTAGGCAACATTTTTATTTGGATCACGATGTCATGCTTGAATTTGGTGAAGAGTTACCGACATTTAAACCACCATTACAAAAACTTACTTTTTATGATAATGATCGAAAGCCTGAACCAGTTGATAACGAAATAACATTAAGGTACTTAACACCACATTATAAATGGTCTTTTCACTCCACTTATTATGACACTTTGCCTATGTTGACATTATTTAGAGGAGGCCCACATGTATGGCTAAATAATGAAGATGCAGCTTCTGTTCATATTGAAGACAATGATTGGATTGAAATGTATAACCGAAATGGTGTTGTCGTCGCACGCGCAGTAGTCAGTCACCGCATGCCGCGTGGAATTGTTTATATGTACCATGTACAAGACCGATTAATTAATGTTCCAGGTTCAAAGATTACAAAGACAAGGGGTGGCACTTTCAATAGTCCTACCCGAATCCATATGAAACCAACGCATTTGATTGGTGGATATGCACAGCTTAGTTATGGTTTTAATTATTATGGCCCTACAGGAAATCAACGTGATGAACAAGTAATGATACGCCGTATGGACAGAGATGAGGTGGATTGGCTTGAAGATTAAAGCACAATTTGGAATGGTCATGAACTTAGATAAATGTATAGGTTGTCATACGTGTAGTGTGACATGCAGTAATACGTGGACGAATCGCCCAGGTGCAGAATATATGTACTGGAATAACGTTGAAACAAAGCCTGGAGTTGGTTATCCTCGAGAATGGGAAGATAATGAAGAACGAAAAGGTGGCTGGCAAGTTCGAAATGGCAAATTAGAATTAAGAGCTGGCGGTAAGGTAAGTAAACTATTAAACATATTCTATAATAAAAATCTTGTACAAATAGATGAATATTATGAACCTTGGACATATGATTATGAAACTTTAATTAACAGTCCCGAAAAGGAACACCAACCTGTAGCACGACCTAAATCACAATTAACAGGTGAATATATGGATATTACATGGGGACCCAACTGGGAAGATGACCTTGCTGGTGTTCATGTAACTGGTAAACGAGATCCTAACGTTCGTAATCTCGACGAAGAAATTAAATTTGAATTTGAAGAGACATTTATGATGTATTTACCAAGAATTTGTGAACATTGCCAAAATCCATCATGTGTAGCATCTTGCCCTTCAGGTGCGATTTATAAGCGTGAGGAAGATGGTATCGTTTTAGTTGACCAAGATACATGTCGCAGTTGGCGTTTTTGTATGACTGGATGTCCATACAAAAAAGTATATTTTAACTGGAAAACTCATAAAGCAGAAAAATGTACATTTTGTTTTCCAAGAATTGAAAATGGCCAACCAACGATTTGTTCGGAAACTTGTGTGGGACGTATTCGTTATATTGGGATTGTTTTATATGATGCAGATAGAGTATTGGAAGCAGCATCAGTTGAAAATGATCAAGATGTATATGAAGCACAACTAAGTACGTTTTTAGATCCATATGACCCGGAGATACAAAGAGAAGCAATAAACCAAGGTATACCAGAAGATTGGATTGAAGCTGCACAACATTCACCAGTATATAAATTTGCAGTCGAGCAAAAGATAGCATTGCCATTACATCCAGAGTATCGCACGTTACCTATGGTTTGGTATATTCCACCTTTAAGTCCTTTTATGAATGCATTGGGTGGACAAGTAGATACATTAAGTCCGGAAGTAATTTTTCCTACAATAAATCAATTTCGTATTCCGATTGATTATTTGGCAAGCTTATTTACAGCAGGTGATACAAAAGTGATCAAAAATGTTTTACGTAAACTTGTAGCGATGCGGACGTACATGCGTGCTGTGCAATTGGATAAACCTTTTAACAATTCCATACTAGAGCAAGCAGGTATGACAGAAGATATGGCGGAAGAAATGTATCGTTTGTCGGCTATTGCAAAATACGATGAGCGATATGTTATTCCAAAATCTCATCGTGAGGAAGCGGGAGATATGTTTACGCATCAAGGAACTGCTGGGCTAGACTTTATGGAAGGTTGTAAAACTTGTTTTGTTGGTGGGGAAAATCCTAATCCACTAGAATATTACGCAAGCGGATATTGGGAGGAATCTCATGAAAACGAATCAAAAAGTCTTTAAACTAGCATCAGCATTGTTACATTATCCAGACAAGACATGGTTAAAGGAAGTAGCTTATATTGAGGCTGAAATTAACAGTATTGAAGAGCCTGTCATTAGGTCATATCTTCAATCGTTCTTACATTATATGAAGTCAACCTCATTTGATCAATTATGCGAAAACTATGTTTATACATTTGACTTTCATGGAATTGTGACATTAAACCTAACGTATCATGTGTTTAAAGATTCGCGGAAACGTGGGGAAGCGCTAGTACAATTAAGGAAAATTTTTAAGGAATCCAAATTAGAAGCGAAGTCGGATGAATTACCAGATTATTTACCTTTAATTTTGGAGTTTTTATCGGTAGCAAAAGATGAACAAGCTGTGGATTTATTGAAACTTCATATTAAGTCCATTCAAAAGCTTGATCAAACATTAACAGAAAATGATAGCCCTTATCATTTTCTGTTAAAAGCAGTTCAAGATGTGGCATACCGAACTTTACAAAATAAACATGTGTCATAACTGGAAAGGATGAAAAACACATGACTAAACTAGATATTTTATTATGGATAGTACTTCCATATATATCCTTAACTATCTTTGTTCTAGGCCATATTTATCGTTATAATACCGATCAATTTGGTTGGTCTGCAAAATCAAGTCAATTTCTAGAACAAAAGCGACTTCGGTTTGGTAGTACACTTTTTCATTACGGGATTATTTTTGTTTTTTTTGGCCATGTTGGAGGCTTGCTCATTCCAAAGGCATGGTTTGATGCCATTGGTATCGGAAGTGAAATGTATCATTTTGGAGCAATATGGTTTGGTAGTTTAGCTGGCTTACTCGTTGTAGTAGGTGGGTTCTTTCTATTTTTACGTCGTGTTTCTGTCAAACGCGTTGTAAGAAACTCCAGTCCTAGTGATTATGTGTCACTTGTTTTACTTGGTATTGTTGTACTAGTTGGCTTTACTAATACCGCTGGATACAATGCAACAGGTGGAACATTTGATTATAGAGTCGTGATTGGGCCTTGGATAAGAGAAATACTAACCTTAAGCCCATCTGCAGCAATGGTAAATGCAATGGCTCATGCACCCATCGGATTTAAATTACACGTCATCTTTGCTTTTGTATTGTTTGCAGTATGGCCGTTTACAAGACTCGTACATGTATTTAGCTTACCGTTAAAATATTTACGTAGAAGATTTATTCCATATCGAAATATCAAGGGATATGACAGAGTGAAACTACCGGAGAAAAAGGAAATGAATTAATAACATAAGGCATGATTAATATTTAATGATGGATAAAATGATATAAGCTTGGCTATGTATGCAATAGCTAGATAGCTAACTAACTTCCACAAGGTGTTATTGTTTTTATAGAAAGCATTCTAAATTAAATCAAGTTAAAAGTAATAAGGGGGCATTACTAAAATGAGTACAGGACCGGCTTTACGTCAATTACATTCTCATCGCTCCATTCATGAAGGGGCATATACAGAAGCACGAGATTTAACAAACGTAGTTGATCAATTGTTTACTGAGCATCGTGAAGAAGATTGCTTACAAACAGTAGAATTACTAATAGAGCATTGGGAAGAAAGAATTATTGCGCACGCAGATGCAGAAGATGAAGGGTTCTATCAAGAATTACTGAAAAAACACAAAAATAAACAAGATCAAATATATATGTTAATGCGAGATCATGAACTTTTCAGGATTATTATTGGGGATTTAAAAAAGGAATTAGAAGAAACAAAAAAGGTAACAAAACAAATGATTTACCAATTTCATTCATTATTGGTTATAAATCATATTCATCATAAAAGTGAAGAAGAACAGCTGTTTTTAGACGATGTGTAAAATATATTGCTTTTAAGGGGGTAAAATTTATGAAGGAAAAATCAATGCCGCAATACCCTGAGAGTTATTGGTTACAGTCTACAAAAATTCCCTCTTTCCCTAAACTTGATCAAACAATTAAAGATATAGATGTAGGGATTGTAGGAGGAGGCATTACAGGATTAACCGCTGCTTATCTACTTGCTAAGGAAAATAAAAAAGTAGCGCTTATTGATGCTGGAAATTTTCTAGGAGGTACAACAGGACATACTACGGCAAAAGTCACAGCGCAGCATGGTGTTATATACGATGAGCTCATGCAACATTTCGGAAAAGAAAAAGCAGCTCTTTATTTTCAAGCACAGGTAGACGCTATGGAGATGATTAAAAATCATTGCAATACATTAGATATTTTCTGTGATTTAACAGAACAGGATGCTTATATATTTGCTACGACAGATGATGGTGTACATAAATTAGAAAAAGAAGCGAAGGCATATGAAGAACTCGGAATAGATGGTGAGTTAACAAATGAAATGCCATTAGATATTAGCTATAAAATCGCACTTGTGATGAAAAACCAGCTACAGTATCATCCTGTAAAATATTTGGTTGGTTTATTGAAAGAATGCGAACGTTATGGTGTACAATTTTATGAAAACACTGTTGCAGTAGATGTAGAGTTTAATAAAAATCCTGCAATCATTACGAGAGAAGGGGAGCGGATTTATTGCCGTAATGTAATCGTAGCATCTCATTTTCCTTTTTATGATGGACAGGGATTTTACCCAACCCGAATGTACGCAGAACGATCATATGTACTTGGAGTAAAAACAAATATGCCTTATCCCGGCGGCATGTATATTAACGCTGAAAGTCCATCAAGATCTGTACGAAGTGTTTCATACAAGGGGGAGGATATTTGGTTAATTATTGGTGAAAACCATAAAACTGGTCAAGGTAAAGATACGCTAGCTTATTATGAAGCTTTAGAACAATTTGCGGAAAAGAATTTTGGTATTAAACAATTTTTATATAGATGGTCAACCCAAGATTTAATTACATTAGATAAACTACCTTATGTAGGGAATATTACAAAGGCACAAAATAATGTCTTTGTTGCCACTGGCTATCGTAAATGGGGAATGACGAATGGCACAATAGCAGCAAAAATTTTGACAGATCAAATCCTTGACCAGGAAAATCCATATAGCGAATTATTTACCCCATCACGTTTTCAAGCAGATCCCGCTTTAAAGGAATTTACTAAAGTGAATGCTGACGTAGCAAAACATTTAATTAAAGGAAAATTAGAATATACAAAAGCGAAACTAGATGAATTACAGCAAGATGAAGCCACAATAACACGAATAAATGGAAAACGGGCAGGCGCATATCGAGATCAAGAGGGACAGGTATATATTGTTAATACAACATGTACACATTTAGGTTGTGAAGTTGAATGGAATGAGGGGGAGCGGACTTGGGATTGTCCTTGTCATGGATCTCGTTTTTCATACACAGGAGAAGTGGTTGAAGGACCTGCAAAAAGACCTTTAGAAAAATTACAGTAAAATATTACAATATGTTTAATTTAATATTACAGTTAGATTACAAATGTGTTATAATAAAATAAGATGAATGAATAATATCTTACAGTGGTAATAAGTGCTGTAAGATATTATTTTTGTTGAATTTGCGATAATAGAGAAAATAGAGAGAAAAACTTAATTTTGGAGAGGACATTACATACATGAATCATTCATCACGTTATAAAAAGATGCTAATATTAGGTATCATTTTAGTTACTTTCACATTAGGAATATACCAATTCTTTTTCAAGGATTCCAATCACATGGTGAGGTTAAATGTTGGTAACAATCAACAGCCAATAAAAGAAAAGGTTGTTAAGACTGTAAATACGCAGGAAATAAGCAAATTTCCGGGTTTGAATTTACGTACAGAAACAATTACGACAAAAGACTATACGATGTCAATGAGCATACCTGTAACTAAAAGTGATAAAATTAATCAAGAAATTGAGAAATGGATTAATATGCGTAAAAACGAGTTTTTGGATAATATTAAAGACCAAAAGAATAGTTTTATTTCACATTTAAACATCCAAGTAAAAACAAGATCTGTTAAAAAAGATATGTACAGTCTTATTTTCACTGCGGACGAATATACTGGTGGAGCAAATGGTACGGAATTTACTCGTCCGTTTACCGTAGACATAAATACAGGAGACTTTGTTCATTTAAGTGATATTATGCAGGTTGATAATCAATTGATGTCTTTAATAAAAGCAGAAGTTTATGTTGATGATGAGCGTGCTGAGTATATATTCCCTGAACACTTAGATGAAGCACTTCATGATCAAAAGGAAATAAAGTGGTCAATCAATAAAGAAAACCTTACGATATATTTTGACAAATATGAAGTTGGTGCCGGTGCAGCAGGTGCATTTCATATTCAAATTCCAATTGATAAAATCGCAGCATATTTAGATGATCATTTTGCGGAACAAATGAACATTAATAAGGAAAAAATTATTCAACAAGAAAAAATTCAACAAGAAAGTTCTTCTTTAAAGCCGAACGGTAAATATATTGCGCTAACTTTTGATGATGGACCAAGCCCGAAAGTAACTCCTAGAATATTAGATACGTTGGCAAAATATAATGCAAAAGCTACATTTTTTATGTTAGGTAGCCAAGCTGAATACTATCCAAATCTTGTTAAAAAAGTAGCAAAGGAAGGTCATGAGCTAGCTAATCATTCAAAAGGTCATCCTGACTTAACAAAATTAAATGCAAAACAAATAACAAAAGAATTTAGCTTTACGACTGATAAAATTGCATCAGTAACTGGTATTAAGCCGAAATTAATAAGACCACCATATGGTGCATACAACGCTGATGTAACGAATTATGCAAAAGTGCATGGTCAATCTATCATTCTATGGTCTGTAGATTCACTAGATTGGAAGAATCGTAATCCGCAAATGATTAATCAAATAATTAAACAAGATGTGACCCCAGGTGCAATCATATTAATGCATGATATTCATCCGACAACAGCAGATGCTTTACCTGAAGTATTACGCTATTTGAAAAGCCAAGGTTATGAATTTGTTACTGTCTCTGAATTATTGGCTTGGAAAAAAGAAGCCGGAATTGGACCGTTTAGTGGAACAAGAAAATAATAGATCATCATAAAAAACAGCAGAAATTAAAACTGCTGTTTTTTTAATTTAAAATATCTCAATATCACAAGAATACTTTAATATTGAGATTAATTATTTATTACTTCCTATAATATATATTATGTAAACTAGAATATTTTCTACATTATATTTGATCTGATGTGAATTCTTATACATCTCCACCTTATCAATTTAAATTGTTTCGTAAAATAAGCACGAATCTTAAAGGATGGATTCAAATACTCGTTTTCGAATCCAAATTTCTGTAATTTAAAATTATATCTGTTAAAAACATAGCATCTCTTCCAACACCACAAACGAGAGCAGAGCCACGACTGTGCTGCCAAGGTAATCCGATATAATATAATCCATCAATTGGACTAATACCTCGATTATGTATAGGCTTACCTTTTTTATCAATGGCCCCGTCAATATGAATCATTTCATACGCTGGAACAAAGCCGGTTGCCCAGATGATTTGATTTACCTCTAGTGAACTACCATCAGAAAAGGTTACTTTCTTGCCGGCAACCTCTGTTACCCGTGGCCTAACTTTTACATCTTTACTTTTAATAGCTTGTTTTAGTTCTTTTCCAAAGATGGGATCATTTCTTTTTTGAAAAATTCTTCCCCTGATCGTATCTGTACCTGCGTATAAAAGTTGAAGTTTCTCTAGCCAATGAAAAATACTTTTTCTAAATATTTCTAGAGGGAGGAATTTTAGCTTATGTGATATAGCAAGTACGACTTCCCTATCCTTGGATAACTCAACCGCAATTTGTGAACCTGAATTACCTCCTCCTACAATCAATGTGGTTCCCTTATTAAGTTCTTTAGGCTCAGTATATAAAGAGGAATGGACATGTGAGACTAAAGTGTTTATGTTCTCACTTTTAATTACAGGTGGTATATATGGTTTTTGAAAAGCACCCGAAGCGACAATCACTCTCCTCGATTGAAACTGCTCCTTTTCAGTAAATATGTTAAAAGTATCATTTTCTTTTTCAATCCTTGTGACCAAAGTATTCATTCTGTGAGGCAAATCAAAGTATGATACATAATCTTCAAGATAATCAGCCATTTCGTTCTTTGTTGGATATGAATTTGGGTCACCTTTTATTTGCATACCGGGAAGGGCTGAATATGATTTCGTGGTAAATAATACAAGTGATTTATAACGGGAACGCCAAGGGTCCCCAATACGTTTTTGTGCATCAATTATAAGGTGATTATCAATACCTTTTAGTTTTAATTGGTAGCTCATTACAATTCCAGCTTGACCTGCCCCAATAATTATAACATCATATATTTTCCCCATTCAACATACCCCCATATCGTATTAAGTATAACATACATTATTGCATTATTAGAGGCTATCTTTATGCATTCATTTGTTCCGCATTATTAATTCTATTAACTCATAAATCAACCAACCTTGCTCCCTGTTCTATGGGAAGATGGTATTGCTAATGCACATTAGAATATCATGATTTGCTCAATCTAATAAGCAAATTGCATAGTTCTATATAATAGAAAAACCCCTATAACAGAAACAGACACAACTCGAATTAACGAATTGCGCCTGTTAGTAGGTTGTGTTTAAATGATCACAACCATTTGCTGAATTATTAAGGAGCTACCAATTCAACCTTTATTCTGTCAGGGTCCTCAAAATAAACGGCGTAGTGATTATCCCCTCCAGCAAATGGATGTTTATCGGTATACAATACTGTAACTCCCTTGTCTTTCAATTTTTCAGTCATTTTATCAACTTGCTGACGTGAATCAGCGTGAAATGCTAAATGATTTAATCCTACTCGACATCTATGATATGGAACGTCTAAAAACTGATCAGCTGCTTGAACAAAAACAATGTAAGTATCCCCCATTTTCCAACTCTGACCAACATCCCATTTTTGAAAGGTGTTGTAACCTAAATCTTCAAGGAACCATCCCCAGAACTCAGATGACCTTTTTAAATCTGATACATATATCTCTATGTGGTGCATCCTGGTATTCTGACTCCTCTAAAGTAACAGATGAAAAGGAGCCTATCGAAGTTAACATTTCTTGCAAAACACAATAAAAATCACGCAATAATATTACTTGATAGGCAGAACGATATGATGTTAATGCGTAAATTTGTCTATATAAAACACGTACATCCACACTCATATCATTATCAGATGCGTGACTATAATCAAAGACTTGTTTTATGATATTTAGTTTGTCCTCACTTTGTTCAAGATGTTCCAGTAGTTGAGCTGCTTTGTTTAAATCATGTGCCTCTAGCACTTTTAATAATGCTTGGATGTTCATTGATATACAATCCCTTTCATCGTACATGTTTTGTAAGAAGAATTTAGTTTAGCGTATGCTTTATATCTTAACAAGCATCATCATCTATTGCACGACTTCCTTAGAAAAATAGAAAACCCATATTTGAAATACAATCGTACGAACCATACATACATCTCCTACATAATATATTACAAGTTTAATTGTGCGGGAGAGGAAATAGTTGAACAATCAGTCTAAAGCAATAGTTGGATCATGGGTACAAGCAATAGGCACTGTTATTTCCGCTCTTGCTAATTCCCCAGCATCTGTAAACAAAGAAGAACTTTTTACTACCTTTGATTTATGGGGAAATGTTTTACAAGGGACAGGGAATGCTTTAGTTGTTGACAGTGAAGAAGGATATTCCTTAGATAAAATTGGTAATAAACTTCAATCAATTGGAAATTCAGTAAATGTATTAAGCCTTTTAGCTAATATAAATGAACAATTGCAGACTGAATTGAACATAAAAGGGAATCTAATGCAAGCAGTCGGCGGGAGTTTATCCTTTACAGACGCTTTAAACGACAAAGATGTTACAATCACATCCATATATAATATATGCGGTAACTTACTGCAAATAATCGGCAATTCCATGCAAAGTTTTTCAGGAATCAAAGAACTCAAAGGAGAAAACAGCAAACTTCTTAATACAATTGGCGGGTGGATCCAAGCTGTTGGCTCGGTTCTCACCTTCATAAGTAGCCTTAAAAATACTGAACGTGAAAATGAATAATATACGTATACGAAGTTCCCATGTACACATTCATTTTGAAAATCTATTTCAGTACTTTCTTCTCTTTAAACTCTATGGGCAGCATAAAAATAAACTATTGGTCTAAATAATGATCCAGGATTTCTATGATTAAATCGTTCATGGCAATCCCACGCTCATCTGCCAGTACCTTCATTTTTTTCTTTTGTTCAGTTGATGGGTATATCGTGAGTCGCTCTACTCCGCTATCTAATAAAATACCATTGTGACGCTGCGTTACTTTACCGGATATTAGATGCTCTTCCAACATTGTAAAGTATTCTTCATTTTGTTTGAACAAAAATGGTTTTATGTAAATATCTATATGTCCATCTGCTTCCCGTATCTTCAAATTCCTATATCCTACCGCACGATAAAAAGCCTCTATTAATTCATATACAAAGGAGTGGAGAGAAACTGGTTGCTCGAACCGAAAATGAACAAAGCCTGGTCGATTAATCATCTTCTTATCTTGAAAATGTTCTAATGGAATAAAACCTTTTTGTTTAAGGCTTTCTAATTCTAGCTTTTCACCGCTATCTGTAAGTGCAATTCCGCTGTCGTTCCCCTTCGTGAATTCTATAATCCTTGCGATTGCTTTCGTCTGTTCATTTAAAAAGGATTGGAATAAATAATAATTCCATTTAGGTTGATAACATATACGATACTTATTACCCGCTGAATATCTTTCTTCGAGGTTCTTCAATATATCCTCTTGTACAAAATAGGTCATCCGACCACGATAACGAATCTTATTTGCTGGTATCTTCCCTTCTTTAATCTGTTTAGATATCGTCGTTTGGTGTACGCCAAGTATTTTTGCAACTTGGGAAGTCGTAAACCCACTAGGCTTTTGATTCTCTATTTTTTCAACATCCGATTCATAAAACAACATTGTTTCATCAACGGACCAATCCTCATATACTGGCGTTAATTTTTTGTTTTTAACATATTGATAAATTGTTGTCACGGTTAACCCTAATCTCTCCGCTACTTCTTTTGTACTTAATAATGGTATCTGTTCCACTTTATTATCCTCCTGTCATCAAACTCACGCATCTTCTTAAAGATTTGTAAAAAAACTAACTTTATTTATTACGACCTCTATAGAACGTTGTCTTTCCGTAAAAGTTTCGTTCCTATATTTATTTTTTATTATATGATAGCTATTATACCATTAACATATATTAATGAGTCCTTAAAGGAATTGCCACCTCTTTAATATATGACTTCATTTTAATATGAAATAAGAAAGCTGTCTAAACAATTAAATTGTTATGATAGCATTATAAAATATTGTAATTCTGTCATATGTAAATCATATTGGACAAATAAAAGGATTTGTCCAATATGATAAATTTTAGGAATAAATAATATGTAAACTTATCTATTGTATTTATGATACGTTATTAGATGGCTATAATATGTTAAGATAACAATAGTTAATGCTATAAATTTAATTTAAACATTTAAAGGGAGATAAAGTTATGTATGACATAATCAAACATAAGAAGTTAAGTAATCGAATAAATAACTTATCAAGCGTATTTCCTACCCTTATTCATCATAAAAAGAAGGAAGTTATGAATGCCTTACTTGATAATAGTTATTTAAATGAGTTTTATCTTCAAATATTTGAAAATGATGATGCCGACTATACAAAGTTTAATGATATAGAAATGATATATTTATATGTTCATGAAGAAAAAGATCAAGATGAGGATAAAAATACACAGATCAATACAAAGCAGGAATATATAAGAGATTTGCTACAAACTTATTTAACGTTTCATAAACATAGAGAACAATTTAACCTACCTTCCTTTCACGATGTTTCTCTATTTCGTTTATTAAGAGAGAAACAGATAAGATTATATCAACATTGGTTAAAAACAGCTCCGTTAGGAAAAGGTGGCAAACCTTATTCCATTGCAACAATAGCTAAAAAAACAACTATATTTAAATCTTTTCTTCATTATTTATATAGGAAGAAATACATTAATGAACCAATACATGAAGCTTTTATATCGGCCAAAGTTGGTAAAAAGGACAGACCAAACCGGGATATCACAAAAGCTGAAGTGATACAATTACTCGATTATTACAAAAGCCAACCGATTATCCATGGTTTGTTAGCAGTACTAGTCACAACTGGGGCAAGAATAGAAGAAATATGTACAGTAAAAATAAGCGACCTGACTTTAGAAAAAAATGAAAGAACTGGGGAATCTCATTATTGGATGGAAGTTACAGGAAAAGGAAACAAAAGGCGAACTCTCTTAATTCACGACAATGTGTTTGAAGCTATCGTCAGATTTCGTAAAAGAAGAAGATTGGAAACTATTTTAAATCTAACAGATCACGCTCCTGTATTTACTACACCAAAAGGAATAGCATATCGCCCAAAGAATTTATCTATGTTTATAAACAAACATATAAATAAAGCGGATATTCCATTTGTGCAAGCAAATAATCAGTTGAAGGAACAAGATGCTGCAGGTTTGTTGGATGAAAAAGATAAAAACAAGATAAGGTCACTCACTCCCCATACTTTGAGACATGGATTTGCAATTATTAGTGCTGAAAATGATAGTGATGTCTATCGGATTATGCAAACTCTCGGACATGAAAATCTAGAAACAACCATGATCTACTTAGAAAATAAACAATCAAAAAAACATAATGTTGGCCATGCATGGAAAAATAATGATGTGTTACTTTACATTTAAATTTCACTAACACTCTTTTTACTGATAGCCAGAGCAATCACAACAAAATAAAATTAAAAGCTTACATAAATATTTAGAAATGGTACAAGATATGTATTGGGAACAACAGACCCACATTACGATATTAGGAGGATACGTAAATGAATAACAAACATGATCGTAATCGTCACAACCGCAATAACGAGAATAATCACAATAACAATCATGATGTTGATAATGTAGAGTTTGCGGATGAGTTCTTAAATCAAGATCATTTAGACGATAATAATAACAAGAATCGAAAACGTAAACGTAAAAACAATAAGTAAGTGCAAAAAAACCTGTAATCTCCCCCATGATTACAGGTTTTGTTTTGTAACTAAAATAAATGATAGCGGCCCATATATTAAATATACTTTCTAGATTCCTGGATACTGTTTAACTTCTCTTATGAAATCATCTGTCGCAATCCCTATGTGCAAATGACCCAATACCAAAACAAGAAAGAACTTTAAAATGATTCTTCTTATCTAAATCAGTTTAGCCAAACGTGAAAACTCTAATTCCGTAAACTTCATGGATACTTTTTCTTTGTTATAATCCCACTCCGCTTCCTCCAGTTTACACGATATCGGCACATCACATTTTATTTCTGCAAGATTTCGGGATAAATGCAACATGTCCATATTCGTTTTAATTCTTGTTTGCATGCCTTTAGGGAGTTCATTTATCTTTTCTAATAACTGATCAATCGTTTCATATTCTGTTAATAATTTCAGCGCGGACTTTTCCCCTATTCCTTTTACACCAGGATAGTTATCAGCTGTATCCCCCATAAGCCCTTTCATATCGACGATTTGTTTTGGATACACCCCCATTTTTTCAAAGAAATTTTCTTCTGTAAATAGGTCATAGTTACCTTTCCCTTTTCTCATAATAATGACGTGAATATTTTCTTTTACAAGTTGTAAGATATCATGGTCCCCAGTCAAAATATAGACCTCATGCTCTGTTGCATATTGATTTGCCAAGGTTCCGATACAATCATCCGCTTCATAATTTTGCAGGCCTATATTCGGAACATCAAACGTACTAACAACTTCCTTTACTAAATCAAACTGTGGAATAAGTTCAACTGGCGGTTCTCCACGATTAGACTTATAATTTTCATATAATTCCGTCCGAAATGTTTTGCTCCCCATATCCCAGCAGCAAATAACATGTGTTGGTGTATATGTTTCAATTGCATGTAGAAAATAATGCAAAAATTGTTGTACCGCATTTGTTGGTGTCCCGTTACTTGTCTTCATATAATTACCACGATAAGATGTCGCATAAAATCCTCGAAATAATAATGCCATCCCATCAACAAGTAATATTTTCTGTTTCATTTTCAAATACATCTCCTTAGGATAGTAATGCACTAATCTTTACCTTTTTTTGCATCAATAAAGCACTTTGATTATTTTCACCTAATACCGTTAAGTTTTGATCAACGTAATTTTCAAATTCTTGTATCGTGTTTCTTATCATCCGACCTACATATGAATGTCCAATTTCTTTATAGAAAGAAAATAATAGATTCATCTCATTCTCTCCAAAACTTTCAATTTCTTTTGCGATAATATCATAGATTTTATCGCGCATCAGATCCCTTTCATGATGAACAAAAAATGCCTTCGTTCCACGATAACTCCCTAACGTATCTTTAAATACTAAAAGTGATATTCCAGGCAATGGACGTGAAACCTCAGGTGTGGTAATGTCCCATCTATCAAATGATCCTAAAACAAACTGAGGTTCAATCTCATGAATGATTTCAACGAACGATTGGTATAAATCGAATAACATTTCATTCAAATAATTTTCAAGCCGAAGACAAATCGCCCTAATTTCTTCTTGTAGCTCATATCGCAACATATCTAGCAACTCAAGCATGCAATGTTGTAACTGCTCTTGCCCTTTCTTCCCAGATGCTGTAACAGTTGTAGGATTAAATGTATCTTTAAATAAATCATAGAAACGAATGCGTATCCGATCGTATAAATAATAAAACTGTCTATTCAATCGTTCTTCAATTTGTTGTTCAAATATGTCAAACATACTTGTATTTAGCTTCTGATTTATCATTTCTTGATTACGCAATAATTGTTTGCGTAATGCATGCTTTTCAGCTTCATCCAATTGGAATGTTTTCATATATTGGTCTAATCGTTGTAATACCCTTTGAATATCAAATTTTGCAGATTCAATTGATAAAGTAATTAGTTCTTCATGAATAAATTGTTGTAAGGACGTTTGAAAATCCACCATTTCTGGTAATAAAGTTTGTTGTTCTAATGACTTTTTACTTGAAAGTGCAAAAAGCCTTGGGAAACGGATGCCTAACTGAACAAGTTGTTCTTCTACGTATTGCTGTACCATTGTAATTTCTGCCTGATTTTTTGCTAAATCAGCTGCATTAATAACGAAAAACATTTTATCTAGTTCAAACGCCTCTTTCACTCTACCTAATTGCATTAAAAATGCTTGATCCGTATTTGAGAATGCATGGTTATAATACGTTACATAAACAAGAGCATCTGCATATTTCATATAATTGAATGCCACATTCGTATGCCTGGCATGAACTGAATTAGCACCAGGCGTATCAACTAATATTATACCTTGTCTCGTAAGTTCACAATCATAATATAAATCAATTCCAGCTACATAACAGGCAATCGTTTCATCCGTTGCATAAGATTCCAATTCCTCTAATGTAACAGTAAATGTTGTTTGTAATTTTTCTTTCATTATTTCATACCCATTTATCAATGCTGCTACATAAGATTGGTAAACATTCGTAAGCTCAGGATGGTTTGCTAGATTATTGTCTTTTGCCCATGTGATGAACTGTTCGAAAGTGAAAGACTTGTTTGGTAATAATGTTTCCGTAATGGCAACTAATTCATCCGTCACTTTTTCTGCGGATTTTATTTTAATCTTTACCGTACCATGTTGATAATCATTTGTAACTGGTAAAATTCGGTTAATAACTGCCGTAGTTGGATTAGGTGACGAAGGCAATACCCGCTCACCAACTAGCGCATTAATAAGTGATGATTTACCGGCACTAAATGCCCCAAAGAAAGCGATTGTTAGGGACCGATTTGATAATTTACGATGCTTCACTTTTAAGTCGGCTACAAGTGAATCAAAACCAGACAAATCTTCTAACTCCGCGATGGTTTTTTCCAGAATCGGTAACATTTCGTATGTGCGAACATTTGTTTTAGTCGCTGATTTTACTGTAACAGAAGATTCCTTTTTTTGTACACTCCTTTCAGACGTATCCTCAAATGGAATATCTGTTTGACTATGGTATTGAATATGCTCTGTTTCACTTATTCTTTTGTCCATCTCGTGTTTCATTACCTCTGTAACGAGAGGAGTCGCCAATTGTTTAGCTATACTGTCTAATTGTATTTGATATATGGACTTCATCTTTTCATAAAGGCTTTTATCTGATAATGCTTGTTTTGCCAATTGATAATCGTGAGCAAGCATTTGCATATTAGTTTCGCTACGTTTTTCTAACTCATTTTGTACGTTAGCAAACAATGTGATTGATTTTTCTTTAAACATTGACTTAATTTTTTCCGCTACCGTTGTTGTATAATGCAGTACATATGAACCGTTAAATGTTGCACCACGATTAATTTGTTGTAAAAGCATTTCTTTTGTTACTACTACCTCTAACTGTTGCAAGTCTTGCTGTAACTGAGTACCTGTTATATATTCACTTAAAATTCCAATATATTTTTCGCGTAATTTCCATTGTATATTTGCTTCTACAAGTTCATTTAATTCTTTTAAGAAGTTTTGTAAACGATGGTCCTTTTCTTCTTCTGTTTTCTTTTTTGAACGAAACAATCCAATTTTAAAGTCAGTTTGTTCCCCTTCTAAAAAAAGTGCAGCTTTATCGCGTAAAGATGCTGGCATAATATAAGCATTTCTTAATGTCGTGTTAAGTTCCGATTGCAGTTTATGCTCGATTTGTTCATGTTTTTCTTCTATATGCTTCTGCTCATCTTCTATCTGTTTCAAGTTTTTTTGCAATTCTTCCATTGACCGATCATGCAGTGGAGATTGAGCTGAAAACTGTTGTTCGAATTGTTCGGCTAAATATTGTTTGTGATCTTCGATAATCGATGTAATAGCAGTCATCGTCACCGTTTCGGTCTCTGAAAAACTTAAGTTCTTTAATGCTGTTTGTACATGCGAAAATTGATTGTACATATGATTCGGTTGTGTAAGCGTTGTATAAAAAATCTGCTTCGGATGCAATTCCCATTGTTGAAGCGTATGCATGATTTGCTTCTTATAATGGGTAAAACTTATTTCATTTTCATCATGTTTATCTACTTGATTAATAATAATGTAAAACGGAATATTCTTTTCTTGTATTTGTTGTAAAAATAATAAATTTACTTCTGATTGTACGTGGTTATAATCCATCACATAAAACAAAGCATCTACAACATGTAAAGATGATTCGGTAATAAAACGATCAACATCATCTACAGCATCTATACCAGGTGTATCCATCATAAAAGTTCCAGATGGGATAAGTGGTTCAGATGTGCTAATTTCTAGACCTGTTATTGTACCTTTTGTCTTACAGAATTGTTGTATTTCATTTATATGATATGGTTCCTTATATTCGACCGGTTGTTGATCCCGAAAGAAAACACGTGCATATCCTTCTCCAGAAGATAGTTTTACAATATTGGCGCTCGTTGGAATAGGACTTTTTGGCAAGATATCTTTCCCAATTAATGCATTAATCATAGATGATTTACCAGCAGAGAAATGCCCAGAGAAACTAATTATCGTTTCTCTGTTTTTCAGCTTACGATACATGTCTAATAACTTATTTGCTTGTGTCTGATTACCATGTTCAGTCATCAAGTTGTATAAGGCAATTATATGCTCGATTGAAATCGTTTGATGTTGATGCGTTGAAGACATATTACAAATCCTTTCTAAAAGCATTCTATCCCTATTATAGGGGATTTCACAATTTCACGCCATGTTACGATAATATTTGATTGTCAAGACTGTGATTCTTCAATTAGTTTTTGTGTCATGTAACGAATAATATCTCCACGACTTATTATACCGATTACGTGGTGATTTGTATCAATAATTGGTATTTTTTTAAAGTGATATTTAGCAAATAGTTGTAAAGCAGTTTCAATATCATCATCCGCATATAATGTTTGGATATCTCTTCTTTTCATTAACTTCTCAACAGGAACTTTTAATGATCGAGTTAGTTTTTCTACAATATCTTCTTTTTCACTAATGAGTACTAAAGAAAACATATCATACACTGTTGTTCCTTGTGGTTTCAGATAGCGTAATACATCCCCATCACTAATAACACCTAGTAGTTTTCCTTGCTCACCAATAACTGGTACACCACCAATTTTATGACGGACAAGCGTTTGTAATAATTGTTTTAGATTCATCTCTTTTGTAACATAAATGACATCCGTAATCATGAAATCTTTCACTTGCATGTGAATCCGTCCCTTCTAAATGTTAAGCTTACCTTATTATACTATTTACTAATGCTCTATTGTTTATTATGAACCTCATTCATATATAATAATTTAGTTAACATAATATTATTATGTTAAACTAGAATGTTTTTACATCATTCTCTAAAATACATAAAATTAAAAAGAGATTGAACAAAAGGGGCAGACCCTTATGTTTCAACCTCTTAGAGTTTTAATGTATTATACAGGATAAACACCATGTTTTCTTTCAGTAAATGTAACATTTTTCGTATCATATATTTTAAATCGGTGTACTAATTCTTCGCGCAGTTTATTTGGTTCAATTACATCATCAATTACAAGTTCCGAAGCAAGGCGATAAATATCAATATCATCTTTATATTCATCTTGTTTTTCTTTTATAAATGCTGGACGATCCGCTTCATCTAATTCGGCAATTTTATTTGCGTATACTGCATTTACAGCTGCTTCTGGTCCCATCACTGCAATTTGTGCGGTCGGTAAAGCGATACAGCAATCTGGTTCAAATGCAGGACCGGCCATTGCATATAAACCAGCACCATAAGCTTTCCGAACAATAACTGAAATCTTTGGTACAGTTGCTTCACTCATCGTCGCGAGCATTTTTGCACCATGACGAATAATTCCCGCACGTTCGACTTTAGTTCCAATCATAAACCCGGGAACATCGACTAAAAATAGTAATGGAATATTAAAAGCATCACAAAGTTGGACAAATTTTGCGGATTTATCTGCAGAATCTGGGAATAGTACACCACCTTTAATCCTTGGCTGATTCGCAATGATACCTACAGAACGCCCATTTATTCTAGCCAGGCCTGTTATTAACTCTGACGCAAACAACTTTTTCACTTCACAAAAACTATCCTTGTCAATGATACGGTCGATAAGATCATACATGTTGAATGGCGCATTTTGGTTTTCAGGTATTAAATCAACAATTGTCTTTTCTGTTTCTGCTATGTCAAAAGCTGTTCGCGTAGCTGGCTTATTTCGAAAATTAGCTGGGAAATAAGATAAATAGCGTCGCGCATACGTGATTGCTTCTTGTTCTGTTTCTACTAAGACGTCACCACATCCTGATACAGAGCAATGCATTCTTGCTCCACCCATTTCTTCCAAAGAAACCTTTTCGCCGATTACCTTTTCAGCCATTCTTGGTGAACCTAAATACATTGAAGCATTTCCTTCAACCATGATGACGATATCGCTAAATGCTGGAATATATGCACCACCAGCAGCAGATGGACCAAATAATAAACAAATTTGTGGTACTCTTCCAGATAATTTAATTTGATTATGAAAAATCCTTCCTGCACCGCGTCGTCCTGGAAACATCTCTATTTGATCGGTAATTCTTGCACCTGCAGAATCCACTAAGTAAATAATAGGTACTTCTAGTTTCAAAGCTGTTTCTTGGATACGAATGATTTTTTCAACTGTTCTTTTACCCCAAGACCCAGCCTTTACAGTTGAATCATTTGCCATGACACATACTTGTTGGCCATCAATTTCTCCAATACCTGTGACAACACCGTCCGATGGTAATCCGTCATCCATACAATTTGCAAAAAATGCGTCTTCTAAATTTAGGCCTGCATCAAAAAGGAGTTCTAAGCGTTCCCGAACGAATAGTTTCCCTTTTGCTTTGTTTCTATTGTGATATTTTTCATTTCCACCTTTTTTAATGTGCGCAACTCTTTGTTCTAATTTTTCTATGTATGACACAAATAATCCTCCTCTTATTATTGACCTTTATAGTTTGGCTTTCTCTTTTCTTTAAAAGCTTCTAATGCCTCTATTCGGTCTTTTGTAGGTATTGTCTCTTTATACGCAAGGTGTTCTAATTGTAATCCTGTATTTAAATCTGTTTCCGCCCCGCTATTGATAGCTAGCTTTGCTTGTCGTAATGCAACTGGCCCATTTCGAATAATTTTATCCGCTAATATTAGGGATTTTTTCATTACATCGTCCGTCGTATATTGTACTAAGCCAATTGATAATGCTTCTTCGGCTCGAATAGCTTTTGCTGTAAAGATAAGTTCTTTTGCTTTGCCTAAGCCAATTAAGCGTGGCAAACGTTGTGTACCGCCAGCACCAGGGATGATTGCGAGTGATGTTTCTGTTAAGCCCATTTTTATATGTTCGTTTGCAATACGGATGTCACAAGCTAAGGCTAGTTCGAGACCACCACCAAATGCTACACCGTTAAGAGCTGCAATCGTTGGCATGCTCATTTGTTCTAGCATCGTTACCGTTTCCCCAATTCGCGTAACAGCTTTTACAACTTCTTTATCTGACATTCCTCGTCTCTCTTTTAAATCTGCACCAGCACAAAATGCCTTCTCACCTGCTCCCGTTATAATCGTACAGTATACTTGGGGATGATTATCTATTTCTTTTATAATTGTTTGTAATTCGTTTAACACTGCTTGAGATAAAGCATTAGCTACTTCCGGCCGATTGATAGTAATACATCCAATATGTTCATGAATTAATTCCCATGTAACATGCAAAATTTTAGCCCCCTTATCTAGGTGATTTTTTAGGAGTGCTTCTGTCATTTAGAACAGAAGCACTCCACTTATGCTACAACAACGATAACATCACCTTCGTTCACAAAGTCTCCTTCAGCAACTTTGATTTCTTTCACAGTACCCGCCTTTTCTGTAGCAATTGGAATTTCCATTTTCATTGATTCTAAGATTACGACATCTTCATTTGCACCGACTTGTTCCCCTTCTTTAAATAAAATTTTCCAAACACTTCCTGCCATCGTTGCTTTTATTTCTTGCATGAGAATTCCTCCTAGTTTTTAATTAATGGAATATAATGTTCATCTACAAATGCTGTTGTCGTTTGCCCTACTTGAAATTGTTTGTGATTTACTACCTTTAACAGCATCGGAATATTTGTTTTAATCCCTTCAATATGATAGTTTTCTAATGCGAAACGTAAACGATTCAATGCCTCTTGCCTATCTTTTCCTTTTACAATTAACTTTGCAACCATCGGATCATAAAATGGAGTAACATTCATCCCCTTTGTAATTGCTATCTCATGGCGAATATATGCTGCTTCAGGTAATTCAAGACGAAGAATTTGTCCCGGTGATGGAAAAAATGTTACCGGATCTTCTGCATATATTCGTGCTTCAATTGCATGACCTGTAACCCCTATATTTTCCTGTTTAACAGACAACTCTTGGCCACTTGCAATTCGTAATTGTTCTGCGACAATATCGATTCCGGTAATTTCTTCTGTCACGGGATGTTCAACTTGGATTCTCGTATTCATTTCTAGAAAATAAAAATTTTCCTCTTGATCAACTAAAAATTCTATCGTACCTGCATTTGTATAAGAGAGTGCTTTTGCTGCTGTTACAGCTGCATCCCCCATTGCTTGACGGGTTTTTTCAGAAATAAATGGAGATGGTCCTTCTTCGATTACTTTTTGATTTCTTCTTTGAATGGAACACTCCCGATCATATAAATGAATCACTTGCCCATGTTTATCCGCAAGTATTTGTATTTCTACATGATGTGCGTGCTCTATCTTTTTCTCCATAAACATCGCACCATCACCAAAGAATGTTTGTGCTCGCTTCTGATTATTTTCAAAGCTTTTTCGCAATTCTTCATCAGAATGAACAACTTCCATTCCTATTCCGCCACCACCTGCCGACGCTTTGAGCATAACCGGATAACCAAGGTCTTTGGCGTATTGTACAGCTTCTTCTGGAGATGTGATTGCTTCATTCACGCCAGGTATAATCGGAATATTCGCTTGGCTCATTATCTTTCTTGCGGCAATTTTACTTCCCATCTTTTCTATAACCTCACTGGAAGGCCCGATAAATATAAACCCTTCTGCTTCACATCTTTTCGCAAACGTGGCATTTTCACTTAAAAATCCGTAACCCGGATGAATCGCATCAACGCCATGCTTTTTTGCTAGTGATATTAATTTTTCTACATTCAGGTAACTGTCATTGACGCGCGGTGGGCCAAGTAATGCACTCTCTTCAGCCATTTCGATATACGGTGCATGTTGGTCCGCCTCTGAATATACGGCAACTGTTTGTATTCCTAATTTTTTGCAAGCACGAATAACTCTAGCAGCAATCTCTCCACGATTAGCAATTAAAACTTTCTTAATCATGTATTCACCTCATATATTAGTCGTTTCTTCCAATCTAGCAACCTAATTGTCTAGCTATTACAAGTCGTTGCACTTCAGAGGTTCCTTCACCAATTTCTAATAGTTTTGCATCACGTAAATATCGTTCTACTTCATATTCACGCATATAACCATAGCCACCATGAATTTGGATGGCTTGATTTGCTGAACGAAAGGCTGTCTCCGTAGCAAATAATTTCGCATATGCTGCTTCTTTTGTAAAAGGTTTATTTTGATCTTTTAACCAAGCAGCTTTATACACCATATTTCTTGCTAGCTCTACTTCCATTGCCATATCCGCAAGTTTAAATTGAATTCCTTGGAACTTAGAAATTGATTGGCCAAATTGTGTTCGTTCTTTTGCATAAGCTAAAGCTTTATCTAATGCAGCTTGTGCAATACCAAGACCTAGCGCTGCAATCGAAATTCTTCCACCATCTAATGTATAGAGAAATTGCTTAAAGCCTTTTTGTGGGTCTCCAAGTAAATTTTCTTTTGGTACACGCACCTGCTCAAGTACGACTTCTGCAGTGTCTGAACCACGTACACCCATTTTGTCGTAATTACTCGTTACAGTGATTCCATCAGAATTAGTTGGAACAATAATTGCAGAGATAATATTTCTGCCCCGCTTATCTTTCCCCGTTACAGCTGTAACGATGATTGTCTCAGCAAAACTTGCATTTGTAATAAAGCATTTTTCTCCATTTATGACATATTCATCCCCATCTAGAACCGCTGTCGTTTTTGTACCACCAGCATCTGAACCTGCATTTGGCTCTGTTAAACCAAATGCACCAAGTGCTTTCCCTTCGGCCATCGGGACGAGATAGGATTGTTTTTGTTCTTCCGTTCCAAAATAATAAATTGGACTTGCACCTAGCGAAACAGTGGCTGCAAAACTTAACCCTGTACTACCGCAAATTCTACCAATTTCTTCAACCGCAATCGCATAAGATATCGTGTCTCCACCAGATCCGCCATATTTTTCAGGAAAAGGAATTCCTAACAAACCTAGGTCACCCATTTTCTGAAAAATATCTAGTGGAAACTCCGCACTTGTGTCTATATCAATGGCACGTGGTTGAATCACATCTTCAGCAAAATCGCGTACCATTTTACGAATCATCACTTGTTCCTTCGTTAAATTAAAATCCATTTCGCGGCCCCCTTTTTTATTAAGCAGACTGATTGGTCGGTCAAAAGCAAAAAACGACAATGTATGCGCATACATTTTAATCATTTAAAAAAATATTGTGATCCATTTAACGTGGATGCAGGTCTATGTTTTGACAATTGCATGTAAAATGAGGTCATTAAAATGTTTACCAATTTCCTCTATTGTTTTATGACCCGATCGTTTATACCACTTATATGTCCAGTTTACCATGCCTAATATCGCCATGCTCGTTAAATCAACATCAATTTCTTTTCTAAAATCACCAGTTTGTTGTCCTTCCTGCACCACATTCATAATGATTTCCTTAAATTGTTCTCGTTTTATTCGAATATTCTGTTCGTATTCCGACTTTAAGTATACGCTCTCTTGATAAAATACCGAAATGTGAGGTTGATAAACGTCAAACACTTTTATAAAATCTTTAATAATAATTTCTAGTTTTTTTCGAGGAGCTATACATTTTTGATTAGCTTGATTAGCATGTTTTAAAGCATATGTAATAAAAGTGTCGTGAATGACGTAAAGCAGTTCATCCTTTGATGAAAAATGATGATAAAACCCACCCTTTGATGTACCTGCATTTTGGACAATTTGATTAACCGTCACACCATGATATCCTTGAGATGCAAATAAATGTAATGCTGTATCAATAATCTTTTCACGTAAATCCGAAATTATCACCTCCGACTAATATTTCATTTTACATCTTATCATACTTTTCTGAACTTATAAAGTAAAAAAATAATATCTTCCATATTCCAATTTATAAAGCATAATAAATTCATTAAAAATAGTGGCTGGATAAAACGAAAAGGTCAGACCTTATCCCCAGCCCCTACATTAATCATTAATTATCTTCAAATGGTTTTTCATAGGTAGCTTGACGCCATACTTCAGCAACTTCTCCATCATGATCCGTATCTATTACAAAAGAACCATTACTATACCGATCACTTAGTGGTAATTCGAGTGGAAATACTTGGTGAACGACATCATTATTTGTTCGAAATGCTATGGTTTCTTCCTGGCTGACTATAAAAAATCCTCTTAATTCATGTGGTTTATTTTTTAATTCACGTAACATAATTAGTCCACGACGAGCGCGACTAGATTTCTCAAACTGGCTTAAATTCATTCGTTTACATGCACCTCTTTGGGTTACTGCTACAAGAGATGGTTCCGTTAGATCATCAAACACTTGTCCACTAATCACTTTTTCTCCATTTTTTAAATCAATGGACTTCACACCACCTGCACGTACTCCAACAGGTGATACCTCCGATTCATGATACCAAACACCATAACCTTTATCTGATACAACAAAAACATCGTCATGTCCATTTGTTATGTGTACATTGATTAATTCATCATCATCTTTAAGATTTAATGCAATTAAGCTTCTTGCAAAACGTTGTGCATCGTATAGTTTAAATTCACTCTTTTTGACCATTCCATTTTTCGTGAAAAACATTAAATATTGGTCCTCTGAAAAACTTTTTACTGGCATCGCTTCAATAATATGTTCGTCTCTTTCAAGTGTGACAAAATTAGATAAATGCTGACCTAAATCTTTCCAACGGATATCAGGTAATTCATGAATTGGGAATACGAGGTAATTTCCTTTATTCGTAAACAGTAACAATTTATCTGTTGTATTCACTTCCAATAGGCGAATAAGCCGATCTTCTTCTTTCATTGCAAAATCTTCTCCATTTGAAGCTGCATACGATCGTAAACTTGTCCGCTTCATATAGCCATCTTTTGTAATGGATACAAGTACATCTTCACTTGCAATTAATACATCAATATCTATCGTAATTTCCTCAATTTTATTTTCAATAACCGTTTTTCGCTCATCTGCATACGTTTTTTTCATCACTTGTAAATCTTTTTTTATCGTTTGCATCAATTTCTTTTCACTGTTTAAGATCGCTTCATATTGTGCAATGGCTTTTTGTAATTCATTCATTTCTTTCTCTAAAGCAACAATATCTGTATTCGTTAAGCGATAAAGTTGTAGCATCACAATTGCTTCTGCTTGCTTTTCTGAAAATGAAAATTCTGCCATAATATTTTGCTTTGCATCCTGCTTATCTTTTGAAGCACGAATGGTAGCAATTAATTCATCTAAAACAGATACTGCCTTGATTAAGCCTTCCACGATATGGGCACGTGATCTAGCTTGGTTTAAATCGAAAGTCGTTTGTTTAGAAACAACTTCTTTCTGGTGATCTATATAAGCTTGTAACAATTGTGGTAAGGATAATAACTTAGGTGTGCGATCCAAAATTGCCACCATATTAAAATGATACGTAACTTGTAAATCTGTATTTTTATATAAGTAGTTTAAAACACCTTCACTATTTACATCCTTGCGAAGTTCAATTACGATTCGTAACCCAGTTCGATCTGTTTCATCTCGCACTTCAGCAATGCCTTCTACCTTACGATCTATTCGTAATTCATCAATTTTCTTTACCATATTTGCTTTATTTACTTCAAAGGGAATCTCATCAATCACAATTTGTTGACGTCCCCCACGTATATCTTCAACTCTAGCTTTACCACGCACAACAACCTTGCCTTTTCCTGTTTCATAAGCCTTTTTTATTTCGTCAATGCCTTGGATGATTGCTCCTGTTGGAAAGTCTGGCCCCTTCATAACGGTCATTAATTCATCTACTGTTGCCTGTGGTTGATCCATTTTCATGACAACAGCATCAATGACTTCACCTAAGTTATGAGGTGGGATATCTGTAGCATAACCTGCGGAAATACCAGTAGAGCCGTTTACCAACAAGTTGGGGAACTTAGCTGGTAATACAGTTGGTTCACTTATCGTATCATCAAAGTTCGGTATAAATTCAACGGTTTCTTTATGGATATCTCGAAGTAATTCAGAAGCAATACTCGTTAATCTTGTTTCAGTATAACGCATTGCAGCAGGTGGATCACCATCAATACTTCCGTTATTACCGTGCATATCAATTAATAAATTGCGCATTTTCCAATCTTGGCTAAGGCGTACCATCGCTTCATAGACAGATGAATCTCCGTGTGGATGATAATTACCAATAACTGTACCGACAGTTTTGGCTGCTTTTCGATAATTTTTATCGTGTGTGTTTTTTTCCTCGTACATCGCATAAAGTATTCTACGTTGCACAGGTTTTAATCCATCCCGCGCATCAGGTAAAGCTCGTTCTTGTATGATATATTTACTATATCTGCCGAAACGATCGCTCATCACTTCTTCTAGTGGGAGATCTAAATATTTTTCAGCATTTGTCAATACAATCCTCTCCTTACAACATTAAACAAAACTCATTTTATATACGGTCTGTATGAATTTTTTCATTATCTAATATATTTGCGTCTTCTTCTAAACCAAATGCAACATTACTTTCAATCCATTCTCTTCTTGGGGCAACTTTATCCCCCATTAACGTTGTTACCCTACGCTCAGCCCGCGCTAAATTATCAATAGTAACACGAATCAACGTTCTTGTTTCAGGATTCATTGTTGTTTCCCATAATTGATCTGCATTCATTTCACCTAAACCTTTATATCTTTGAACCATATAACCATTTTTAAAGGTGTCAATTGCTTTTGCTAAATCTGCTTCATCCCAAGCATAAATTATTTTTTCTTTTTTACCTTTACCTTTAGAAATTTTATAAAGTGGCGGAAGCGCAATATATACTTTACCAGCTTCGACAAGTGGCCGCATATAACGATAGAAAAATGTTAATAACAACACTTGAATATGTGCACCATCTGTATCTGCATCTGTCATAATAATAACTTTATCATATTGCGCATCATTAACGTCAAAATCTCCACCAACACTAGCGCCAATCGTATGTACGATCGTTGCAATTTCTTCATTCTTAAAAATATCTTCTAGTTTTGCTTTTTCAGTATTAATAACTTTTCCTCGTAATGGGAGTACTGCCTGAAACTTTCGATCTCGACCTTGTTTTGCTGATCCACCAGCAGAGTCACCTTCCACAAGAAACAGCTCATTTTTTTGGGGATTTCTTGATTGTGCAGGTGTTAATTTTCCACTTAATATGGTTTCTCGTGACTTACGCTTCTTTCCTGAACGAGCATCTTCTCTTGCTTTTCTTGCCGCTTCCCGTGCCTCTTTAGCTTTTATTGCTTTTTTAATTAACAAGCCAGCAATGTCAGCATTCTCCTCCAAGAAATAAGATAAACGTTCGGAAACAACACCCTCAACTGCAGATCTAGCTTCAGATGTCCCTAATTTACCTTTTGTTTGACCTTCAAATTGTAATTTCTCTTCAGGAATGCGCACCGAAACAATCGCTGTAAGACCTTCGCGAATATCAGTACCTTCTAAATTCTTTTCCCGTTCTTTTAATAAACCAGTTCGTCTAGCATAATCATTAAAAATTCTTGTAATACCAGCTCTCGCACCTGATTCATGTGTCCCTCCATCTTTCGTACGTACGTGGTTAACAAATGACAACATACTTTCTGCATATCCATCATTAAATTGAAAAGCAAACTCAACTTCAATATCTTGTTGTTCCCCTTCAAATGATACGACTTCATGTAACGTATCTTTTTCCTCATTTAAATAATGAACAAAAGCTTCTAATCCATCCGGAAAATAAAAAGTTTCCTTCTCATCTGAACGTTCATCAACAAATAATATAGTTAATCCTTTTAATAAAAATGCTGCTTCACGAAGGCGTTCACTGACGGTTTCCGTTTGAATAACTGTCGTAGAAAATATTTTCGGATCCGGCTTAAAATGTATGATTGTTCCAGTCTTTCTAGTATTACCTTTGTCTATTGGGGAATGTGCAGGTTTTCCACCATTCTCAAACCGTTGATAGTGAATTTTTCCATCACGAAACGAAGTGACCTCCATCGATTCAGATAAAGCATTTACAACCGATGCACCAACACCGTGCAGTCCACCACTCGTTTTATAACCGCCTTGACCAAACTTTCCTCCTGCATGTAATACAGTAAAGATAACCTCAAGTGTTGGTCGTCCAGATCGATGCATACCTGCTGGTATACCACGTCCATGGTCTTCCACTGAGATACTATTATCGCTATGTATCGTAACTTTTATTTCATCACCATACCCAGCCAATGCTTCATCAACTGCGTTATCAACAATTTCAAAAATAAGATGGTGGAGTCCTCGATGGTCCGTACTTCCAACATACATACCAGGTCTTTTACGCACAGCATCAAGTCCTTCTAAGACTTGAATGGTATCATCTGAGTAGTTTGTTGATATTTTCTCCATTTAAAAATCGACTCCTTCTATACGTAAATCAAACAACTATGACATTATACTCAAATAAGTATACTATAAGTAATTCTATATTGTATACTCTACAAAACAATTAGGTGATACATTCATATAAAAAGGATGACATCTTCTGCCATCCATAATGGTTCTTTCATCTGTAACTAAGGAATTGTTCATGATACAAGAAGTGAAATTTCTCTTACCTTTATTTCACAAGAACAGCATGTACAACTTTAATACAGCTATCCATCACTACTGTAAAGTTGTGCCTCTGAAGTAAATGATACGCCTCTACGTTTATTACACCTTGTTGCATCCAAAATACATTGCAATCAGTTGTTATCGCTTCTTTGGCTACATCTAGTACAAATTCTGAGCGGCGAAACACATTAATAATATCTATTTTTTCATCGATATTTGTAAGTGAAGCATAAGACTTTTCACCAAGCACTTCGTCAATCATTGGATTTACTGGTATAATACGATAACCAGCATGTTGCATTGCTTTAGCAATTTGATAGGATGTTCGCTCCGGATTATTCGACAAGCCAACGACAGCAACTGTCTTTGCATGTTCTAATATGTACTGCAATTTTTCATTTTGAGGGTTCTGCCATGACATGATATCCGCTCCTTTCTAAAAAATTGCCTACATTGTATAATGTAAATATAATATATGAGGTCTATTGTTAGTTTATCATACAAGTGCTGTATATGTTAGTACAACAACATATAGAGACTTTCTAAATAGCTTTTTTACAACAAATAGTTCTATCATTTAGTACTTCATGATAGAATATAGTATAAAGTTTTATTAACTTTTTTAAATAAGAGAGTAGGATGTATATGGAATATATTGTATTTGGACTAATAGCATACATATTAGGCTCAATTCCTTCCGCACTTCTTGTAGGTAAAATAGGCTTTGATATGGATATACGAGAGCATGGCAGCGGGAATCTTGGTGCTACCAATACCTTTCGTGTATTAGGTGTAAAAGCTGGAATTATCGTGACGCTGGCTGATATTTTAAAAGGAACAATTGCTGTTCTTCTTCCACTTCTATTTGATATGGAAATGCATCGACTCATTATCGGTATTTTTGCCGTACTAGGGCATACATACCCAATATTCGCAAGATTCAAGGGCGGAAAGGCTGTTGCAACTTCCGGAGGAATTATTTTAGGTGTAAACCCAATTTTGTTCGTTATTATGATTGCCGCATTTTTAATCTCTTTATATATTTCAAAATATGTCTCATTATCTTCTATGATAACAGGTGTGGTTGCCATTGGCGTGTCTGCATTTTTTAAAGATATCGGACTAATTCTGATTACATCGTTACTTACGATTTTTGTGTTTTATCGCCATAGGGATAATATAAAACGCATTAAAAATAAAACAGAGCCAAAAATAAAATGGATGTAAGCATTGATGGTTGTCTCTTTGTTCGTATTTCAGTATACTTGTGATAGTAATCTAGACTGAATGAATGAACGGGGTTCACTTGATGAAATATATATTTTTAAGTATCATTCGATTTTATCAAAAATTTATTAGCCCACTAAAACCACCAACATGTCGATTTTATCCTTCTTGCTCAGAATACAGCCTACAGGCAATTAAACGATTTGGAGCGTTGAAAGGTGGATTTTTGGCTATCAAACGTATTGGAAAGTGCCATCCGTTTCATCCTGGGGGCGTAGATCTTGTTCCCGAAAAGAAAAAATCGAAGGCACCAGAGGCATAATCAATATCATAAAGCGAAAGACAAGTGTAATAATATTTTACACACTTGCCTTTCGCTTTTATAAATTAAACTTTTTTATCATGCTCCATTTTTGTTCCTTCATTAATATCTCTCTCTGTTTTTCTCCAAATAGATCAAAGTGAGGATATCCATTTTTATAGTCAATCCATGCAGGGTCTAATCCATATTTTCTACCCCAAGCTTTTAATTTTTGTACATTATTACAGCCGACTTTTGTAACCGTATAACAATTAGGAAACCGCTTATCCATCCAATAGTGCGTTAGAAATGCAACTTCACCTTGTGATACTTTAACTTTCCAAGATTTTAATTCATTCCGTTCAATACCAAAGGCCACTATATCTCACCCACAAACGTTTTTATGTAAACAACATACCATTTCGAAATGTCTCAAAACAATAACCAGTTCTTATAAGATAATATTTATATCAGAAGGGACTTTTTCAAATAATAAACAATCATACTTACATCTCCATTAGTTTAACACAATTAGTCCGGTTACATCTAAAAAACCCCAAATCATATTAGATTTGGGGTTGATAGCTATTTTTGTTGGTCATGATATTCGTCTTTTATTTCTTCTCGCATACCTTGAATTGCTTCTTTTCTTCGTTTGTTCTTATCTTTGATTTGTTCTCTTGCTTCCCCCGAAGAGTATTCTAATGTTTCATGTGATGCTTCTATATTTTCAATTGTATTTTGTACCATTTCTTGAAGCTTTTCAACATTATCACTTCTGTCATCAGGTTTTGGCTCATGTTCAAATTTGCGATTTGTCATGTACCTCATTCTCCTTGTCCATTATTTTAGCACTAGGCCATTTATAGCTTGCTTAAAATTGTATTTTCCTATACAGGATAATAATGTAATTACGAACAGATAAAAAATCCCTAAATGCATACGTCATTCAGGGATCATGATATACTTACGCTTCCTTTTTTGATTCTTTTAAGGATTGGCTTATTCTATTTTCTATGTTTTGTTCAATTTTATCCATCAACTTACGGTCTTCTAAAATTCTTTCTCTATTTACACGAACAAGTTCATCGAATGAGTAACGTCTTTTTAACGAAATGGCAATTCACCCCTTTTGCTAGATCCACTTATAGTAGCAGTATTGCCATTTCGTTAATGACTTATAACTAATTTTCATAACATTTAATCTAAAACATGCATCATTTCTTCCATTATAATTCTTAGCTACTCTTATTGTTAAACCAGCTTCATTACGTAGTGTTCTAAATACTCTTCATAAGCCCTTACAGATGATTGAATGTAACTTCTAATACCATTATGTATCTATCATTTAAATTCTATGTTGGATCTAAGTAAATATTTTGGACATAAATAAGATAAGTTTGTATTTGCACTCTTACGTTTTGTAAAACATATATGTTTAAGGCTTGACATGGAGTCCCTGTGGGCATAACTTTTAAGCCAGGAAGCCAGCTTATTTAAAAACATTACTGGCATGGCAGGAAGGCTATCATACCAGCCTCTCCACGTAAAGCCGTGCACTAATTGTAAGGTGTGCGTTACGCTACATCCCGCAGTAGTTATTCCATTTCCTGTGGTTTTTTATAATTGATACTATCATGGATTCTCTTACGGTTGTATCAGCTTTCGATATATTTAAATAGCAAAATTTTGCTGAATGAAAATCATAATACTATACATGATTTCTTCTTCTCTCTTTAAAAGGGCATGAAATGGCGCTATATAGGAATAATTATCAGAAGGACTTCCCTTATAACTAAAGGAATGTATCATTTTATATTCTTTTATGACTTGTGCAAAGTCATTGCTCGTATATTGGCTCCCAGGATCGGAGTGGAGAATCAGGTCCTTACCTGGTTTCTGTTTATAATAGGCATTTTTTAACGCTTATATAATTAGCTCATTTGTCATTTCACGTAAAATTGAATAAACAACTATTTTCTTTGTGTGTAAATTCATAACAGATGCTAAATAGCACCAGCCGTGTCTTAGCGTATTAATGTAGGTTATATCTCTCCAACCCATTTTTCATTTTTAGAGCTCGTTGAGAAGGCTTTGTTTAATAGAAAGTCACGCTCGATAACCTTTTCTTTACTCGGGGTTGGACGGAACTTTTTCACATCAGTGAAAAATTATAGGATTTTTTTATTCGTTATCCCATTGAAAGTCTTCTGAATCTATTATATTAAAAAGGTGATTATTCCCTATAACCTTATACTTTAAAGATGGTTCTGGTTCTAAGGTAATATAATTTGAAAATACCATAAACGTTAAACGTTTAGCCTCATTTTTATAACGAATATTAATCATATAAAAATCACCATGATTTTCATTAATCTTTCTAACCTTTTTTAGTTCTACGTCATTTGACAGTATTTCATCTATTATTTTTTTATTGGAAATGACTGCAAATTCTTCTTGGTTTTTACCAGTTATTGATAAACTTTCAATATTACTCTGATTTGTCTTCTCTTGTTTTGAGATTACTTCTTGTAGAGTTGTTGTATGATTTGAGTAAATAAAAAAACTAATAAACACAATTATGAGAGCCGGCAATACAAAAAGTACAATTTTCTTCATTTTACAAACCTCCCCTATTGTAAAACGCTTTAATGAATTATACCAATTTTCTTATGGAACTTACAACAGATAATTTAATATTCAAAACAAAAAAGGGGGGTAAACTGCGCATGGCAATTTATCCCCTCTAGGAATAGTGTATTGTGAATTTGCCTTTATTCTTTTATTAAACTTTAGATCTTACATCGAAATCCGTCCATTTTTAGTTCTTGTTCTTAACAGTTTGTATCCACTACCCGTTTATATTCCTGACAAACTTGCTGTTTATTAAATATCCTTGTTTTTAAAGTCATAATCAACTCACATCTAATTATTTTAATGTACATCTATAAAAGAAAGTGTAGAATACAAAAAAGTAAACTGTCAACACTTTTTTGTATTTGGTCTCGGTAATGGTCCATCATTCTTTTGCTTAATTCCATCTTAATTACTTTAAGTATTTACCTATTGGAGGCAACCTGAAGGTCTACTAATAAGTTGTAAGTAAGAAAAGTTTGCTTGCTTACTTACAACTTATTGTAGTTTCACTGCAAACTATAAGTGCCTAACTATTTCTTAACGCTTCAACGATTGCAGAATAGATAGTAAACAATCAAGTTGACTGTCTTTTTGGATAACAAAGGTATCTTCCAAAAGCTTTATCAAGTAAAAATCACGACAGCCCTTCGAAAAATACTGCACCAGCCGCGGTTCTCAAGCATGGAAAATGTTTTCAAACGTCGTAGCGCTATAGAGCGAGTTAACGCATATCTGAGAGAATTCTTCCAGCTCATCAATGTTCGTTATCACTCTTTTAATGTTTTCTTAAGCATTATCTTAAGATGGTTTGTATACATATTAAAGCATATATACAAAAGGAAAAATCAGAAAAGCTCTTGCAACATATGCCACAAGAGCTTTTTCTGATTTATTAATTTGCTAATTTATTACGTAATACCATCTGTAAAATACCACCATGACGATAGTAATCAATTTCAACTTCACTATCGAAACGAGCGATTGCTTTAAATTCTGTTTTCTTGCCATCTTCTGCTACAGCAGTAACGTTCACAAGATCATGCGGTTTAACTGTTTCATCAACTTCGACTGTAATAGTTTCTTTTCCTGTTAAACCTAACTTTTCGGCACTGTCACCTTTTTCAAATTGTAATGGAAGTACACCCATCATTACTAAGTTAGAACGGTGAATACGCTCGAAACTTTCGGCAATAACAGTTTTAATACCTAATAAATTCGTACCTTTTGCTGCCCAGTCACGAGATGAGCCCATTCCGTAATCTTTACCAGCAAGTACGATAAGACCAGTACCTTCTTCTTGATACTTCATTGCTGCATCATAGATAGCCATTACTTCACCTGTTGGCCAGTAAGTTGTATATCCACCTTCAGTACCTGGTGCTATTTGATTTCGAATACGAATGTTTGCAAACGTACCACGCATCATCACTTCATGGTTACCTCGACGTGAACCGTAAGAGTTAAAATTACGCGGTGAAACATCTTTCTCTTGTAAATATTTACCTGCAGGCATATCTTTGGCAATGGCACCTGCTGGAGAAATGTGGTCAGTTGTAACAGAATCCCCAAATTTCCCAATAACACGCAAATCCTTTAATGGTTCGACTATACCAGCATTTTTAGATAAACCCTCAAAGAATGGTGGATTTTGAATATAAGTTGATTCATCATCCCACTCAAATAATGGTTCATCCGTCGTTTGAATTTCATTCCATTTTTCGTTCGAATCAAATACAGTCTCATATTCTTTACGGAATATTTCTGGTACTACTACTTTATTAACTTCAGCTTTAATTTCGTCCATTGTTGGCCAAATATCTTTCAAGTATACGTCTTGACCATCTTCTCCTTTACCGAGTGCATCTTCTGTTAAGTTAATATCGACTGTTCCAGCTAATGCATAAGCAACTACTAACGGTGGTGAAGCCAAATAGTTAGCTTTTACTAAAGGATGGATACGTCCTTCAAAGTTTCTGTTACCTGAAAGCACAGAAGAAACTGTTAAGTCATTTTGAACAATAGATTCTTCTATTTCTGGACGTAGAGGACCAGAGTTACCGATACACGTTGTACAACCGTAACCCACTAAATTAAATCCTAGTTTATTTAAATATTGCATAAGATTAGCATCGTTCAAATAACGTGTAACCACTTTTGAACCAGGCGCTAAAGAAGTTTTAACGAATGCTGGTACTTCTAAGCCCTTTTCAACTGCTTTTTTAGCTAATAATCCCGCACCTAACATTACATATGGGTTAGATGTGTTTGTACAAGATGTAATAGCTGCAATTGCTAAGGAACCTGTTTTCATTACGGAAGTATTTCCATTAGGATGCTCAATTTTTACTTCTTTTTCGAATTCTGATTTATCTAGGCCAAATCCTTGGTTTCCAGCAGGAGCCGTAATTGCTTTATTAAACTCCTTCTGCATTTTTGATAATGGTATTAAATCTTGTGGACGTTTAGGTCCAGATAAGTTTGGCTCTAATTCAGACAAGTCAATTTCTACAACTTCGGTATATTCTGGATCACTCTGTTCGGCATCATACCATAAATCATTTTCTTTACAATATTTTTCTACCAGAGCAATTTGTTCTTCATTACGACCTGTTAAACGTAAATAATTTAATGCTTCCGCATCAACAGGGAAAAATCCACATGTTGCACCGTATTCAGGAGCCATGTTGGAGATAGTTGCTCTGTCCGCTAATGGCATATCTTTTAGACCTGGTCCGAAATACTCAACAAATTTTCCAACTACATTTTTCTCACGCAACACTTGGGTAACTTTTAGTGCTAAGTCTGTAGCAGTTGTGCCTTGTGGGAAGCTACCTGTAAATTTAACTCCAATTACTTCAGGTGATGGGAAATATGAAGGTTGACCAAGCATACCAGCTTCTGCCTCAATTCCACCGACACCCCATCCAAGAATTCCTAAACCGTTGATCATTGTAGTATGGGAGTCTGTTCCAACTAGTGTATCCGGAAATGCATCATACTCTCCATTTTCATTTTCTAAACCATGTACAACATTTGCTAAATATTCAAGGTTAACTTGATGCACGATACCTGTTGCAGGTGGTACAGCACGATAATTATCAAATGCCTTCTGTGCCCAATGTAAAAATTCATAGCGCTCAGCATTACGTTCAAATTCTAACTCCATGTTTGCACGTAATGCATTCCCTGTTCCATACTCATCTACTTGTACTGAGTGGTCAATTACCAAATCTACTGGAACTTCTGGGTTTATTTGGTTAGGTTCTCCACCCATGTCAACCATTGCTTTACGTAATGAAGCTAAATCTACAACTGCTGGTACACCAGTAAAATCTTGTAGAATAACACGCGAAGGTTTAAATGGTACGTCTACACCTTCACCTTCCTTTGTCCCCCACTGTAATAATCCATTTACATGTTCGTCTTTAATAACACGTCCATCATGTTGACGCAGTAAAGATTCTAATAAAACACGAATGGAAAATGGCAAGCGAGATATAGATCCTGCCCCTGCTTCTTCTAATGTTTTCAAGTGATAATAATTGTACGTTTTTCCATTTAATTCAAACTTTTTCTTTGCTTGAAACGCATTTGTTCCCATTAATTTCCCCTCTTTCTGCAAAAATTCTAATTGCTTATCAATTACATTGTAAACTTGACATTCACCAACTCAACTACATGGAGAATCTCAAAGTACACTATGTAGAAAGGATTAGTCCCTTCCGCCAAAAAAAGAAAGAAAATGATTTTCATAGAAAACCTTCTCTTTTAGATGAATACATATGGAAATCTAGTAAATTCAATTTCCCTCTATAATAGTAAATGAAAACGGATAATAAAACAAATGATTGCTCACAAATTGATATACGAAATTCTTATGTATGACGATAACTTTTACTTATACAAATATAGTTTTTAATAGAAAATTAATTATTACGATTCATGATAAAATGTGATTCGAAATGTACTACCCTTATCATCATTTTTAAAAATATCCAAAGTTGCATGATGTCTATCCAGTATTTGCTTAGAGATCATGAGCCCAAGACCTGTACCATTTTGTTTTGTTGTAAAGAATGGTTCACCTAATTTATGTAATATACCTTCTTCAATTCCCGGACCTTCATCAACAATTTCGACGGTAGTTTTGTATGCTTCTTGTTGTACTATGATAAAGATTTCCCCCGTACTATCCATTGCTTCAATTGCATTTTTCACAATATTGATTAATACTTGCTTAATTTGAGAGCGATCACAGTGAAGGAAAATATTGTTTTCTTGTTGATGTGTAAGAGTAATATCTTTTAGTTTCGCTTGTGTATTTAACAGTTCAATCACATCTTGAATCATAGTGCGCAATGATTCATCTTGTTTAAAATCAGTCAAGGGTTTTGATATATATAACAATTCAGAAGTAATTTGTTCCATTTTTATTATTTCATCAATCATTATTTTATAATAGACATCTTTTTGTTCTACACCTGCTTGAAGAAGTTGTAAAAAGCCTTTTAATGAAGTCAGTGGATTCCTAATTTCATGTGCAATTCCAGCAGCCAATTGACCTGCAATCGACATTTTCTCTGAGCGAATCATTAACTCTTCCGCTTCTTTTTTATCTGTTATATCCTTTAAAATAGCAACATAATATGGTTCATGATGTGCAACTAATTTAACAGCAGTAATCCCACACCAAACTGGGAGATCATTATGATTAAATAACGGTATATTAAACATCTGCTTCACATTTATTTCATTTGTAAATTTTTTTGATATATAATGTGCATCCTCTACTGTCAAAAAAGTATTCCACGATTTATTTGTTATAGCATTTGCCTTAAATCCTAATAACTGTTCTACTGAATCTGATACAAAAAGTAATTTCCCACTTTGATTCCAAATAGTGATGACATCATTACTATTATTTTCAATCCAATTTAATATTTCCAGTGGGAGTGATTTCACGTTATGAAGTGGTCGATTATTTTTCATATGTATCATGCCTGATTGTGATTGTTCCCCTGAGCTTTTATTTTTATTGCTGCGATTTGCCATCAGATCCGCCCCTTCCCTTCAAATTACAACAAAATAACCTTTGTTTATTCTATGCTATGCATGTATATGTCAAAATATGAAACTTGTTTATCTGTATAAATCCAATTATAATAATATTATCATATAAAATAGGTAATATCGTAATGTTTTGTGAATTAAATTGAGATTTTATCGATAAATGAAGATTTATATGACGAATTTCCGCTTATTTTAAAACAGCATTATCTTCTACTATCATACATAAAGGATGATTATTTTGTCAGTTTTCGTTGATTATCTTATTGTGTTCTGGGGATTTTTAATGATTGGTAGCATGGCGATTGGGGGATATTTTATGTTTCGTAAATTTTTGAAACAGCTCCCAAAGGAAGATGGAAAGTCAATCATGGATTGGGAAAGACATTACGTTGAAAAAACGAATCATATGTGGGAACAAGAAGAAAAAGATTTATTGGAGGAATTAGTATCTCCTGTTCCCGAACTATTTCGCGATGTGGCACGGCATAAAATTGCGAGTAAAATCGGGGAAGTTGCCTTGGAAAAAAAAGCTAACAAAATAACCCAAGATATTCTAATTGAAGGATACATTATTGCAACACCTAAACGTGATCACCGTTTTTTGCGTAAGCGACTGGCCGAAAAGGAGATTGACGCAACCCCCTTTGAGCCTTATTTCGAAGCAGCAAAAGCTAATTATGCCAAGGGGTGGGAAGAAAAATATAAGAAGTAATATAAGATACTAAAAACATGTTCTTCATATGAGAAGAACATGTTTTTTTATCTTAATAGCATTCTATGTTTCAGTTCTCTTTCCACTTTCTTGAATTTACGTAACATCGCTAGTCGCCATGAGACAATCATTGCAAATGCCAATAGAAAAAACATGCCACTTGTAGCGCCTAAAGATATTTGACTACCAATTATTACTTTTATACCCATTCTAACAACTAACAATCCTATTAATATAAAAATGAAACTTTTGGAAGGAATTAAATAAATATCGCTACCCTTAATTTCAAATTTGGAAGTTTTAATTAGGAAGATGGAAAAGACCCCACCTAGTATGAGTGCTTCTAATACCTCTTCTATTGTTAAATGAAATTCTGGAAACAAAAACATAAACGCACCGGTACTCATAAAAATAGGAGGTAAAATAATTTTTTTAACCGTAGTCGGTTTTTTTGCCATTTTTAAGCGTACAAATATCATCAAGACTGCCATACATGTAGCTACAACTGTACTAGCGATAATCCAAAACATATTATTCAATCACTCTTTCTAATCTTAGAGACATCAGATATGATGTAATACCCGCTGCACCGTTTCCTTAATTCTATTTTCATCAAACGGTTTTACTACAAAATCTTTTGCACCTGATTCTATAGCTTGTACGACTGTTTTTTGTTGCCCCATTGCAGAACAGACGATAATTTTGGCAGATTGATCATGTTGCATAATCTTGTTTATAGCCTCAATTCCACTCATAACCGGCATCGTTATATCCATAAACACTAAATCTGGTTGATGTTCTAGATATAATGTTACTGCTTCTTGGCCATTTTCTGCTTCTGCTATAATATCATGATGCAAGTTTTGCAAAATTGTGGATAGTGTCATTCGAATAAACTTTGTATCATCTACAATCATAATTCTTGCCATGAAGATTTCCTCCATTCCATTACTTGACCTTACATAACAACAACCTGTTATGAGGCATCTTGCGCTATATTTAAAATAATGGTGATTGTTGCACCTAATACAGTGAAATAGACACCTAAATCGAATAGCATAGCTGTTGCTAATTCAATTTCACCAAAAAAAGGCACAGTTATCGCTCCGAATGTATGTGTTAAAAAGGGAGCCTGAAATATAAATGATCCTGCACCAGTAAATACAGCGATTAATAATCCAATTGGAATGAGAATTTGAAAATTAATTGGTAATATCTTACTTACCTCTTTCTGCCCATAGGCCATGTAAAGCAGTATGACTGCAGCAGACGTTACCAAACCTCCGACAAATCCACCACCTGGGGAGTTATGACCTGCTAATAGTAAATAAATAGCAAAACCCAACAAAATAAACGCAATCAAAGATGTTGTAGTTCGTAATATAAGATTATTCGGCTTGTACATACATTAGAACAACCTTTCTCTCTTAGTTCTATTCTGTGTTCAAATAAGATCACTTATTCTTGAAAAACACTTTCTATAGTAATAGTATCATACTATAGTGATGATGAAAACAGATTAAAAACCATAAAAGTTAAATAAACTTGCAAGATAGGATGTTAATTTCGTCATCCAGTCAAAGAATAATGCAACCCCCATAAAAATCATAACATACCCACCAATTTTTATAATGAGCATACTATGTTTTCGGATCCAAGTTAGTTTTCCAATAAAGAATGATAGGATAAAAAATGGTAATGAAAATCCTAATGCATAGCTAAGCATCATAATCATACTCAAATTAGGTTGGGTAGCAGCTAAAGATATAACAATCGCAAGGATTGGCCCAGTGCAAGGTGTCCAACCAAGTGAAAATGCCATCCCAATTAGTGTAGAACCTAAGTAACCCGCCGGCTTGTTTTTAAACGTGACCTTTTTATCCTTCATTAAAAACTCAAAGTTAAAAATTCCTACAATAACTAATCCAAAGAAAATAATAAGAATAGCTCCTATTTGGCGAATAATATCTTGATAGGTAACTAAAAAAGAGCCAATTGCTGAAGTGGCAAAGCCCAATATGACAAAGATACTAGAAAAACCGATTAAGAAACATGTTGTATGTAAAAGGCTCTTTTTATTAATCATTTTATTTTCTTCTCTAATTTCAGAAACACTCATACCTGTAATATAAGATAAGAAAGCTGGATAGAGTGGTAAAACACATGGTGAAATAAAAGATAAAAACCCCGCTCCAAAAGCAATAAAGATATTAATTTCCGACAAATCTATACCCCCTTCTATTCTTCCCTTCTTTTCATTTTAGCAAAAATACGAGAACAGAAGACTTTTGATTATGACAAATTGCCAACTATTTAGAATACATACCCTAAGTAAAATACCTCATACTTTTTGTATGAGGTAACATAAAATATGAATCATTGCAATTACTTATCCATTTGCTGATTCATCGCACGCATCATTTGATTGATTTTCTTCTGCGATGGTTTTTGACCCATTTGCATCATTAATGTACGAAGCATTTGCTCATTAATTGGCGGATTCTTTTTCAAGTAACTCATCATATATTTTCTTGCAATAAAAAATCCAAGAGCAACACCTGCTACCAATGTTCCAAGCGCGATTAATACAATCCAATACCACATTAACATGTACAATTTTCCTCCTTCGTGTTGTCTCTTATCCAGTATAGTCAATCAAAGCAGAGAATACAATACTTGTTCATAATTTGTCGTAGGCTTTGCTAAAGAAATCCAACCATAGTTATATTGGTTCCTTCCTACAATAAACAGATATGGATGGAACTGCTTTAAAACTGGAAAAAGTAACTTTTCCGCATCGTGTAATGATGGACAAAGAAATTTTATATGTTTTTCGTACATATGTAAAGTAATATAATTTTTAGACGCAACTAATTCGATATGATGATGTTTTCGATGGATGGTTACATCATCGTATGGAAAATTTAGCATATCTTGCATTATCTTTTCTTTTAATAAGTCCTTCGTAATAAACGCGAATTGCGCTGCTAGATCAGGTCTATTTGGCTCTGCTTCATAAGCTTTAAAAAATCGATATAAATAGTCACTCTTATAAAAATAATGATCTGCTATCTCTTCTTTAATCCAGTAGATTGAATAAACATCCACATTCATCCCCTCCTAGTAACTCTATTATAACTAATAAAATTTAATTATTCTGTCATATTATCGTGTAGAATTGCACTAGTTTTGTCGAATGCCCGATGAAGTTGCAACTTATAAAAAAAGGGCGCAGAATGATAGCCACTCAAAAAATAGATTGGGAAATGAAGGCTACCGAAAATATATATTAAAAAGTGGCTGGTGCTAAAGGATCTATCCATTGCTTTCAAGGAAGGTGTTTACACGGTAAACATCATATTGAAGTAAAAAAAATTCCTTGTATTGATAAAGAGAGCCCCCAAATTTCCTATTCGGAAGTTTGGGGGCTCTCCTAGTAATATTGTCATGCCACTGAAAGCTCAAAAGACTTTCAGTGGTCTACATGGTAGTATTTTTAAAAATAAGAAAGTATATTTTTGATTTCATGTCCCTTTTAACAGAAATATTACGCTCTGTCCTTTACATTTATAACGTGTGTTTGCAAATTAGCGTGAATATGCAAAACGTTACGTCCACTGTTTTTATTGAAATAATCCTTCAACGTGTTTTACAACGTTTTCCACTGTAAATCCATATTCTTGCATTACTTTTTCTCCGTTTGCTGAAGCACCAAATCTGTCGATTCCAATCATGACACCTTCATCACCGATATATCGTTCCCAACCGAAAGAAGTAGCCATTTCAATTCCTACCCGTTTTTTCACTTCTTTTGGTAAAACGGATTGTTTGTAAGTAACATCTTGTGCGTCAAATCGATCCCATGAAGGCATACTTACAACACGCACATCAATATCTTTTTCCTTTAATTGTTCCTGTGCACGTACTGCTAATTGCACTTCCGATCCTGTTGCTAATAAAATTGCATCTGGTACTTCTTTAACAGAAGGACTCACAATATATGCCCCACGTTTGACACCTTCATACGCATGTTCTTTCGTACCAGGTAAAGTAGGTAGATCTTGTCTTGTTAACACAAGGGCAGTTGGTTGATTGGTTGACTCTACTGCTAGGCGCCAAGCTGCTTTGGTCTCATTACCATCAGCAGGACGAATAACAGATAAGTTAGGCATTGCGCGAAACGCAGCTAAATGTTCAACTGGTTCATGAGTTGGACCGTCTTCTCCTACTGCTATAGAATCGTGTGTAAATACATATGTTACAGGGGTTTTCATTAAGGCAGATAACCGCACTGCCGGACGTACATAGTCACTAAATACAAAGAATGTTCCACCATAGACTTTTAGACCGCCATGTAATGCCATTCCGTTTAATGCAGCACCCATTGCGTGTTCACGAACACCAAACCAAATATTTCGTCCATTATAATGATCTGCTGTGAAATCTTCTGCACCATTAATTAACGTTTTATTAGAACCTGCTAAATCAGCACTACCCCCTATAAAGAAAGGTACATTTTCCGCAATTCCATTTAACACTTTTCCAGAAGCAGAACGAGTAGCAATCGTATCTTCTCCAGGCGTGAATTCCGGTAAGTTATCATACCATCCTTCAGGTAGTTTTCCTTGCATTGCCAATGCTAACTTATCCGCTTTTTGTGGATACTTTTCTTTATAAGCTGCGAATAGTTCATTCCATGCAGATTCTGTTTTTATACCGTTATCTATAATTTTAGTTTGAAAATCTTCATAAACTTCTTCTGGTACATAAAAATCTTCATGTGTCCATTTATAGTATTCTTTCGTTAACTTCACTTCATCTGTTCCTAGTGGTGATCCATGTGCATCTGAAGAAGCAGATTTATTCGGTGAGCCATACCCAATTACTGTTTTAACTTCAATTAGTGTTGGTTGATCTGTATTTCGTTTTGCCTGTTTAATTGCTTCACGGATTTCTTCGATGTTATTGCCATCTTCTACGCGTAAAACTTGCCAACCATATGATTCAAAACGTTTTTCTGTTTTATCAGAGAAAGATCGATCTAAATCCCCATCTAAAGAAATATCATTTGAATCATATAAAGCAATTAGTTTTCCAAGTTTTAAGTGACCTGCTAAAGAGGCTGCTTCATGGGAAATACCTTCCATTAAATCCCCATCACTTACAAGTGCATATGTATAATGGTCGATAACGGAAAAATCTTCTGTATTAAATTGACTAGCTAAATGCGCTTCAGCCATTGCCATACCAACGGACATTGCAATACCTTGTCCTAAAGGTCCAGTTGTTGCTTCAACACCATCTGTATCAAGTACTTCTGGATGTCCTGGTGTGTTAGAACCCCATTGGCGAAAATTTTTAATATCATCAATAGATACTTCATAGCCTGATAAATGCAATAAGCTATACAGTAACATGGAGCCATGACCCGCCGATAATACAAAACGATCGCGGTTAAACCATTTTGAATTTTTTGGATTATGATTCATAAAATCTGTCCATAATACGTAGGCCATTGGAGCTGCTCCCATTGGTAAACCTGGATGACCAGAATTTGCCTTTTCAATTGCATCAATAGACAATGTCCGGATTGTATTTACAGATAGTTGTTCAATTGGTTTCGACATAGTAATCCCCTTTCTTCTTCAACTAAATAACTTCCTTCTACATCTTATAATGAAATATGTGACTTAACAAGCTATATAGATAAAGCTTGCGATATTTGTCGTTTTTTTGACAATACCTTGCCAAACAAATAGTTTATGATTGATCTTTCATACGCTTTTGCAATTCTTTTACTTTCTTTGGTGTCACATCTTGGCCTTTTGGGTCAATGACCGTCATAGATTTTAATTCGTTTGTAAAAGACCTTCGTACGTTCGCTAAATATTCTTGTCGTAATTTTTGTTGTTCCTCTTTTTCTTCTTGTGTTAAAACTTGCCTTTTTTGTTTATTTGCGAGTTCATTAATTCTCTGCAGTTTCTTCTTTGATAGCATCTGTCTGCCTCCTAAGTAAATAGTCTATCCATAAAAAAAAGACTATCTCTAGTCTTTGATATTTTATCACAATCTTATATATATATCATGTCTGTTTTACATGCTCTTGATATCGACGATGAACCGTTGCTTTCGAAACATCATATCCCAATCCATTTAATGTTTTTGTTATTTCATCGAATGTTAGATGTTGATTTCTTAAGCGTTCGACCTCTTCAATAGGGAAGGCAACTCTTTTTCTCCCTGGTGCTTGATCAATATTTTTCAAGTTTTTTCTAGGATTATATCCCTGTTCTACCGCTCGTTTCATGCCACGCTTTATTTTTGCGTTATGTATTTTTCTTTGAAACTCTTCGACAATACTTACAATTTGCAAAACCATAGAATCCGACTCTGATATTTCAAGTTCTCCATAGTTTCGTACTGTAAAGATTTTAACCTTTAACTTATGAAGTTGATGGAATAAAGCAATTTTAGTATTCCCTCTTCCTAATCTCGTTTCATCTTGGATGAGTAGAACAGTTGCTTTCTCTGCTGCAAAAAGTTCAAGTAATTTAAAAATACCTTCTCTCTCAATCTCGTAACCACTTGCCTTTTCTTCAATTATTTCCACAACGGTCATATTATAAGCTTCAGCAAGCTTGCACAATTCCTCTTTTTGTCTCTTTAGAGATGTTTCTTGTGTTTCTTTATTTGTACTAACCCTACAATATAAAATAGCTTTCATTTTTAAACTCCTATTTGATTATGAATTAATTAAGGAAACATATAAAAATAATAATGCAAGTATAAAGGTAATGATATAAAATAAATCAACTTTTGTCAGTTTACCAAACATCAATCTTCACTCCTTTTCAAAAAACGGAACCTTTGTTCTTATTTTTAGTATACCAGAACATACGGTCTTGTCAATGGTACTTTAGAACGAATGTTTGCTTGTCCAAAAACCTTATGTTATACTTACATTAGCTATTAATATGTAAAGGGTGTGTCTTTCATGACAAAGATATCTACTAGACAAAAAGCGATTCTTGACTTTATAAAAGACGAAGTAGATAAAAAAGGATATCCTCCATCTGTAAGAGAAATTGCTGAGGCTGTGGGTCTTGCTTCTAGTTCTACTGTTCACGGACATTTATCAAGATTAGAAAAAAAAGGTTATATTCGTAGGGACCCGACAAAACCTAGAGCCATAGAAATTCTTATTCAATCCGAGGAAAATAATATACCCCGTGATGAAGCTACATATGCACCACTGATTGGTAAAGTTACCGCTGGTCTCCCAATCACTGCGATTGAAAATATTGAAGAATTTATTCCAGTACCTAAATCTTCTACAAGTCCTGATGATCAACTTTTTGGCTTGATTATTGATGGAGATAGTATGATTGAAGCCGGTATTTTAAATGGCGATAGAGTCATTGTAAAGCAGCAAAATACAGCTCAAAATGGGGAGATTGTAGTTGCCATGACAGAAGATAATGAAGCTACAGTAAAACGTTTCTTTAAAGAAACTGATCATATCCGCCTCCAACCAGAAAATGCAATGATGGAACCACTTATTTATCAAAATGTTACGATACTAGGGAAGGTAATTGGTCTTTATCGTCATATTCATTAAGATTATATACATAACAACTGTTAAACTATGAATCTCTCATAATCATGCAATAAAAAAACCCCTATTGAACATTATAGCGTTCAATAGGGGTTTAAAACTTTACTTATTACTTTCTAGTACTGCGTTAAATACTGTTCTCGTTCCCACGGATGTACGGTTTTTCTAAACATATCCCATTCAATTTTCTTCGCTTCTAAAAAATGTTCGTATAAATGTGATCCCATCGCTTCCATCATTACTTTATCACCAGCTAATTGTTGTAGTGCATCGGCTAGTGTTTCGGGTAATGTATGAATGCCATTCGCTTGTCTTTCCTCCGCAGTCATCTCATATATATTACGATTTACAGCATCAGGCGGAGTTAACTTATGTTGCAAACCGTCTAAGCCTGCACGTAATAAAACTGCAATTGCCAGATATGGGTTTGCCGTTGGATCCACACTACGAAGTTCTACACGGGTACTTAAACCACGGGAAAAAGGAACACGGACTAATGGGCTTCTATTTTGTGCCGACCACGCAACATGACATGGTGCTTCATAGCCAGGAACTAACCGTTTATAAGAGTTTACAGTAGGATTAGTAATTGCTGTATAGTTTTGTGCATGTTTAATTAGTCCTGCAATAAAGTGGTATGCCGTATCACTTAGTTGCATCTCTTTCGCTTCATCGAAAAAAGCATTGACTCCCTCTTTAAATAGAGACATATTTACGTGCATACCGGAACCATAAACACCGAATAACGGTTTCGGCATAAAAGTAGCATGTAAACGATGTTTTCGGGCTACTGTTTTCACGACTAATTTAAAGGTTTGAATATCATCACAATGACGAATAGCATCCGAATATTTAAAATCAATTTCATGCTGCCCGGGTGCACCCTCATGATGTGATGCTTCAATTTCAAATCCCATTTCCTCTAACTCTAATACAATATCTCTTCTGCAATTTTCCCCTAAATCAGTAGGAGCTAAATCGAAATAACCACCATGATCATTTAATTCTAATGATGGTTCACCGCGTTCATCTAACTTAAATAAGAAAAACTCAGGTTCCGTACCAATATTGAATGCCGTAAAGCCTAATTTCTCCATTTCCTTTATGTTTCTCTTTAAATTATACCGTGGACACCCAGCAAAAGGTGTACCATCAGGATTATAAATGTCACAAATGAACCGAGCAACTTTACCTTTTTCAGATGTCCATGGAAATACGACGAATGAATCAATATCAGGATATAGATACATATCTGATTCCTCAATTCGAACAAATCCTTCAATTGAAGATCCATCGAACATCATCTTATTATCTAAAGCTTTGTCTAATTGACTCAGTGGTATTTCTACATTTTTAATTGTCCCGAGCATATCGGTAAATTGCAGACGAATAAACCTCACATTTTCTTGCTTAATTTTAGCAATAATATCTTCCTTCGTGTATTTCAATTTTTGTTCCTCCCAAATTATTCCTCTCTCCCATATATATACCCTAATTTATCGTTAAATAACCTTTTTCCACTAACTTCTTAATCGATTCCACTAAAGCAATCTTTACATGAGCATATGTTAAACCCCCTTGAACATACGCTGTGTATGGTTTACGAATAGGTCCATCAGCAGATAGCTCGAGGCTTGCACCCTGGATAAATGTACCTGCAGCCATGATTACTTCATCTTCATATCCTGGCATTTCACTCGGATATGGGAGAACAAAAGCATTAACAGGTGAGTTTTCTTGGATAGATTGACAAAATGCAATCATTTGTTCTGCTGTGTCAAATGTTACGGATTGGATTAAGTCAGTGCGCTTCTCTTCAAATCGTGGCGAGGTTTGAAATCCTAGTAGTTCTAGGAAGCGAGATGTAAAAATAGCTCCTTTCACAGCCTCACCTACAATTAAAGGTGCAAGGAAGAATCCTTGAAACATTTCCTGTAACATATTAAAACTAGCTCCCATTTCTTTTCCGAGCCCAGGGGCTGTTAGTCGATTCGCACATGCTAAAATAAGCGATTCTTTTCCAGCGATGTATCCTCCCGCACGGACTATACCACCACCGGGGTTTTTTATTAATGAGCCCGCCATTATATCAGCACCAACATGTAATGGTTCCTTCTCTTCAACAAATTCACCATAACAATTATCTACAAATACGATTAAATCTTTATTTATATTTTTAATAAATGCAATCATCTTTTCAATTTCATCGATTGTAAATGATGGTCGTTGGTCATAGCCCCTTGATCGTTGAATACCAATAACTTTTGTCTTTTCTGTAATTGCCTTTTCTACTGCAGCGAAATCAACAGAACCATTCTCAAGAAGCGGTACTTCATTATAAAAAATACCATAGTCTTTTAATGATCCTGTGTAAATATCACCATCGAGTTTACCAACTACGCCATCCAATGTATCGTACGGTTTTCCGGTTATGTAAAGTAATTCTTCACCTGGGCGAAGTAATCCAAATAAAGTCGTTGAAATCGCGTGTGTCCCAGAAACGAGTTGTGGCCGTACAAGTGCATCTTCACCACCAAATACACTTGCATATACCTTTTCTAATACTTCACGGCCCAAATCGTCATATCCATAGCCAGTCGTTGAGTAAAAATGTGAGTCACTCACACGGTTCTGTTTAAATGCCTCTAGCACACGTTTTTGATTAAGTTCAACAATGTGATTCATATGTTGATGTTGTTCAAAAACTTCTTCTTCTGCTTGTTTTACAATATTTGTTATCATAATCTAATATTCTCCTTTAACTAAGCGATGATGTAATGGATGCTCACTTCTAATAAAACCTGAAACATCATAATTGTTTTCTTCCTCATTAAATTCTCTTTTATCAATAATTGTTTCGCGGCTTAATTTGTGAAGTAAATAACCTTTTTCCGGTTCTAATTTTACATGATAAGTATCCCATTCGTCTTTTAATGTGTCTTCGATTTTATTTAAAAACCCTTTCATATCATCAGGGAGCAAGGCGCTCATCATAAAATATGGATAGTACATTGGAATAATATCACGTGGAAACTTATCCTGCTTATTGTAAACTGTGAGCATTGGAATGCCATCAGCTTCTAATTCATGTAATAAACCCATAACTGTTTTTTGATGTTGCTCCATATCAGGATGAGAGCCATCTACTACATGTATAATGAAGTCAGCCTCTGATGCTTCTTCTAATGTAGACCGGAATGCAGCAATTAACGTAGTCGGTAAATCCTGAATAAAACCGACTGTGTCCGTAATTAACGTTTCAAAACCAGAGGGTAAACGAACTTGTCTAGTGAGTGGATCAAGTGTGGCGAAAAGCTTGTCCTCTTCTAGTGAACCACTATCTGTTAGACGATTAAATATGGTTGATTTCCCTGCATTTGTATAACCTACAACAGCAATTTGAAACGATTCATTTGTTTTACGCCTTTTTCGATATTGATGACGTTGTTCGACTACTAATTTTAATCTTCGTTTGATGTCGTCAATTCTACGTCTAATATGACGTTGATCTGTTTCCAGTTTTGTTTCACCAGGTCCTCTCGTGCCTATACCACCGCCAAGGCGAGATAATTCCCGCCCTTGGCCATGTAACCGTGGTAAAATGTATTGTAGTTGGGCTAATTCAACTTGAAGTTTTCCTTCTTTCGTTTTTGCACGACTCGCAAAAATATCTAATATTAATTGACTACGATCAATAACTCTAACTCCAATATGAGTGATTAAGTTTCGTAGTTGGCCCGATGATAACTCGTCATTCGATATGACCAGGTCTATGTCCATTGCCTCCACCTGCAGTTTTATTTCATTTAACTTTCCAAAACCAATATAATAAGCAGGGTGAATTCTGTCTCTGTTCTGTGTCATCACATGTGCAACTGTTCCACCTGCAGTATTTGTTAACGAAACCAATTCTTCTAATGACGATTCGAAATGATCTTTGTTTTTATTGGATAGATTAACTGCAACGATTAATACTCGTTCTTTCGCCATTTTTTTACCTCTTTTCATTCTCATGCATTTGCTACAAATAAAAGTGATGACTTCATCATAGCAAAGATAGCACACTTCTTCAAAATACTAATAGCTTGCTACAAATCTTTTAGTGCAGATGTACTTTAAGCTAATATGTTATTAAGCATTTTTAGTATTCTTCCATGTTTATATCATTAGCAGTTAATTTTATTAAATCATCATTTGTGTGCATATTATTTGATACGAGTCTTACTGCATGATTTCGAATTGCATGCTCAATATGATTTCGTACACATCTTCCATTAGCGAAGTTTCGTACGCTATCTTGAAGTTCCTTACTTAAATGGGCTCTTAGTTTCCATTCCGCTTCCTTCGTAAATTCATACTCTCTTTCACGTACCATATTCCGTGCAATATTCATTAATTGATCAACTGTATAATTTGGGAAGTCTAAAATAAATGGAAATCTTGATTTTAATCCAGGATTTAAATCTAAAAACCTTTCCATTTCAGTTGGATAGCCAGCTAATATTAATACAAATTCATTCTGATGGTCTTCCATATGCTTTACAAGTGTATCAATTGCTTCTTTTCCAAAATCCTTTTCACCACCCCTAGCTAATGAATATGCCTCATCAATAAATAGTACTCCCCCAAGAGATTTTTGAATGATGGCACGTGTTTTCTGTGCAGTTTGACCGATGTATTCACCGACTAGATCAGCTCTTTCTGCTTCGATAAAGTGTCCTTTTGATAATAGATTCATGTCATAGTACAATTTCGCCAATTTCCGAGCAACAGTCGTTTTTCCTGTCCCAGGATTCCCTTTAAATAACATGTGTAATACTTGTTTTGTACTAGAGAGTCCTTGTTGTGTACGTTTTTCATTAATAAGCATTGCTGCATAAATTTCTTTTAATTTCTGTTTCAAAGGCTCTAACCCAACAATAGATGAAAGTGCCTGGTCAATGTGTGAAAATGGACTAGGTTCTATATATACACCTGTATGATTCGTTTCCTTTACTAACCGCTGTTCATTTCTTAATACAATATTTATTTGTCCATGTTTTTTTTGGATATTTTGGGTTGCCACTTCATCACCCCTTCTTCAAGATAGTATACGAAAAAGAAGCAAAAGGTGTGACAAAGGCCTATCATTACCAGCACTTTAATATTGTAAATTTGAACTATCAAAGGAAAGGACATCAAATAAGACAGCCCCGTCCTTATCCTGATTGTTATATTTTCTAGAAAAATACAACAAAGAGTCTCCAAAAAAAATAAACAAACACAGTGGTTGTGTTTGTTTATTTTTTCTTATAGAACGTCTCTCATTGATATTAATCAATGTTTATATTTTTAACTGGGACAAATGTAGATATCGCATGTTTGAAAATTAATTGTTGTTTACCTTCCGTTTCTAATAAAACAGTAAAATTATCAAACGCTTTTATAATCCCCCTTAATTGGAAACCATTTGTTAAAAAAACGGTTACAGAAATGTGTTCCTTCCGAAGTTGATTTAAATAATGATCTTGAATGTTTACAGGTTGAGCCATCGTATTTCCTCCTCTTTTCTATCTATTATATATTAATTCTACTTATCTTCTAAAAATCCTGCTAAATCCGCCAAAATTATTCTAGAAGTTTCATTAATCTGTCCCGGTATGACGGGATACCAGTTGACATTCATTTTATTTCGAAACCACGTATATTGACGCTTTGCATATCTTCTGGAGTTTCTTTTTAACAGTCTAATTGATTCAGCTAGGTCATATTCACCTTTAAAATACGGTATAAATTCTTTATATCCGATTGCTTGCATTGCCTGAGATTTTTCGAAACCTTGCTTATAAAATGTATAAACTTCATCTATTAATCCATTGGCAATCATCAGATCAACACGTTTATTTATACGTTCATATAAAATTGTGCGTTCCATTTCTAGGCCGATTAAATAAGCATCATAAGTCTTTTCCTGTAATTGTTGTTGCTTATGTATATATTCAGACATCGTCATGCCCGTTGTTTTATAGACTTCAAGAGCCCGAATAACCCTACGTTCGTTATTCGGGTGAATCTGTTTAGCCTGCACAGGATCAATTACTAACAACTCTTGATAGAGTGGCATAATCCCTTCTTTTTGAACCCGTTCTTCTAATTGTGTAGTTAAAGCTTCATCTCGCTTTTCTTGTGAAAAATTATAATTATAGAGAACTGCTTGAATATATAAACCTGTTCCTCCTACTATGATAGGTAATTTTCCTCTACCATGAATGTCATCTATTTTTTGATGAACGAGCTGCTGAAATTCAGCCACAGAAAATGGTTCATCTGGATTCTTAATATCTATCATATAGTGTGGAATTCCCTCACGTTCTGAAGCGGTTATCTTTGCAGTTCCAATATCCATTCCTTTATAGATTTGCATGGAATCTCCACTAATTATTTCACCCTTACATTTTTTTGCGATTTGAATACTAAGTGCAGTTTTACCAACTGCTGTGGGACCTACAATCGCAACCACTTTCTTTTTCATCTCTACTCCCCTAATCATCATCATTTCTCTATTTATTCATATGCTGTCACCGCATCCAACATCCACACATATTTTTCATAAGCTCGTTGTGTAGATATGAGTAAATCAGCTGTAGGCTCATCTTTAAGCTCATTGGCAAGAGGTAATCCCGTATCGCGAATTTCAGTAATCATTTGCTCATAATCTTTCTTAAGCTGTTGCATCATTTCGTTTTCCTTATCATCCGCTGTTGCCTCTTCCAATGTTGATTCTTTTAAATATTTACTCATTGTAGCTAATGGTTTGCCTTTAATCATTAAAATACGTTCCGCTGTTTCATCTAATTGCTCGGCAAAAAGATTATACATTTCTTCAAAAGTTGCATGTAATTGAAAAAAATGTTTTCCTTGGATATACCAGTGATACCGATGCAGTTTTACATACATTACAAATTGATTGGACAGTAATTGATTCATAAAATTAATTAGCTTTTGATTAGCAGGACTCATCATGGTTCACCCCATTGTTTTTTATCTAGTGTTTGCCATATTTTCTATCTTTTATACATCGTTACATGACACGCTTAAACATTTTTTCGATTTCATAAGTAGAAAAATGAACAATAATCGGCCTTCCGTGTGGGCATGTAAACGGATCTGTCGATTGTCTTAATTCTTCAAGTAAATGAAACATATCATTTTTATTTAAATGGTGATTGGCTTTAATAGAACCTTTACATGACATCATTTTTGCTGCATCATCACGAATTTCTAAAATATTTATTTTTTCATTCGTTACAACCTGTTCAACCATTTCTCTTATTATTTCTTCTTCATAACCAGTCGGGAACCAGTTTGGGTAAGATCGAACAACAAATGTATTCATTCCAAACTCTTCTAAGAAAAGGCCAACTCTTTCTAACTCATTTTTATTTTGCGAAATAAATATTGCCTCTTGTTTAGAAAACTCAAAAGTTAGCGGCACTAATAGCTGCTGAGACTCTTTAATGGGTTCTCCAACTTTTTTACTGAAGTATTCATATTTTATTCGTTCTTGCGCCGCATGCTGATCAATCATATAAAAGCCATTTTCATTTTGCGCCAATATATATGTTCCATGTAACTGACCTACTGGATACATAACAGGGACACGATTATCTTCTGTACGTTCTTCATCTTCACGATTCATTTGTACTTCAGCCTCCACAATGGCTTCCGTAGGTACATCAGTTTGAACATATTCATTTTTTATTTGTTGTTCTTCTCGCTCAGGATATACGAGTTGTTGTCTTTCCCTAATAGCCGTTCTATCTATTCTGCCTGCTTCCTTATCCACTGGAATGTTTCTTTGTTGTGGTTCTGAAGGGTAAAATGTCATGGAACGTTGAACAGATTGATTCTGTTCGGTTTGTTTTTTTTCAATTTGTGGGATGAGCGTTGCTTCTCTTAGTTTTTGACGTATCGATTCTTCTACGAGTGTCACTAATTCCTTTTCCTTACTAAATCTTGCTTCAAGCTTCGCAGGATGGACGTTAAAATCAACTAAAATTGGATCCATTTTAATAGACAACACGATAATTGGAAATCTACCTATTGGTAAAAATGTATGATATGCACGTATTACAGCTTGATTTAAGCCGATATTTCGAATGTATCTACCATTTACAATAATTGACATGAATGATCGGGATGCACGGGTAACTTCTGGTTTTGCAATAAAACCAGAAAAGGAGAAATCTAGAGTATCATATGCTATTGGTAACATCTTCTCAGCTACAGACATTCCGTAAACTTGTCCAATCACTTGCTGTAACTGGTTCAACCCAGATGTTTTAAACAATAATTTGCCATTATGGCTAGCTTCAAAACGAATTTCAGGATGAGCGAGTGCTAAACGATTTAAAACATCAGTAATATGTCCCAGTTCTGTATGAATTGTCTTCATATATTTTAACCTAGCTGGTGTGTTGAAAAATAAGTCATTAATCGTAATAGTAGTTCCTTTACGCGCATCACTTTTTTTATGTTCTACTACTTTACCGCCTTCTAAATGTAATTCAGTGCCCGCTTCGTTTCCCTGTGAAGTTTTAAGCACTAATCGACTAACAGCAGCAATACTTGCTAAAGCTTCTCCTCGAAACCCCAATGTATGGACATGGAATAGATCTGTTTCTGTCTTAATCTTACTCGTTGCATGTCTAACAAAGGCTCGTTCACAATCCTCTGATGATATGCCGTCGCCGTTATCTGTCACTTTTATTTGTTGTAGACCCGCTTCAAGTAAGTCTACTTTTACCCATGTACAGTTTGCATCAATACTGTTTTCAACAAGTTCCTTTACAACAGAAGCGGGACGTTCCACCACTTCTCCAGCTGCAATTTTGTTCGCAAGCGAATCTGGCATTTGGATAATTTTCATAAAACATCCCTCTCTTTCACAGTACAAAAATTACGATTTCACATGTTTTTGCAGGCGGTATAATTCATTCATTGCCTCCAATGGCGTTAATTCTAATAAATTAATGTTTTTTAAGGCCTGTATAATTTTATTTTCTTTATCATTTTTTTCGGTATATGATAATTGTTCCTCACTAAAGAAACTTAATTGCGATTGCGGATTAGTTGTTTCCTCTACAACATCGTGATGCGTTTCATCCTTATTCTCTAATTCATGTAATATGATAGTAGCTCTTTCAATCAAAGGCTCTGGTAATTCCGCCAGTTTGGCAACATGAATGCCATAACTACGATCTGCCGCACCAGCTTGCACTTGGTGTAAAAATACTACTTTACCTTCATACTCTTCTGCACGTACATGAATATTCTTTAATCTATCTAACTCATCTTCTAATGTCGTCAATTCATGATAGTGGGTGGAAAATAATGTTTTGGCATGTACTTTATGATGAATGTATTCTACAATCGCTTGAGCAAGTGCCATGCCATCATATGTGCTTGTACCACGTCCAATTTCATCGAGTAAAATTAAACTATCTTTTGTAGCGTGTGTTAACGCGTGCTTGGCCTCAAGCATCTCTACCATAAACGTACTTTGACCTGAAACTAAGTCATCCGCCGCTCCTATCCGCGTAAATATTTTATCAAATATTGTCATTTCTGCTTCATCTGCTGGAACAAAACAACCAATTTGCGCCATAACAATCGTTAACGCTAATTGACGCATAAATGTACTTTTTCCAGACATATTTGGTCCAGTAATTAATAATATGCATTGTTTTTCATCTAAATAGATATCATTAGGTACAAAGGTCCCTTCAGACATTACTTGTTCTACAACCGGATGTCGGCCATTTGTTATTTTTACATGGTTATTTGTAAACGTTGGTCGTTTATAATTATTTTCTTCACTTACTGTCGCAAAAGATTGCAATACATCAATCGTACTAACAACTTCTGCTAAATGCTGCAATTGTGGGATATACGCTTTTATTTCTTCGCGTATTCCGGTAAACAAATCATATTCCAAATCCATGCTCTTTTCTTCAGCTTCCAATATTAGTTGTTCTTTTTCCTTTAACTCAGGTGTGATAAATCGCTCTGCATTCGCTAACGTTTGTTTGCGTTCGTATCTTCCTTCTGGTACTAAATGAAGATTCGCTTTCGTCACTTCAATATAGTACCCAAACACACGGTTATAACCAATTTTTAAGGAGCGAATACCTGTGGCGTCTTTTTCTTTACTTTCCAATTCTGTAATCCACTTTTTACCATTTCGTGAAGCGTCACGATATTGATCTAATTGTTCATGATAGCCATCTTTAATAATGGCGCCTTCTTTAATAGAGATGGGTGGATCATCTACAATACTAGCTTCTAACCAGTCTACTAGTTCTAATGGTACCGATAACTGATCAGCTAGTAAACGTACCTCTTGATCAGAAAATTGTCGTAACACTTCTTTTAAGCCTGGAATTTTCTGTAATGAACGTTTTAATTGGATTAAATCGCGTGCATTTACATTTCCAAAAGCTATTCTGCCTGATAATCGTTCCATATCATAAACAGATTTCAATAATTCGCGAATTGTATTTCGTTCTAAAAATCCTATTAAAAATCCCTCGACAATTTGATGGCGCTTTTCAATATGTGACTTATTGAGTAATGGTCGCTCCATCCATTTTTTTAAAAGACGCGACCCCATTGCAGTAACCGTTTTATCTAAAACCCATAAAAGACTACCTTTTTTACCTTTACGAATAATCGTTTCAGTTAACTCAAGATTTCTTTTGGAATACATATCAAGTGACATATATTCTTTAAGTTTAATTACTTTTGCTTGCTGTAAATGATCAAGCGATCTCTTTTGTGTATATTGTATATAATTTAGTAACCGACTAAATCCTTCCATTAATCGTTTATCGTTTATGTTTTCACATAACCCCCGATATTCAGCATTAAAATTAACTTCATCTTGGTAGGATAATGTAATTTGTAAACGACTTTTTAATTGTTCCTGATATTCCTTTGGTAGATTAGTTGCTATTACAATTTCCTTTATCGGTTGATTAAATAACTCATGAATAACTGCTTCCCAACCCTGTGTAATTAGTGCTAGACTATTTTCACCGGTTGATAAATCATTATAACAGATGACAAATTTTCCATCCTCAAAATGGGAAACACTTGCAATATAGTTATTATTTTCCTCCGATAACATCGAAGCATCCATCACTGTACCTGGTGTAATAACTTGGATGACCTCTCTTTTAACAATCCCTTTTGCATCTTTTGGATCTTCTACTTGTTCACATATTGCTACCTTATAACCTCTATCAATTAATGTTTTTATGTAATTAGACGCAGAATGATAAGGTACGCCACACATTGGAATCGGATCTTGTTGACTACTATCACGTTTTGTAAGCGTAATTTCTAATTCTTGCGCTGCTTTTATCGCATCTTCAAAAAATAATTCATAAAAATCACCAAGGCGAAAAAATAAAAAAGCATCTTTATGTGCTGCTTTTATCTCTAAATATTGCCTTATCATCGGTGTATAACGAGACATTTTGTATCCCCCAAAAAATAGTATTATGAGGTAATTATAACATAAATCGACAATAGAAGTTTATTATAAAACAATAGCATTAGTATGCCTTCTTATCATGAATCGGACAATACGCATTTCAAACTTGGCTCATCATTGATGTGAGATTGAACAAATAAAATAAAAAAAGCTTTGCGAGAGGGCAATTCTCCCGCAAAGCCGTTAATCTTTATTGTCTGTTTTAAGAAAATCTGGATTTACTTCTGAAAGTTCTTCATCTGTAACTGCAAAATCCCAAACCTCATCTTCGTCATCAGCATATTTATGTCCTTTCGGGTCCACTTTAACATAAATTTTCGTTTCACCGATAACTTGCACTAGGAACTCACGTTCAATATCAACATTTATCTTATGCCCTTTTTTAGATATGCTACATTCTAAGCAATTTGGCTGTTGTGTAACCTTACAAATTACATCATAATCATCATTAATACAATGCTCATCCCGAATAGCTAGTGGAATAACATCACAATACGTGACCCTTTCAGTTATAACTTCTGTTTTCGTATTGTCATTATACGAATACCAAATGTTGATGTCATAACTTCCATTGACTTCTACCGTATCTTTTGATTTTTTCTTGGCGTTATATAAATGGTTTATAACCCAACATCCTAAAATACTTGACGGTCTATGTGATGGTGTAACAGAATGAGTTGTCTGTGTGAACTTTTTACCTTTACCACATACTGCTTTCGTTATAATTTCCCGATAATCCTTATCTAAGAAACTCATAATTACACTACCTCCTCCTTTTTCATAGTCAGTTTATGCAAGACAAATACCTAAAGTGCATAACTAAAGATGAAATGTAGAGAAGTTTTCGAAACAAGGAATCTTTTTCATTATATGCATGAAGAAAAAAGAATGAAAAAAGGCAGGGACGTAAAAAGATTATCCTTCTTTCGTCCCAACCTTATTATTCTCTTCAACACTCAACTACACGTTGTTGGATTTTGTAATTTTGATCCTGTTTCTCCTCTTAGTACACTGCCACCTGTAGATTCAATTACATCATTTGTTACTTCTCGCGCAATTGTACCAGTTATAAGTTGTAACACATCATTTACTGCCGTCTGTGTATCTTTAAATTCCTGTACTACCGGAATATCATCTAATTCTGTTTGTAAGCGATCTAATTCTGTTTCTACCTTTTTTAGTGCTTCTTGCTTCCCATATGCTTGTAAGTTAACCGCTTGTTTTTGTAATGCTTTAATTTGTGAAATATAAAGTTGAACTTTTCTATTTCCATTGATTTTTGCTTCCACTTGCTTAAAACGATTAATTTCATCTATATTAGCAAGCATTTTTGCCAGTTTCTTTGCTTCGTCAAGCACTTCTTTACGTGTGTATTCTGCCATTGTTAGTTCACCTCAACTGTATTTTCTACCATTACACCATCAAGAGACCAAGTTTTTGCTTCTGTTATTTTCACTTCTACAATTTTCCCGATTGCAGATTTTGGACCTTTAAAGTTTACAAGTTTACTTTTTTCAGTATATCCAGCCAAAACATCCGGATCCCTTTTACTTTCGCCTTCCACTAATACTTTGACGGTTTTACCTGCATAACTTTTCATCGCTTCCGCTGATTGTTTATTGACCAATTCATTTAAACGATATAATCGTTGTTTCTTCGTTTCTTCAGATACATCATCTTTTCTAGCAGCTGCAGGAGTTCCTTCTCTTGGTGAGTAGATGAACGTGTATGCTGCTTCAAAACCAACTTCTTCCATCAACGTCATTGTTTCTTCGAATTGTTCTGCGGTCTCGTTAGGAAACCCGACAATAATATCTGTTGTTAATGTCGCATTAGGTATTGCCTGACGGATTTTACGTACAAGTTCCAAATAATCTTCACGCGTATATTTACGATTCATTCTTCGTAAAACTTCACTACTTCCTGATTGGACTGGTAAATGAATATGATCCAACAAATTGCCACCTTGTGCTAGCACTTCAATTAAGTGATCATCAAAATCCCTTGGATGTGATGTTGTAAAACGGACTCGTGGTATATCAATTTTATGCATGTCATTCATGAGATCACCAAATGTATAGTCCATATCCTCGAAGTCTTTCCCATATGCATTCACGTTTTGGCCAAGTAATGTCACTTCTTGATAACCTTGCGATGCTAAATGTCGCACTTCTTGAATAATATCTTCAGGACGACGGCTCCGCTCTTTTCCACGTGTCATCGGTACAATACAATATGTACAGAATTTATCACACCCATACATAATGTTCACCCATGCTTTAATTTTACCTTGGCGAACCTTCGGAAGATTCTCAATGATATCTCCTTCTTTCGACCACACTTCTACAACTTGTGCTTTACTAAACATTGCTTCTTTTACAAGATGTGGTAAACGATGAATATTATGTGTACCAAAGATAAGATCAACATGTTGGTGTTTTTGCATGATGCGGTTAACAACAGATTCTTGCTGAGACATACATCCACATACTCCAACTATTAGATCCGGCTTTTCTAATTTCAGTGGTTTTAAATGTCCTATTTCTCCAAAGACTTTATTTTCAGCGTTTTCACGAATGGCACATGTATTTAATAAAATGATGTCAGCTTCTTCTGTTTCTGTTGTCGACTCATAACCCATGTCCGATAGAATTCCTGCCATTACTTCGGTATCATGTTCATTCATTTGACAACCATATGTACGAATTAAAAATTTCTTACCTTGCCCAATAGCTTGCATATCTTTCGGAATCTCAAAGTCGTAATGAACTTCTACTTTTTCACGACCACGTTTTCTCGCTTTCTTTATATCAGGTGGTTGATATGTACTTTCAAAGTATTTCGCAAAGTCAGCAGTTGTTTTTTCAGATAACGGTTTGTCCTGATTGGATTTTCTGTCCAAGGAAGTCACCTGTTTAATTTGTGCTTGCGCTTTTCTTTGTTGTTCATTCATTATTCTATCTCCTTTCTCATTTCTTTCTGCTTAAATAGACAGACGTATACATTATTACAGTATAAAGCCTTTACATAAATTTAACAACAGTAGTATACAAGCGCAAATAAAAACTATTTACCAACTGCTAAGAAATTCGTAAATTTGTCACTTTGTACTCGTTTCAAAAAAATAGCGTTGCGTATGTACGCAACGCTATGTAAAAATTATATTATCTTATCTTGGTTCTACAATTAATTTAATTGCAGTCCGTTCTTCATTCTCAATCATAATATCAGTAAAGGCCGGAATACAAATTAAATCAACACCACTTGGTGCTACGAATCCTCTTGCAATAGCTACTGCTTTTACGGCTTGGTTTAAAGCACCCGCACCGATTGCCTGTATTTCTGCTGAGCCGCGTTCACGTAATACATTTGCAAGTGCTCCTGCTACTGAATTTGGATTTGATTTAGCTGACACTTTTAATATGTCCATTACTAGTACCTCCTCATTTACTATTGTAGTTCTATTGCTACTATATTCCTGGAGATGATACCTTATTACCTTTATTATGAAGGAAAATATCTAAAAATTCAAATACTCAAATTAAAAATGGATGATCATCATTAATCATTACTCTTTTTGTATCCAAAGCACGGCCTGCTTTATCATCAATTGTAACTAAAAATGCATTTAATTGTGCCCTACCATCTTTATCTACTTCAAAACGAACTGGTAAATTAGTTAAAAATCTTTTTAATACTGCCTCTCTTTGCATCCCTAATATTCCATCGTATGGCCCGGTCATACCAACATCTGTAATATAGGCTGTTCCTTTTGGCAAAATTCGATTATCTGCTGTTTGTGTGTGCGTGTGTGTTCCTACAACTGCACTTGCCCTTCCGTCTACATACCAGCCTAAAGCCTGCTTTTCACTTGTCGCTTCAGCGTGAAAATCAACAAATATAATATTTGTTCTTTTCTTAGCTTGTTGAATGAGCGTATCAATCATTGTAAAAGGATCTTCAATCGCTGGCAAAAATGTCCTACCTTGCAGATTAATAACTGCCACTTCTACACCATTCACATTTATAAATACAAGTCCTTTACCCGGATTATTTGCTGGAAAGTTAGCGGGGCGAATTAAATACTTTGCATCATCTATAAATTCGAAGATTTCTTTTTTATCCCATGTGTGATTTCCCATTGTCACAACTTGGGCACCCCATTCGAGAAATTGCTTGTAAATCTTTTCCGTAATTCCCTTTCCAGCTGCTGCATTTTCTCCATTTACTATCGTAACATGTGGACGGTATTTTTCTTTAATTTTTGGTAGGTACTGTTGTACCATTTCTCTTCCAGGTGATCCTACTACATCACCGATAAATAATATTTTCATTGTAATTCCTCATTCTTTTCTAATTTTACTATTAGTGTTTCATATTCAAACTGTGATGTCAAAGACATTTTACTTAAATCGATATATTCTTGTTATTTTATTACATTGAATTGTCACCGTTGACCTAAGCTGTTCAGTAGTGAAAATTTGTCTTTAAACTTAATTAGCTTGCTAACATCGCTTCGGCAGAATACTTCGCTTTCCGCGGGCACAGCCTTGCCCCAACACTGGGGTATGCCGACGTTGCCCACAGAAAGCGACGGTCCGTAGCGAAAAACAACCTAGCACTACTAGACAGTTTGAGTATTTAGTGTAATAGGTCATATACTAGCCATCTATCCCTTGAAGAAAACAATAAGCCTAAAAATAAATAAAAGCGAAGACATCGCTTCGCTTTTATTTTGCATATTCAACTGCTCTTGTTTCTCGAATAACGGTCACTTTAATATGACCTGGATAATTCAATTCACTTTCAATTCGTTTCCTTATATCTCTTGCAATATGAATCGATGCGATATCGTCAATTTCTTCTGGTTTTACGATAATGCGAATCTCCCTACCTGCTTGAATAGCATACGATTTTTCTACACCAGCAAATGATTCAGATATCTCTTCTAGTTTTTCTAGACGTTTGATGTAATTCTCAAGTGTCTCACTTCTCGCTCCTGGTCTTGCAGCTGAAAGTGCATCTGCTGCTGCCACTAGAACAGATATAGTAGACGTAGGCTCTTCATCACCGTGATGGGAAGCAATTGCATTAATCACGACTTCGTGTTCTTTATACTTCATTGCAAGTTCTTTACCGATTTCAACATGACTTCCTTCTACTTCATGATCGATTGCTTTACCAATATCATGGAGTAACCCAGCACGTCTTGCCAATGATTCATCTTCACCTAATTCAGCAGCTAGTAAACCTGCTAGATATGCAACTTCCGTCGAATGTTTTAAGACATTTTGACCATAGCTTGTACGATATTTTAGGCGTCCAAGTATTTTAACTAAATCCGGATGGAGACCATGTACCCCAACTTCAAATGTTGTTTCCTCTCCTACTTCCCGGATATGCTCGTCTACTTCCCGACGGGCTTTATCCACCATTTCCTCAATTCTCGCAGGATGGATACGGCCATCTTGTACAAGCTTTTCTAAAGCTATTCGAGCAATTTCTCGGCGAATAGGATCAAAGCCTGATAAAATGACTGCCTCAGGTGTATCGTCGATAATTAAATCGATTCCTGTTAATGTTTCTAACGTACGGATGTTTCGGCCTTCACGTCCAATAATTCGGCCCTTCATCTCATCATTTGGAAGATTAACTACCGATACAGTAGTCTCAGCAACGTGGTCAGCTGCACAGCGTTGCAATGCTAAAGAAAGGATATTTTTCGCCTTTTTGTCTGCTTCTTCTTTTGCACGATTTTCCGCTTCTTTAACCATTACTGCTGACTCTTGTCTTAATTCCTTTTCAATGCGTTGCAAAATAACTTGTCTCGCTTGGTCTGTCGTATAGCCAGATATACGCTCAAGCTTCATCTGCTGCTCATTTAGTAGAGCTTCCACTTTGCTTTCCATTTCTTCAATATGTTGTTGTTTTTCAGTTAGAGATGTTTCTTTGTTCTCCAACAGAAGTTCACGCTTATCAAGCGTTTCGCTTCTTCGGTCCAGGGTTTCCTCCTTTTGCATTAGGCGATTTTCTTGCTTTTGTACTTCAAACCTTCGTTCTCTAAGCTCTTGTTCTGCTTCTTGACGAAGTTTATGGTTTTCGTCCTTTGCCTCAAGAAGTGCTTCTCTTTTAGCAGCCTCAGCATTACGATTTGCTTCTTCAATTATCTGTTTTGCCAACGTTTCTGCACTGGAAATTTTAGCCTCTGCTATCGATTTACGAATTAGATAACCAACAACTATACCGCCGATCAAGAAAATTAAGGGAAGCAAAATGGAGATGACGGTTTTTTCCATCGATTTCACCTCCTATTGCTATCAATTTGTAACCATTCATTATTTGTCGGCATGTACCATATTCATGAATAAAAATCACATTGTATAATAAAATATAAAATTATACAGTTTTAATTTTAAATCTCAAATGACCCAATGTCAAGAAAACGTCACAACTATTTAATATTGTAGACATCTTTTTCAATGTTTACACGATGAGAACATTTTTATTCCAAGGAATGATTCTGTCATGATAAAGAAAAGCCCTCTACAAATTTTATGTAAAGGGCTTATAAAAAGTATATTAGATTATACATCTAATGTTTCTTGCTCTAATTTTGCATCTTCCGCTTCATTTTCTGCTTCATCGTCTAGGTTGTAGTGATTTCTAATTGCGTGATGAATTTCATCTGTCATTTTAGGGTTTTCTTTTAAAAACTGTTTTGCATTTTCTCTACCCTGACCGAGACGCTCTCCTTCATAGGAATACCACGCACCACTTTTTTGTACGATATCAAGATCGGAGCCAATATCAAGTAGCTCACCTTCTCTTGAAATTCCTTCACCATACATGATATCGACTTCTGCTTGCTTAAATGGTGGGGCAACTTTATTTTTCACAACTTTTATACGAGCACGGTTACCTACCATATCATTTCCCTGTTTTAATGTTTCCGCACGACGTACTTCTAGTCTAATAGATGAATAGAATTTAAGTGCACGTCCTCCTGGCGTTGTTTCTGGATTACCGAACATAACACCAACTTTTTCACGTATTTGGTTAATAAAGATTGCTGTTGTTTTCGACTTATTAATTGCACCTGATAGTTTTCTAAGAGCCTGTGACATTAATCGTGCTTGTAATCCTACATGCGCATCTCCCATGTCACCTTCAATTTCCGCTTTTGGAACTAATGCCGCAACAGAGTCAATGACAACAATATCAACTGCACCACTACGAACGAGTGCTTCAGCTATTTCTAATGCTTGCTCACCTGTATCCGGTTGTGATAAAAGTAATTCATCGATATTAACACCTAATGCTCTTGCATATGTTGGATCTAAAGCATGTTCAGCATCGATAAATGCAGCTTGACCACCATTTCTTTGTGCTTCTGCAATCGCATGTAATGCTACCGTTGTTTTACCTGATGATTCAGGTCCATAGATTTCAATTACTCTACCTTTTGGATAACCACCTATTCCTAATGCAATGTCAAGAGCAAGGGAACCACTTGGAGTAGATGCTAATTTTTGATGGGCTTGTTCTCCTAGTTTCATAATCGAACCTTTACCAAACTGTTTCTCTATTTGTCTCAATGCCATATCTAGCGCCTGTTTTCTTTCGCTCAATGAAGACAACCTCCTTTTTATCTATCTCTATCATACTTTATTTTTGTTGAAATGCCAAGTGTTAATCGAATAAACGTTCTTATATTTTCAAGGTAATATTACTCTTAAAATTATAAATTGCACTAGCGAAAATAGTAAAATCCCTTAGGTCATCGTACTAAAATGGATATTCTATCTATTTTCATCCTTTAAAAATTGAATTAAGATTTCCAAACCTTTTAATACCGATTTTCGTCTAATAGACTCCCGATCGCCTGTAAATAAATGCTCTTGGATGATGTGATTACCTTTATCATCATGTAATCCGATGAAAACTGTCCCAACCGGCTTATTTTCAATCGATTGTGGACCAGCCACGCCTGTAAAACTCATGCCGATATTAGCAGTTAATAACCTTCTAATATTAGCTGCCATTTCACTCGCGCACGCTTCACTTACTGTCCCTTTTGTTCGAATCGTCTCTTCTGACACTCCAACAACATCTCTTTTAACTTTCGTATCATAACAAACAATACCACCACGACATACTTCCGATGCTCCCGTTACCGAAATAATTTTTTCTGTAAATTTGCCACCTGTTAAACTTTCGGCAACTGCAATCATTTTTTTATGCTGTCGCAATAAATATACTGCTTTTTTCTCCAATGTTTCATCATCCACACCATAAAAGAAAGAGCCCACACGCGCTAAAATTTCATCTTTCGTTTTTTCTAATAATTGTTGGATTGCTGTTGTTGAATTTTCTTTTGCTGTTAATCGAATAACCATGCCATCTTCTTGGGCAAGTGGGGCAATAGTCGGATTAGACTGTTTCTGAATAAGGTCTGCTATCTCATGTTCTAACTTAGCTTCACCGATGCCTATAAAACGCAAATTCAACGATTTAATTATTGTTTGATGCCCTAGTTTTTTTAGTAAATATGGAATGACTTCATCAGAAAAAATCTGTTTCATTTCTCGAGGTACACCTGGAAGAAAAATCCACTCAGTTTGTTGATAGGAAACTGCCATACCAGGAGCCATTCCATGTCTATTTGAAAAAACGTGCGCTTGTTTAAATACACGTGCTTGTTTACGATTATTTTCTGTCATTTCAGTATGATGTTTTTTAAAATATGCTGAAATTTTCTCCATCGATGCTTCATGCTCTATCATTTCATATTGTGTCATTTTTTGAAATGCTTCTCTTGTTAAATCATCTTCGGTTGGACCAAGTCCGCCAGTCACAATAATAAAATTGGATCGTTCCATTGCACAACGAAAACTATGCTCTACTCGACGTAAATTATCTCCAACAACTTCATGATAATATACGTCTATCCCGTGTGAAGCTAATTGTTGTGATATCCACTGTGCATTTGTATTTGCAATTTGTCCGAGTAATAGTTCCGTACCAACTGCAATTACTTCAGCTTTAAGTTTTTTTGTCATTTGGAATTCCTCATTACGTTCCAGTTTTTAGCGAAATATTCATAACCAGATAGCACAGTGAAAAACAGTGATATATATAACATAATTATTGCAAATGGGAACGGTATATAGGAAAACGGATAATTATGTAACAATAACAAGGCAATAGCAAGTAATTGTGTAAATGTTTTAACCTTACCTAATTTACTTGCTGCTAATACAATTCCTTCACCAGCGGCAACTAAACGAAGCCCTGTTACAGCAAATTCTCTACTTATAATGACAATGACAACCCAAGCAGGAGCAAATTGTAAATGAACAAGTATAATAAGCGCAGATGCCACAAGTAATTTATCAGCAAGTGGGTCTAAAAATTTGCCCATATTTGTAACAAGTTTATACTTTCTGGCATAATAGCCATCAACCCAGTCCGTTGCTGAAGCTATAATAAAGACCATTGCCGCTACAAAATGACTGATGGGCAATACCCCATTTCCAATCGGCCATTCACCCCAATTCAATGGAGCGCTCATTAGTATAATAAAAACGGGAATAAGTATAATACGTGATAGCGTAATGCGATTAGGTATATTCATTGTTAAAATTTCCTCCTGATTCTTGCAAGTATTTTTATCTTCTTTTAATAAGGCATAAAACCCTTCCATTGTACATAGGGAAGGGTTTATTCACCATCATTCTGTTTCTGTTTCTTTTTGTACTTCTACCCAAATCTTTTGTGTGACAAATTTATTAGGATCTACAGGGTAATCTAGATCAATACCATTAATATTAATCGATAAATTACTGGCATTACCAATATTAAAGTACATGCTATCCTGTCCCGTCATATCCAATTCTAAAGGCGATTGATCCGTCGTTAAATTATCATAAAATACTCTCTCATCACTACCATTTTTAACTTCTAACCATACTTTATCTTTAGAATTTAATGTTACGGTAATTTTATCTCCCGGATTTTGTAATGCCAACGTTGATTCTGGTCTCGAACCAGTCCCCTCTTTCAAAACAACCAGCTTAGGTTCCGCCTCCGATTGTTTTTCCTCCGTTGTAGCATTCTCATCTGTAGTTTCTTCATCTACAGATCCATTATCATTCGCCTCTTCATCTTTATCCTGGTTCGGTAAATAGATTTCATTATCATTCAGTTTCTTATCTTCTTCATCTGTTGCAGTACCAGATTTCTGCATAATAAAATACCATGCGGCAAAAGCAATACCAATGATTAATAATACAACTATAATCGTTGGAATAAACGAAGCAAAAGAACTACCTTTTGTATTACTATCTTTTCTTGAACGGCCTATTCTTGAATATTGTGTCGTTTGTTCTTCATCCGGAACTGGAACAGTCTCTTTATATTCTTCTAATAGTTCTTCGGGATTTAAACCAACAGCAATAGCATATTCTCGAATAAAGGCACGTGCGTAAAACTTTCCAGGTAACAAACTAAAGTTTTCCTCTTCAATCGCTTTTAAATATCGTTTTTGTATTTTCGTCGTTTCCTGTAAACTAGATAAGGATATATTTTTTTCCTCTCTAGCTTCCTTTAATCGTATTCCTATTCCCATTCATAACACCATCCAATTTTAAAAATCAAACATATTAAATCCCCTATCGAATTGTGTACTTTCAACATCCCGATATGTAATTTCTTCTTCCTCATGACTTCTAAGTTCGATAATATAATCAAAGTCTTGTATGTCATATTCTGTAGCTTGTACAAATATATCAGGGTGTTCGATCACTTTTACAGCAGGCAACTGCATAATTTCTCTCACTAATTGCCAATGCTTTTCACTAGCACGATGTTTTGAAACGATACCATCCATAATATAAATATTATCAGGACTGTATTCACCTTCAATTAACTGATTACGTATCGTTTGTTTTAATAACGTACTCGACACAAACACCCAACGTTTGTTCGCACACACACTAGCTGCAACAACAGATTCAGTTTTACCTACCCGCGGCATTCCTCTTATTCCAATTAATTTATGCCCCTCTGTTTTAAATAACTCAGCCATAAAATCTACTAATAATCCTAGATCATCTCGTACAAAACGGATCGTCTTATGATCATCACTATCTCTACTTATGTATCTACCATGTCTCACTGCTAATTTATCTCGAAGTTTTGGTTTGCGTATCTTTATTAAACGAATCGTGTCCATTGTGTTTATAATTGTACGTAATCGTTTTATTTGATCATCATGTTTTGCAAGAATGAGTAATCCACGTCTAGCGTCTTTTACACCATTTATCATAATTATATTAATGGAAAGCATGCCTAGTAATGAAGCGATATCTCCCAATAAACCAGGTCGGTTAATCAGGATTTCATATTCAATATACCATTCTGTTTTTTTCATAGCATACTCCTTATAAAATATGTACTCCTATAATGTTAACGAATAGATACTATAAATGCAATTATCTTTTTCTTAATTTCGTCTTTTTTTTATTGGAGTATAAAATTTAATAAGAAGTGAGTAAAAGAAGCTGTAAAAAATTACAGCTTCCAGCATATAAATTCATCTTTTTTATTGTTGTACAAGCTTTACCATTGCACTTGCAATTGCTTGCTGTTCATCTTTTGATGCTGCATTCCACAACTCGCGTAACATCGCTTGTTCATCATTCTTAGCATCTACACTTTTAGCCAAGTAATCGCCGATTTCATATGCTACATTTGAAATTGTATCTTGAGACATTCCTTGTGATTTCGCTTGATCTAATCGATTTGATAAAAATTGTTTCCACGAATCAAAATTTTCAAGTACAGACATGTTCATTCCTCCTTCGATTATTCATTGTTAGTATTTGAAGATACGTGTTGTTTATACACATAATTTTGGAGGAATAATGTCTATTTATACTATATCCATGCACCGTTTATACGAATGATTTCGCCCTGGATATATTGTGACCTTTTATCCAAAAGAAATTGGACAGTAAATGCGATTTCACTTGGGAATCCGCCGCGATTTAAAGGTATTTCCGAATAAATATTTAATCGTTCTTCCTTCGTAAATTGTTTATTCATTTTTGTTTCAATAAAGCCCGGACTAATCCCATTAACGGATATGCCACTTGGTCCTACTTCTTTGGCTAATGCCTTTACAAAACTACTTTGCGCACCTTTTACAGAAGAATACACAACTTCATTACTCGCACCGTAATCTCCCCAAATAGATGTAATAAAAATTATGTGACCGGATTTTCGTTGTATCATTTGTGGCAATAAATGTTTACAAATCATCCAAGGAGCTTTTACATGGACAGACAAAAGGTTATCCATCTCTTTTACGGGCATTTCTTGAAAAATTCCCGTATACGAATGTCCACTTGCGAAGATAATGGCATCTACGGGATACCAAATTTCATCCAAACAGCGGGTAATTTCTGTAAACTTTGTGAGATCGGCTTGAAAATACCCTAATATAGACGTAGGATTTTCAAGGCGCTCATAAATTTCATTTATTTTATCTCTATTTTGATGATAATGAAGGACTAACGAGTAACCTAAATTCCCTAAATGTACCGCAATTTCACTACCAATATCACCACTTGCACCAAAGATTAATACATTCTTCCCCATAGAACTCTCCTTATTCTGCCATAATTATGCTTGAAGCCATACATTCTGGTTTAATCCAATCTTGCAAGAACCTATTTGCATCTTCCGTTGTAACAGACTGAATGGTAGGGATTAATGAAAAATAGTCCACCCCTACTGTATGATAATGGATAAATTTATTCGCAGTACTCTCTAAAGAATTTAACGAGCGTATCAGCTGTCCGATTTTTTTCCTTTTCATTTGTTCTACTTCATTGTCTGTTAACACTTTTGAACGTGTTGACATTAGTAATTCTTTCACACGCCGGATAAATTCATCTGGTTTTTGTGAGTTACCACCAATAATGGAATAACCAAATGTCTTCTCTAAATTCGTTTCAAAGAAAAAACTTGCATCAATCAAATGCTCGTCATATAATTCTTCATAAAATGGACCACCTTTTGAAAAAAAATATGTGAGAATCATATCTTGAAATATATCTCGCTGAACAAACGCATCCTTTTCTAAAGATGTTACGGATTCCTTTATGCCAATCGTACATTTTGGAGTAGATACCGGCATATGCATCGTATAATGTTGATGCGCCACTTCTAATGCCTCTTTTGGATATTCACGTTTTATTTCCGTCATTTTTTCAAATGACTTTTTCGCTTGGTTTTGCTTTATTAATACCATCATTTTTTCCGGTTCAAAGTTACCTGTTACAAAAAATGTCATATTCTCAGGATGATAAAATGTATTGTAACAAGTATACAATATTTCCTTTGTGATTGTATCAATAGAAGTAACTGTACCAGCTATATCAATATTTACTGGAAATTCGTGGAATAAGGCTTTTAATGTTCCCATAAAAGACTGCCAATCCGATTGGTCATCATACATCGTAATTTCTTGACCAATGATTCCTTTTTCCTTTTCCACCGACTGATCCGAAAAATAAGGGTCTTGAACAAAATCAAGTAGTGTTTCCACATTCTTTTCAACGTGATTAGTTGCAGAAAATAAATAAGCTGTTTTAGTAAATGATGTAAATGCATTAGCAGAAGCACCTTGTTTACTAAAATCCGCAAACACATCATAGTCTTTCTTCTCAAATAATTTATGTTCTAGAAAATGAGCGACACCATCTGGAACAGTAATCATCTCATCCTGTCCTATCGGTGTAAATGTTCGATCAATTGAACCGTAATTTGTTGAAAAGATAGCATACGTTTTTGACAGTCCCTGTTTCGGCAATAGTATAACGGTGAGACCATTATCAAGTTGTTCCGTGTAAACTGTTTCCTTGATATAATCATAATCTTTTTTATGCATGACTATCGCCTCCTTCTGCGGTTAATAAATATATCGTATCTGTAATTACTTGATTTGCAAAATTTACCAAATCCTGTTTCGTTACATGTTGAATATCATTTATCAATTGTTCTGGCGAATACGTTGTCTGGGCAATTACTTGTTGGTAAAGAATCTCAATAATTCCTTGTGGGTGATCCAATGTTTCTAACAATTGACTTACAATTAATTCTTTCGTTTGTTTCATTTCTTCTTCTGTAATTTCACCATTTTTCATTGCTTCTAATTGTTCAAAAATAACATCTCTCGCCTGCTCATAATCTTTCGGAGCTATCCCACTAAAAACGAGCAGTAAACCTTTATGACTTTCCAACCTGGAGGAGGCATAATAAGCTAAACTATGCTTTTCTCGTACGTTCAAAAACAATTTAGAGCTTGGGAATCCACCAAATATTCCATTGAATAATTGCATTGCTGCATATTCCTTATCTTTAAAGGTACAGTTTGTTCGAAAGCCAATATGCAGTTTTGCTTGCTGTACGTTTTGCTTTTCTACAATTTCCTTAGGCTCGGAGATTTCATACTTTTGCTTTGTTTGCTTTATATGTTCATCCTCTTTATATACTCGTTCTCTTTCAAACGTAGTTGAAAATAACGCTTTTACGGTCTCTTCTTCTAAATCTCCCAAAACATATATATCGAAAAGATCTTCATTTAAAGCGGTTTGATAATAATTGTACAAATTTTCCCCCGATATTGTATCCAAATCATCTTCATAACCATGTACATGAAGATGATACAACTCATCTTTACACATCTCGTCAACTAATCGTAAATTCGCATAACTCATTTTATCATCTAACATCGCAGACATTCGTTGACGCAATGTATCCTTTTCTCGTTTTACAATAGCATCTATAAAAGCCCCATCTTCAATATTTGGGTTGAAAATCATATCGTGAAATAACGCCATTGCATTTTTAAATATCCCACTTTCATCACGTATGAATTTTTCATTTGCTAATTCAAGTCGAAAACTAATAATATGATTTTCGCCTTTTTTTGCACCATCAATTGATAATACCGCCCCATATAAATAATCCAGTTGATCACTCAACGCTTTTCTAGTCGGATAGCTTTTAGGACCTTGTTGCAACACATAAGGTAACAGGGATCGGTATGTAATCGTATCTCTAGACAAAGGTGCTTTTAATTTTGCAACGACATGGATGGTTTTAAATTTATTAGTTTGCACAACATGTAGACGGTATCCTTTTTGTTTAAGTATACTTTCCTTCATTTGTTTCATTTTTCTCCTCCATTTTTAATGTAAAGCTTCAATTGTTAAAGATTTATTCACACTTTTAAAAAGACACCATTAGTTTGTACGAATTTCACTGTTTATAATCAATCATTTTTGAATCGAGTAGGAGGAGGTGACTAACCTCCGACCTCTCACACCACCGTACGTACGGTTCCGTATACGGCGGTTTCATTTAAGTCCAACGTAATGTTAGATA
>NZ_JBHLWL010000007.1:0-45999 GCF_042432965.1 Paracerasibacillus soli | reverse complement strand
ACTTTAATTCTACAGGGAAACTCACTTGTTTTCTATTTTTACTAATACTAAAAATAGTGTTAGTGAATTTTTATCACCAACACTATTTATTGTAGAGCCTTTTTATTTTGCTTCTCAATCATCAAACTTTTCTAGTGCTGCATAAATTGCTGCAATTTCTTTTTCCAATCGAATGAGTTGTTCTTCGGCGGAAGAAACACGGCCTTTTACGTACTCCAATTTATCCATATCACTTTGAATCCGTGCATAATCAGCTTTTAAATTGGTGAGTTCATGTTCTAGTTGTTCTTTTGTCATATGTTTTATCGTCAAGTATATTCACGCTCCTTTTCTTCAGTTTAGCAAGGAAAATATACATCTGCAATTGTTTTTAATATAGGACGTTGACGCAAAATTCCTGTTGTACTATAATTACAAAAATTAATGGGGTGAGTCAGTGAATATATATTTTGAACAATCGATACAAAAGTTTAGTGATAAGGTTACCAACCTATTGGAAGAAAAGGAGGCATGTAACAATTTATTGTTGGGTTTGGTTGAACGAATGAAATCTCAACCTATGATAGAAGGAGTTTACCTTGGTTTAGTAGAAAACGATGGAAAGGTCATCTATTGCTTGATGCAAACCCCAGGGAATAATTGGATCTTGCCAGATGTCAATCATGTCCCACCAATTGTTTTGAAATGTATCGTGCACACGCTAATCGAGCAGGAAAAAGAAATACCTGGTGTAATTGGACCAACTACTGCTACGGTACATTTTGTACAGGAATACCATCGCTTGAAGGAAAAGGAAATATTGCACGAGCATATGAAACAACGAATCTATCAGTTACATGATGTAAAGTTATTGCCAGAAGGTCCTGGGGAATTAGTTGTCGCTACAATGAAATATCATGATCTTATATCCGATTGGCTCGTTCAATTTGGAAAACAAATAAATGAAAGCATGACAGAGGAACAAGCAAAAGAGATGGCTACCCGATTTATTGAGCAAAAGTCGTCTTATTTATGGATGGTCAATCAAGTTCCAGTATCTATGGTAAATAAAGCTAGAGCAACAAGGCATGGTGCGACAGTAAATGCAGTATTTACGCCAGATAAATTTAAACGGAAAGGTTATGCAACAAATGCAGTCAGTGCACTTTCGTTGAGGCTTTTACAGGAAGGATATCGATTTTGTGCCTTATATACAGATGATGCAAATCCAACTTCAAATGGAATATATCAAAAGATTGGATATGAGCAAGTAGGAACCTCTATTGTATATCGTAAGTAGAATGCTACTGATTAAGATCACAAATTATCCACATCATCATCATAAACATCAATAGAATAAACCGTCAAAATATGCTAAAATTTGAGCATATCACCTACATGGGGGAAATAGTTAAATGGAAAACTGGAAAAACGTATATGAAGCATGGATGTCAAAAGAAGATTTAGATCTAGCTTTGAAACGTCAACTAGAAGAGAGTAACGAAGAACAATTACATGAAGCTTTTTATAAAGAATTAACATTTGGTACTGGTGGGATGCGCGGCATTTTGGGACCAGGAATAAATCGGATGAATAAGTATACAATTCGAAAAGTTGTTAGCGGATTGGCAGATTACTTATTAGTCGCATGTGTTAATGTGAAAGATCGTGGTGTCGTCGTAGCGTATGACTCTCGATATATGTCGAAGGAATTTGCGTTAGAAACCGCAAAAGTACTCGGGATGTATGGCATTAAAACATATGTTTTTAAAACAATTCATCCAACACCACTTTTATCATTTGCTGTACGTTATTTAGGCACCGTAGCAGGAGTTATGATTACAGCGAGCCATAATCCACCAGAATATAATGGCTTTAAAGTGTACAATGAAGATGGTGGCCAGATGATACCCGAAGAAGCGGATGCTGTCATTGAAAAAATTCAAGCAATCGAGGATGAACTATCAATCCCGGTTATGGAACAAGATGAACTTGAAGCAAAAGATCTATTAATTTGGGTCGGTCAGGAAATTGACAATGCATACTTAGAACAGTTGCAGCTTATTACGAAATTAAGTGAAATAGATTTTAAACGTAATAAAGATTTAAGTATTGTTTATACACCATTACACGGTACAGGACGTGACCTCGTTGAACAAGGTTTACAACAAATGAATTTTAAACATGTTCATATTGTGGAAGAACAAGCCGTTCCGGACCCAGCATTTTCTACTGTAGCATCGCCAAATCCGGAGGAGCATCAAGCGTTTACGCTCGCAATAGAAGCAGGAGAAAAACAGAACGCAGATATTTTACTTGCTACCGATCCAGACGCAGACCGACTCGGTGTAGCGGTGAAAAATAGAGCGGGTGAATATACGATTTTAACAGGAAATCAACTCGGCTCATTAATGGTTGATTATTTATTAAAACATACGGAGCCTATTTTATTACAAAATGCCCGTGTATTAAAGTCGATTGTTTCTACAGAATTTGCAAAAGCTATTGCAGAAAAATATGGCGTAGAAGTTGTAAATACGTTAACTGGATTTAAATATATCGCTGAAAAAATACATCACTATGATGAAACGGGCGAAACGTTTATGTTCGGGTTTGAGGAAAGTTACGGGTATTTAGTCCAAGGCTTTGTCCGTGATAAAGATGCGGTGCAAGCATCCATTATGGCGTGTGAAATGGCATATTATTGGAAACAACAAGGGAAAACATTACTCGAAGCATTGGAAGAATTATATGAACAACACGGATATTACATGGAGGGAATGTCTTCACTTACATTGGAAGGAAGAGAAGGCATTGAACAAATCTCTCGTATAATGGAGACGATACGCAAACAACCTTTGAAGAAAATCGCCCATTTACATGTTTTAGAGGTGGAAGATTATTTGACTAGTATAAAGCGAACGATTGTAGACCAATCAGAGGAAGAAATAGCGTTACCACAAGAGAATGTATTGAAGTTTATTTTAGAAAAAGATAGTTGGGTTTGTTTACGGCCATCAGGAACAGAACCAAAGATTAAATGTTATTATGGCGTTTCAAGCAATAGCAGTAAAGAAAGTGAACAAAGCTTATTACAATTAAAACAATTCATGGAAAAAGTTATGCATGATATTATTGCAAGTGATGCGTAGTATTTTGGTATGATATTATTTTGTCTTATTATGAAGCTTCACACTGCCATGATGTTTTCACCAATTTAAAAAACTATTGACTTTATAGCGTTGCACATGTTTTAATAAAAGTAACAATCCTAAAGGGGAGTAGCTGGACAAAATAAGTCGTCATTACGAGAGAAATCTCCGGCTTATTTTGGCAACGGACGTTGTTAGCGAGACCTTTACCGTTCATGGTAGAGGTCTCTTTTTTAATGGACCTTTACCTGAAATAAACGGGTAAAGGTCATTTTTGTATAATCGGTACCAACAGCGCTTTTGTTTTACGATATACATATTGATGACCAAGGATTTATAAGGAAAAAGGGGAGTGTGGTACAGCACATATTTGATGCTGCTTTTCACACAGTGTATTTTCGGAGCGCTTGTATGCGCTACTTAAATTTCCAAGTTACGTTACGGAATAGTTTATCTGAATTTCGCTAGTGAAATAGCAACAAACAATAAGCCTTTCATAAAAGGAGAAGATAAAATGGAACTAATATTAGAATATGGATGGGTATTGCTCATTCTAATTGGATTAGAAGGTTTACTTGCAGCAGACAATGCACTCGTATTAGCAATCATGGTAAAACATTTACCAGAGAAGCAACGAAAAAGAGCGCTATTCTATGGTTTGGCAGGAGCGTTTGTTTTACGTTTTGGTTCCTTGTTTATTATTTCCTTTCTTGTTGATGTATGGCAAGTACAAGCAATCGGAGCTGCTTATTTATTAATCATTGCTTCTACAAACCTGTACCGGAAACTTCATAAACGGCAAGCACATCAGCCTGAGATAGTGGAACAACAAAAAGAGGCTTCTACGGGAAGCTTCTGGTGGACGGTTGTGAAAGTGGAATTTGCTGATTTAGCCTTTGCAGTTGACTCTATTTTAGCAGCAGTAGCGTTGGCAGTAGCATTACCGGCAACAGGACTTGGGCATGTTGGTAGTTTAGATACGGGGCAATTTATTGTCGTATTTGCTGGTGGAATGATTGGACTTATTATTATGCGGTTTGCTGCGAATGTTTTCGTGGAACTGTTAAACAAGCGTCCAAGCTTAGAAATTGCTGCATTTGCAATTGTTGGTTGGGTCGGTGTAAAATTGGCAATCATTGTAGCAGGGCATGAGGACATTGGTTGGATTCCAGCTGACTTTTCCCATTCGACCCTATGGAAGCTCATCTTCTACACGGTCTTAATTGCGATTGCGGTCATCGGTTGGTTTGCCTCAAGCCGTAACATGAAACAGGTAGAAACAAATGGGAACAATAAAATTGAAATTGAATAAACAAAAATAGGAAGTGAGTCGATTGGTCGTTCATCTCAAACGAATCTATGAAGCACCAAGTAATGCAGATGGTGTAAGAATTTTGGTGGATCGTATTTGGCCACGGGGGATATCCAAGGAAAAGGCGCAGTTAGATGAATGGTTAAAGGAAATTGCGCCCTCCCATGATTTGCGAAAATGGTTTGCACATGATGTGAGCAAGTTTCCTGCTTTTGCAGAAAAATACAAAGGTGAATTAAAGCAAAATGATGAACAAAGGACGGCTTTTCTGAAGTTAAAACAAATCATTCAACAATCCGAAATGGTGACATTACTTTATGCTGCAAAAGACGAGGAACATAACCAAGCACAAGTTTTAAAACAATATATTGAAAATGACGGGGGTTAACTTTACCCCCGTCTACTATTTTTGGGGTCTGACCCCTTTCCATGTTTGTTTGATATACATATAAAGAAATGGAATTGGTATGAGAAATAAAATTAGGTTTGGTAACATAACTGCTGATAATTGTTCTACCATTGTGTAATTTAAAAAATCAGGCATTGGAACGTCTAAAACCAAAAGAATATAGACGAATGTATTGTTACATATATGGATGAATATGGGCACTAGTAAATTATTTGTTTTTAAATAAAGTAATGACATAACAATACCAAAAATAAAAGCGCCAATGATATCCATATGTAAAATACCGAAAATGATATTCGTGATAATTAAACTAGCGATAATATGAAACTTTCGCTCAAGTCGCTTTAAAAGGAGTCCTCTAAATATGTATTCCTCAACAATTGGTCCAACGAGACAAATGTATAATATAAATAAAAAAGTAATGATACCCCTACCGAATATTTCGGTGTCATCTTGCAACATTTCCTCTACGTAATTTGGGAAGAAAAATGACAATCCGTAACTTGATACCCATACCGCACCAATTGAAAAAATAAATAATAGTAGCGTCAAGCCAAGTAAATTTGGAACTTGTCCGGAAAATCCCTTAAACGATATTGGGTAGAGTAAGGATTGTTGCTGTTTTCTCGTTTGTACTTTCAACCAAATGAAGGGAAAGATACCGAACAATGTATAAGAAAAAATAGTGTCACCTAGAAGTGAATCTTCCTCAGAAGGAAAAAGGAAGACTAAGACAAACAGAGTGCCGATAAACCCAATGACAAAACTTCTTATTTTCATTTCTTCAAACATGAAATACCTCCTTGCACATTTAACCATCATATCGTTTCATGCACATGTAAATTTTTATTTGATGTATAACATGTATACGCTTCAAGCGTAATTAAAGATTCATGTAGAAATATTATTTTTTAGTTGAATATAAGCGATAAATCTATTATGATGATAAAGCATACTAATTTAATCGGAATAATATAAATTAATGTGCACATGTCTATGTAGGAACGCATATGATGTGAAAACTAAAAAAACAGGGGGAGTTGAAAACATGAATACGGGTTTTGTCATCATAAATATCGTTGTATTATTAGCAATTATGGCTTTGTTAATCTTTATGCAAAGAAAGCACGTTTCATTTACAAAACGGGTTTTTACAGGTTTAGGTATTGGTATTGTATTAGGTTTCGCTCTACAATTTATATATGGTGCCGATTCTACTGTATTGGGGCAAACGACTGATTGGTATAGCATCATTGGAAATGGGTATATTCGCTTATTAATGATGATTGTTGTTCCACTTGTCATGGTCTCTATTATTCAATCCATTATTAATTTGGAAAAATCATCGGAGCTTGGGAAAATAGCGGCTTGGATTATCGGTTTTCTTGTTACAACGGCGATGGTTGCAGCGTTAATTGGTGTTGTTACAGCTGGTATTTTTGATTTGAACGCTGAGCAAATTGAAGCGGGGCAGGCTGAAACAGATCGCGGTATGATGCTGGAAGATCGTTTAGGGGAAGTGGAAAATCTATCCACACCACAGAAAATATTGAATTTCATTCCGTCTAATATATTTCTAGATATGACAGGAGATCGGGCAACTTCTGTTATTGCGGTTGTGATCTTTTCCATGATTGTCGGAATTGCAGTACTAGGCGTACGTAGGAAAAATCCCGAACAAGCGGAAATGTTTACGAAAATGGTCAATGCAGTATACGCTGTCATTATGCGGATTGTCACATTAATTTTACGATTGACACCGTTTGGTATTTTAGCATTAATGGCTAATACAGTGGCGAGCACAAATTTTGCCGGTATTATGGAATTAGGTAAATTTGTTATCGCATCTTATGTGGCGTTGTTCGTTATCTTTATATTCCATTTTATTTTAGTTGCAGTGTTTGGTTTAAACCCATTCACATATGTACGAAAAGTGATACCAGTACTTGGATTTGCGTTTACGTCACGTTCTAGTGCAGGTACCATCCCATTGACAATTCAAGTGCAAAAAAACTCACTTGGAGTTGATACAGGTATTTCCAATATGGCTGCCTCTTTTGGTGCAACAATCGGGCAAAATGGTTGTGCGGGTATGTATCCGGCGATGTTAGCCGTGATGATTGCGCCAACCGTTGGCATTGATCCATTTACTCCAGCGTTTCTTGTGAAATTGATTCTCATTATCGGAATTAGTTCATTCGGTGTTGCTGGAGTTGGTGGTGGTGCAACATTTGCAGCCTTAATTGTATTATCTTCAATGGGCCTTCCTGTTGCTCTAGCTGGACTACTTATTTCGATAGAAGCACTAATCGATATGGGGAGAACAGCAATTAACGTGAATGATAGTATTCTAGCGGGGACATTGACCGCGCGTGTATTGAAAAAATTAAATGTAAAAATATTCCAAGATAGAGCGGCAATAGAAGAAAATATTTCACTATAATGGGAGGAAGGAGTGTAAAAAGCTCCTTCCCCTATTTTTTGGGTAATATATACATTTGGATTAGTTGTTTGTGCGCAATCTATACGATTGCTCGGAAAGCTCCACTAAAAGTTTTCTTTAGCATATCGGGCTTCATTACTTTGCAGTGGCATAGCGTTCATCATCTTCGCTATGCCTTTTTCAAATGAATGCCCTTAAGTTTGTTAAAATCTGCTTCTCTTTTACTTGATGATATGTTGCAAAAGGACACCCGAGTTCTTGCATACGCTTCACACCATTTTTAATTGTAAACTGTGCTGGGTGGAGTGTGTCGTTTATTTCGTCCCAAAATAACGGCATTGCAATTGTACCATCATCTGTTCTTCGTGGAGAATATGGTGCGATAATCGTTTTGTCCTTTCCGTGTTGAACATAATCAATATAAAGTCTATTGTTGCGGTTTTTCTTCAGTCGTTCGGTTGTAAAGGAATCGGGATATTGCTGTTCTAGTGTCCAAGCAATGGCCTGTGTGAAAACTGCTGTTTCATCATAAGTCATACTGCCAGTCGGTATCGGAATATAAATTTGTAAACCTTTATTCCCTGACAATTTGACGAAGGATTGAAGTTTTAAACCGTCTAACATTTGTTTGATCAGTGTCGCAGCAAAAACAGCCAATGAAAAATGGTTACGGTCAGGAGGGTCAAGATCAAAGACAATTTCCTCGGGAGTGGATGTAGCGACTGTTTGAAAAGGAACATGGTATTCCAATGCGCCATGATTACTAAACCAAATGAGTGTCTCAAGATTGTTACATAGTATTAAATTTTCTGTGCCCGCTTCATTTGGAACATGTTCAATAAAATCAGGTGCATAGTTTGGTAGATGTTTTTGAAAAAATGATGCTTCCTCTACTCCTTCTGGACAACGGATGACTGTTAAAGCACGGTTTTTTAAAAATGGTAACATGTATGGTGCGATTTCGCGCATATATACGAGTAAATCTCCTTTTGTATATGCCGGTTTAGGCCAATATAATTTATCAAGTTTAGCGTAGTCTATGTCATCAGGCAACATGGCTTGTTCTAGCTGAACGCGGTCTGCAGTATAATTTGTTGCGTCATCGTGAGGTAAGAGCTCCACGAATTCTGGTTCACGTAATTCTTCCTCGTATAAATCAAGCGTATGAATCGTAGTACAAATTGCAGGTGGTAATGTATAATAATTTTCATTGTATGTACCATTTGTTAAAAAAAGTTCCGTTAACGTTTGTTTCGCTTGCGCTTCTAATTGATGTTTACATTTTCCAATATTTTTTAGTTTCCCGTCGGCATCATAAACTTGGATAGAAAAATAGCCATTTGTAGGATGATACGCCGTTACAATACCGTGAATGGTGCGCCAATTTTTAATTTTAAACCAATCATGATGTTGCTTTGCAAATAAATATTTGCTTTTTCTCCGTTTAGCAATAATCCCTTCTCCTTTATGTACAAAAAGCTCCCGCCAAAGGTCATCTGGATGTTCATATGGAAAAACATAATGTAGTGGATGTTCTTTTTGCTCGGATTTGATGGAAGCAAATAATGTATGTAATTTATTTTTTCGTATGAAAAGTTCTTGTGAGCGCATATTGATGCCATTTAATTGTAACAGATCGAATGCCATGTAAGAGGCGGGTCGAGAGGCTGCTGCTTTCTGAATGAAATCGGGCCTTCGTAGGCGCCCGCGTTTTTGTATCCAAGCAAAGTTAGCTTGAATCGGATTATTTAAAACGACTAGTTCGCCATCGAGTTGAAGCGGAAGATAGGGGGCTATATCCTTTTCAATTCGTTTACAGCCTGCGATGATTTCTGGGAATTTATCTGTTAAGTCTTTATTGTTTTTACTTATTAAACGAATTTCTTCCTTTTCCCATACTAATACACAGCGGAACCCATCATATTTTACTTCATAAAACCATTCGTCTCCTTGCGGAATATGTTTACTTGCGATTGGCTTCATGATATCCATATATCTTACTCCTCGTATATGATGTTTAGGTGTTATTTTTCCACCTACTGTTTCTAATTGAAGTATCAAGCTCGGTTAGTTATTTCGTGTTGCTATTTTAAACGAAATACAACTTCATACATTTTGTCTTCTTATGATGGCTTGTTACCCATCCTTTCATTCGGATAAAAATAATATATATTGCCAAACTATAAAAAGACAGATTTTATACCTTAACCGTGCTGAATCGCGATAGTGAAATGTCACGTACGGTCTTTAAAATTAGCACAATCACAATGGGGGAACGTTTTTTGTTAGTTGCTCACGGTGAAATGAATATTTTACTATGATGAGAACTGTTGCTATACCATTGTATTTATATATTGTACGTTGAAAAAACAAGAGGAGGTGCGTAATCATGCATACGATGTGGAAAGGTACGATTAGTTTTGGCCTTGTTAATATCCCTGTAAAAATGCATGCAGCAACGGAAAATAAAGATGTATCTTTACGTCAGCTACACAAAGAATGTCAGTCACCGATAAAATATCAAAAGGTTTGTCCAGTTTGTGATCGTGAAGTAAAGGAAGATGAAATTGTAAAGGCGTATGAGTACGTTAAAAATAAATTTGTCGTACTTGATGACGAGGACTTAGAGGCAATTAAAAGGGAACAGACTGATAAAGCGGTAGAAATTATCGATTTTGTTAAGTTGGAGGAAATTGACCCAATTTATTTCGAAAAGAGTTATTATTTATCCCCGAATGAAGGCGGGACAAAAGCATACAGTCTCCTACGTACGGCTCTTGAAGATACGGGGAAAATTGGTGTTGCCAAAATGATGATACGCTCAAAAGAACAACTTGCAGTAATTCGTGTTTATCAAAATACAATTGTAGTAGAAACTATTCATTATCCTGACGAAGTTCGTCATGTCCAGGATGTTCCGAATATACCTGATCAAATCGAAACGGGCAAGAAAGAGTTGGATACTGCAAAGTTACTCATTAATCAATTAACGTCTACATTTGATCCAGAAAAATATGAGGATGCATACAGAAATGATTTGCTTGCGTTAATTGATCAGAAAAAGGATACAGCACAAGTTACAACTGCAAAAGATAAGCCAACTCCTGATAATGTGACCGATTTGATGGAGGCGTTGCAAGCTTCTTTAGCAAAAGCAAAGAAGGATAAACCAAAACCGCGTCAGCCAAAACGTACGACGAAGAAAAAGACTGCAAATGAATAATAAAATTTGCTTGCTCTATCGTAAACCCCAAAAGTTAGTGTGTCATATAACTGAAGGGGTTTACGTTTTTATGTACAATTTTAAGTTGTTGCGTGGGCACTTCCGCGTGATTAACAAAGACAAAAAACATGTCCGAACGTAAGATTACAAATTTTACAAAGAGGATTACACTTTTTCAATTCTTTTACATTCTTCCAACAACCCTATTAAATCTATGTTTTTTATTATCGAACAGCGTACACTAGAAATATACTAGTAGAAGTACGACATATCATTCTCTACCTTATTAGATACCGAAATTGGAAGTGTCACTTAAGGGGGCATGGTTGGAAAAAGGTAAGTTGTAAGTTAGCGAAGAAGATAAAAGCAGATAAGTCAAAACATGAATATAAAGGGTGAGAAAATGAAACGGAATGCTTATTTTGATAATGCGAAGTTCATCTTGATATATCTTGTCGTGTTTGGGCATATGTTACAACCGTTTGTGCAGGATTCCCAATCATTAAACACCTTGTATACATGGATCTATACATTTCATATGCCAGTCTTTATATTTCTAGCTGGCTTTTTTGCAAAAGGTGCTGGATCTCTAGCATATATTACGAAACTAGCAAAGAAATTATTGGTACCATATATTATTTTTCAAGTTATTTATACAGGTTATTATCTTGCAATTGGAAAGCAAAATTGGTTAGCGGATAGCATTTTTTATCCGCATTGGTCATTATGGTTTTTAGTAAGTTTGTTTTGTTGGCACATCCTACTCATTTTTTATAAAAAATTACCACCAAGTTTAAGTGTCGTGATTGCAGTACAAGTAGGATTAATTGTTGGGTATTTTGGCCAAGTAGGGCATACGTTTAGCCTATCACGGACTTTTGTGTTCTTTCCCTTCTTCTTACTTGGATATTGGATCACAGTGGAACAGGTAAAAGTATTAAAACATGTTCGAGTTAAAATTGCCTCTCTTGTATTTATGGCAATCATGGCAGTCGGGATATATTATGCACCAGACATTAACTCTGGTTGGTTATTGGCTTCGAAATCATATGGGCAACTTGGTCTACCTGAGTATGGTGGAATTGCTCGTTTCTTTGTATATGTCACATCAGCCTTAATGGGAATGAGTATTTTAGCTTGGATTCCGCAGAGAGAATTAATCATTACATCCTATGGAAGTCGGACACTATATGTTTATTTACTCCATGGTTTTTTCATACAATTTTTCCGTCAATATGATTTATTAAGCGTAGATGGAATAATAGATTTACTTGGAATTGGATTATTATCTTGTTTGCTCGTCTTTTTACTAGCCAGTAAGCCGATTAGAATTGTCTGGCAGCCATTGATTGAAGGAAGAGTTACGATACTTCGAAGGCTATGGAAACAGCTAAATCCTAGGCAAACCTGAAGTTTTGAAATAATATGTACGCTAAACAGAAAGAAACTCGCATAAATAATGGAAGCGTGGAAAAACTAAAAAGGAATCCTTTTGTCTACAATCCAACCCACCTAGCGCATAATAACTACGGATTACAAAGAAATCAAAAAATTATAATTACGTATTGCGTAGCATGCTAATTCAAGGTACAATGGGTTATAAATTGGAATCGTTGTAGATATAGGGGGAAACGGTATGACAGATTTCCTTAAATGGTGTACGATATTTGAAAGAAAATTAGACAGACAGCTAAATGACCAAGAAATAGCGTTTATTAAATGGCTATCAAAGGAATATACAAAAGAGGAAAATCAAAATATATCATAACTTTCCCCTTGAGGATAAGACAAAAGTGATAAAACGTATATGGGAGGAATCCTTGTGTTACAACTTATCCTTTATATTATTGTGGCTACGCTTATCGGTTTAATGGCTTTTAGTTTATTTCGATTTAGAATGCCAGGTGGTGCAACAGGTTCGATTGTCGCCGCTTTACTCGGTGTATGGATAGGCGATGTCGTATTGCTGTGGGAGTTGGGGCCACAATTAGCCGGGTATCATATAGTTCCGTCTGTAATAGGTGCAACCGTTGTGGTGCTTGCAGTCGGATTGTTGGCGAGACGTGCTAATATTGTGCGATAAATATAAAACAAACTTTCTAGCAAAACGTAAATTGAAATAAGTGAGATAAAGTAGGGGCATTACATATTTTGTATGATAAATATGTGATGCCCTTTCTTGGTGGATAAGAGCACTCTGTTTGATATGTGCCATCAATGTAATTAATAATCTACGAGTATTTCAAGTGTACACGTGAAAATGACCTAGGACAGGTTTATAGGCGTTGTAGTAGGATGTGGAATTTAGGTAATAAATGATGAGTGGTTCTTCCTAAAAGGACGCTTATGAAATGATTATGTTATACTGAAAAATGAATGGGAAATTGGAAAGGAGACATGAGATTGGGTGTTTCATATGAAACGATTTTACATAGAATAAAGGCAGAAATAAATGAAGCTGAAAAAAAGGTGCACAACGAAAGTTTATTTGTAAAACATATTGAAAATATACAATTACTTTGTGATTTGGTTGTAGCTAGTGAGCAACCAAAGCCAACTAATCAAATCATGGAGAAAGCGACACATCCATCCAATTCGCTGGGCGATATTTCAGCAGCTGAGCTAAATATTATGATGGGTGGTAAAAGGCCCAAAAAAACAGCAGTGGATATGGAAGATGGAGAAGGGAATGGATCATCCATTTTTGATTTTTAACGTACTTTCCAGTAGGGAAGTGTGTCCTCTTACTAATTGCATGTACACTTTATAAGTAAGTTAGGGACGGTAGGCGGGAAAGATAGTGCCTAACATCATATTCGAGGAGAGATGGCGGAATGAAAATATTTTTACTATTAGGTGTGATAAACGGATTCCTAGCTGTAGCTTTGGGAGCATTTGGAGCGCATGGATTGGAAGGAAAAGTTTCAGACCATATGTTGGAAATATGGGAAAAAGCAGTTACATACCAAATGTTTCACACAACTGCTTTATTAGCGGTAGGCTTACTTGGCATGAAGCTCCAACAAGCGTCATTAGTTTGGTCAGGATGGTTATTTTTTATAGGTATTGTTTTGTTTTCGGGTAGTCTATATTTATATGCGACAACAGGTGTTAAAACACTTGCAATGATTACACCGTTTGGTGGTGTCACCTTTTTAATTGGTTGGGTGCTGCTTGGTTATGCCGTTTTAAAAATCGTTTAAATGCGCCATTATATTCTGATAAGCAAATAGGCAATTAAAAATAGGAGCAAGAGCGCGCGCGAAAATTGTTTTCCTGCATGAGGTGCTCTTCTGGAATGAAGAAAAATAAAGCCATCACAAACTAAACTAATTGTCATAAGTAATAGGCATAATACGAGTAACCATAAGGAACCACGAAAAAGAGCTGCAATTCCAAGCAAACATGCAAGGACAAGTGTAATAAGCTCAATTTGTATATATTTTTCATAAGGGTGTTTCATAGTATCGCCTCATTTGCAGTGATGATGACTTGTCATCCTTGTCTAAAATAGTTGGAAAGAAAAGGATAGTATCAATCACTATCCTTTTTTATGGCTTGATTATCGACTTGGGTACTGGGAAACCTGACCGGAACTTTGCCCGCCAAATGGATAAGAATATGCAATCTCTTCGTCAAATACAACATAATCTAAGTAAATCATTAATAATAAATAACGTTTATTTGTTGCTGGATCACTTAAAATAATATGATCCCTTCCAGCTGCTTCTATTCTCCCTTTAAATACCTTTTGAGTGCTATTGAAGCGCATATAAACTGTAGCTTCTTTTCCTCTATTTAACCGTAAGATATTCTCAATATATGATTGTTGAACTGGTAACATCCCCGGAAAATTAAATGCTTGATCACTTAATTGCTGTTGTTGCTGTTGCTGCGGTAGTTGCTGCTGTGGTGGAAATTGCCGATAACCATATGATGGATAATATGCTGGTGATGCTGTAGGGTAATAGAAATAAGGATATCCATACCCACTTTGATTTTGCTCTTCACTCATTAATTATTACCTCCTCTAAGTTTTCCCTTTTTAAAAAACTGCTGGACAAACAGATTGTAACGGTGCATAAAAGCAGTGAGATTTAAAGCGCCCACTATTCCATTGGTCATACCATTGCGCAGGACAATTTCCTTCTGGTTTAAAAAACCATAATGCATTTGTCGCTGGATGAAAACGTTGACCGTTCATCACACGTTGCGCTAAATTCTTATCAATATCTCGAGCACGTTGATAAAAGTAACCTTTTTGTGTCGCTTCAAACCCCCCAGGGCTTTGAAAGACCATGTCTCTTATAGAGCGGATTCCTTTAAAATCAAGACAGTTTGAAATAACGCGGTTAACACCTACGTTTCCAACCATCAACATACCTAGCTGACCTTCCCCTTCTGCCTCAGCACGAATTAGTCTTGCTAATAAATCTGTACCTTCATCCGTGATTGGAACGACAGCCAAAATTGACACCTCTTTTCTGTTTACCCATGATGCGAGTTCACTACATGATATGTATGATAAATAAAAGACAGATATTACTTTTTTAGAAAAAAGAAAATGATAGAATCGCATGTATCCAAAAGATTGTTAGGCGAAAGAAATGAATATGACGGGCTTGTAATTTTTTTGTTAAAAAGGAAAGAAGGTTGTCACGAATTTTTCATTATTTTCCAATGTCGATTGTTTTATTTCTTGGTGAAAGTATACTATCATTTTTATTGGAGAGATTTATACATGTATATAGATTTTTTCGTTTTAAAAATAGGATGGAGGCATCATCAATGAGCAATATGTTTATAGAATTAGAAGAAAAGTTAGCCGGTACATACAAAAAAATTGTTTTTCCAGAAGGACTGGATGAACGTGTATTACAAGCTGCAGTAGCATTAAGTAAAAAGGATGCGGTAAAGCCAATACTAATTGGGAATCGTGATGAAATAGAGAAAAAGGCGCAATCTTTACAAGTAGATATTACAGGCTGTGAACTACTTGATCCTCAAACGTATACGAATTTCTCACAAATGGTTGATCAATTTGTAGAGCGCCGTAAAGGTAAAGCAACAAAAGAAGATGCAGAAAAGATATTATTAGATGAAAACTATTTTGGGACGATGCTCGTGTATATGGGTGAAGCGGATGGATTAGTAAGTGGAGCAGCTCATTCGACAGCCGATACAGTACGACCAGCATTACAACTGATTAAAACAAAGCCTGGTGTTACGAAAACTTCAGGTGCTTTCATTATGGCGCGCGATGAAGAGAGATATGTATTTGCCGACTGTGCGATTAATATTGCGCCAAATAGTCAAGATTTAGCCGAAATTGCAGTGGAAAGTGCGAAAACAGCGAAGTTATTTAATATTGATCCTCGTGTTGCCATGTTAAGCTTTTCAACGAAAGGATCTGCAAAATCGGAGGAAACGGAAAAGGTATCAGCTGCATTGGATTTAGCCAAGGAAAAAGATGCCTCACTTGTCATTGATGGTGAGTTTCAGTTCGATGCTGCATACGTACCGAGTGTTGCCGCTAAAAAGGCACCAGATGCTGTAATTAAAGGTGATGCGAATGTTTTTGTTTTCCCAAGTTTAGAGGCTGGGAATATTGGTTACAAACTTGCACAACGTTTAGGAAACTTTGAAGCAGTTGGTCCAATCTTACAAGGGCTTAATAAACCAGTAAATGATTTATCACGTGGTTGTAGTACAGAAGACGTCTATAATTTAGCATTGATCTGTGCAGTACAAGCAGAGTAAGCGAAAGAACGTTATGAATTTCTAAGTCCATAGATATTAAGAAAAAATTCCTTATCCCAGTTGAAAGTGGTGTGTAAGGAATTTTTTCTAGATTGGCATGACTGTGTGAGCTATGGAAGATAGGTAGGTGGCCTCCGTGAAGTTAAAATGTGCCAACGCAAATTAAATAAGTAAATGGCGTTTTAATAGGTATTTTGAATGATTCGAATGCACGTACTTCAATAGCCACTCACAATATTGCAGAGGAAGACCCATCTATATGATAAAATGCTTAGTGAAGGGGATTTTATCATATAGAGATGGGTTTTATCTTTATTCAACTCTTAGTTGTGCAATTCTTTCATTACGTTTCAAAAGTTGTGTGTAGCGCTTTTCAAATGTTTCATATTCACGATCAGAGAAAGGTGGTGTCACGAGTTCCGTTGCAAAATGAGCTAATGCTTGCTTGGCACGATTTTTCATATCCGCAACAGTTAGTTTGTGCCCCAATAAATTCGATAGTGAATCCATCACTTGCGGGTCAACCGTTGGATATGTAAATTTCGTTTCTTCTCCTTTTATTCCTACATCGTAAAATCCTCTAACTAGCTGTGCACGTGCATGGCTATCCCCATTGACATCCAAATAAATTTGGATGGCGGCACTGTCTTTAATTCGCCGCTGGGAAATTCCGGCAAACTTTTTTCCATCAATACTTAAATCATAATCGCCAGGACAGTACGAACCGACGATTTCATAAGCTTTAATATCATTTGTAAGGTCACGTAACATATATTCGATAAATTGAACCATTGCCTCGTAGCAATCATGAATAGATAGATGTTTCATGTCGGACAAGATTAATGAAATATTTAATACGCCTTCATCTAGTACAACTGCTAAGCCACCGGAGTTGCGAATCATGCTATGGTATCCGGCGCTTGAAATATGTTGTACGCCATCTTCTAAATAAGGAATTCTTCCATCGGGGATCCCGAGTACAACAGTTTTTGGATGGACCCATAATCGCATCGCAGGAGGTGACTCACCATTACTAATGGATGTTGCAAGCGCGTCATCAATCGCAAAAGATGTGAACGCATCATTCTTTTTATGGTGAAATGTCGTTTCCTTTGTGGAATCAATATAACGAAATGTTGTATGGTGTATGATTTCTTGCCAGTTTTTCATATGTAACTCCTCGTATGTCATATTATTTAGGCACAATTTCCTGCCTATTTTTCTTAACTGATTTATAATGGATAACATCTGTTAACCCGTCACTTGCGCTACAGATGGACACTTTTCCTCTAGGCTACATGAGCCTTCCATCGCACAGGACGTGCTCGTGCTGTGAAAGGATGTCGCGTATTTAGCCTGTCGAACGGGTTTCACTCTATGAGATAGAGGGATTGATGTAAGCTGAAAAGCAGTTCAGACAAACACATTGTAATTTATGAACATTCTCTGTAACTTATTATCTCACCCTTTTATCTGTACATGCTTTATTATATAATAATACATATTGGTCGAAAAGAAACGAGTTGAAACGAACGATGGCATATAAAGATGAACAATTAAGTGAAGAAAAGGTATTTAAAGACCCGGTACATCGATATGTACATGTGCGGGACCGGGTAATTTGGGACTTAATTGGTACACCGGAGTTTCAGCGTTTACGGAGAATTACGCAACTTGGTACGACTTCCATCACATTCCATGGTGCGGAACATAGCCGTTTTAATCATTCGCTTGGGGTGTATGAAATTGTCCGGCGAATTATTTGGAACTTCAAAGATCAAGCCTATTGGAATCCTGAACAACGATTACTTTGCCTATGTGCTGCGTTGTTACATGACTTGGGGCACGGGCCTTTCTCACATTCATTTGAAAAAGTGTTTAAATTAGATCATGAACATTTTACACAACAAATTATTCTCGGTGATACTGAGATTCATAAAATATTGGAAAAAGTACGGACAGGCTTTTCACAAGATGTCGCCGATGTGATTGGCAAGACATATGCAGATAAACTTGTCGTCAGTTTAATATCAAGTCAAATAGATGCAGATCGAATGGACTATCTACAACGAGACGCATATTATACGGGCGTAAGTTACGGCCATTTTGATATGGAACGAATTTTACGTGTGATGCGACCGATGGAAGATCAAGTCGTCATTAAATCAACGGGTATGCACGCGGTAGAAGATTACATTATGAGTCGATATCAAATGTATTGGCAAGTATATTTTCATCCTGTATCAAGAAGTGCGGAAGTTATTTTGACGAAGACTTTCCAACGGGCAAAATATTTATATGAACAGAACTACCCATTCAAATTAGAACCATTACACTTTATTTCATTTTTTAATGGGAAAGTGAATTTAAAAGATTACTTGAAGCTTGATGAAGCAATTGTTTATTACTATTTTCAGTTGTGGCAAGAAGAGGAAGACGCTATTTTACGTGATTTATGTGAACGATTTTTAAATCGCCGTTTATTTAAATATATTGAGTTTAATCCAAATCAAATGATGGACGTTTGGATGGAACTACATGCATTATTTCGTGCAGTTGAGATTGACCCAGATTATTACCTTGTCGTGGATTCCTCATCTGATTTGCCATATGATTTTTATCGTCCTGGTGAGGAAGAGGAACGTTTACCGATTCATTTACTGATGCCAAATCAAGAGCTGAAAGAGTTATCAAGGCAATCGGATATAGTAGAAGCAATTTCCGGAAAAAAACGGACAGATCATAAATTATATTTTCCATTAGATGTACTAGAGCAGAAAAAAGACGTACCAGAAGTAAAAAGAATTTTAGCAATTTTAGCTGGTTGAGGAGCTGTTTAAAGATGTTGACGAATCATGCAAAAATCATGCAGTTTTTTTCTGTAGTAAAAGGGGTTACGGGACGAAAGAAACTACAGAAAATGATCTACATTTTACAGTCATGTGGTCTTCCGTTTGAAGAAAAGTATCAGTTTCATTTTTATGGACCTTATTCAGAAGAACTTTCATTGCGAATGGAGGAACTATGTAATTTAGGATTCATTACAGAACAAAAGGAAGAAAAGAGCAGTTACTTTCAATATCGTTATGAGATGACAAAAGATGGGGAGAAATTCCTTCATCAATTTTCAAAAGATATGCCACAGCTAGAGGAAAAAGCAAACATGATTATCGAATATAGCTCACGTTTTTTAGAACTCGTGGCTACGATGTTGTTTTTCCGCGACCTACCACGTGACGAAGTAATAAAAAAAGTCCACACAGTAAAACCAAAACAAAAATACACAGAAAAAGAATTCCAAGAAGCCTGGGAACTAATCACCAAACTACACGCCTGAAACATGGGGACGGTTCTCATGTTTCACTTCTGTTGTGAAACATAGGGACGGTTCTGATGTTTCACTTCGTAATACGGGGAAGTTATTCATCCACTTTAAAATGCAAGAGCTGCTTTCATATTAGACAGCTTGATTCTATTGTGTAATCACAATATTTTTTTGAAATCACCGAAATCATTCACAAAAGCTTATCGCCCATTGCGCCATTCAACATGAGTCAAACGAAGTAGTAAACCTTAGCGGTCGTACGTGAAAATCCATGAAACATGAAAACCTCCCTCCACCTATGCTACAATATATACCAATCATGTCAGAAGGAGGATCAGAATGAGTATAGACCAATCTTCAAATAAGAAAAATAGGTTTACCATTATAAAGGATGATTCCAATGATGGGCATGGCGGGTACGGTGTAGGCTCCATTAGTTTAGAAAATATGTCATCTGTTATTGTGTCGCCGACAGAAAATCGTGCTTATTTGGATATGGACGCTATGCATGCTAGAAGCGAAGTAGAGCGGCGTGTAAAATATATGCAAGATCGTAGCGAAGTTCCCAATCCAACTTTGTATTGGATTGTTTGGGTAACGGTTGAACGTGGAGAAAAAGGACCGTATTATGCAGGAGTAACTGGTTGCGAACTGCTTGTAGATAAGCCGAATAAACGTGCTTATAAATCAATGGCAGAGCATGTTACAAATATGGAAAAGTCACTTAAGGGGAAAATCATCGTGGATCATATGGACGAGCATTCCAAAAAATTACTCGGTGAATTTTTATCCAGTTTTAAAGAGGACTTTTGGGAGAACTCTACAGATGAATTAAAACAAGCGCTTGTTTGAGCGTGTGGACCATCTGAAAATAAAATTTTGAACAATTTGTGACTTAATTTTGAACAAATGAGTAAAACCTTGTACTTTCCAACATAACTTTGTAAAATATGTATACATGGGCTTTACAATTACTAGGACAAAAAGGAACCGACTTTGATGCGTCTGGACAACGCTTCAAGTCGGCTCTTTTTTTTGCACAATCTAAAGGGGGTCTGACCCCATTTAATCAAAGAACATTTCAAACCAGCGTTGGAAGAGTCCTTTGTCATCTTGTTTTTCTTCATATGGTTGATGAGAATGGGCATCACAGTATGTAAGTGGTTCGGTGCCGATTTCAAAATACATTACACGTCTGTTCGGACAATCTGGTGTGGCTCGTTGTCCTGTTTCCAAATCAATCGGAATACCAATAACCCCCCGTGGTGGGATAAATTCGCTATCCTTTTTATCTTGATGAAAAGCTTCCATAAAATCAGCCCATACTTCTTTCGCATAAGACTGTTCCGCAATTACTTCTAAGGTGCGATTATCATCGTATCCGGTCCAAACACCTGTCACAAGCTCGGGGGTATATCCAATCATCCAGCTGTCCGAGGCTGTAGAGCCAGATTTCCCCGCATAAGTTCGGGTTAATTTATCGGCAATGGTAGAACCAGTCACATTCATATAGCCATTTAAGCTCTCGTCAAACATGCCTGTCATTAATTCGGTCAAAATGAATGCCTTTTTCGGATCGAGTACTTCTTTCCGATGCTCATCTTTCCAACTATAAATTGTCGTTCCATTACGATTTTCAATCCTTTTAATCGCATGTCCAACAACGCTTTCTCCACCATTTGCGAGTAGTGCATAGCCACTTACCATTTCTTTCACCGATACTGCTGCGGTTCCTAAAGCAAGTGAAGGTACAGCAGGTAAAGGGCTTGTTATCCCAAATTCTTTTGCTGTCTTCACTAATGTATTTGGTCCAAAATATAAATTTGTTTTCACTGCATAAATATTATCGGAAAGCGCTAAGGCTTGTGCCATCGTTATCGGCTCGTAGGCATAATAACCATTATAGTTTCGCGGTTGGTATACCTCTTGATGATCAAGTTTAAAGACAGTCGGCTTACTCATTAACTTTACATTTGCTGTATAACCGTTATCTAAAGCAGCATAGTATAAAAATGGCTTAAAGGTTGACCCGGCTAATCGCTTTGCATCGATAGCCCGATTAAACATACTCTTTTTAAAGTCACGCCCACCAATTAAAGCTTTCATTTCGCCAGATTGGGGATCCATAGCTAAGGCACCAATATTCATGTCGCTATCTTCTCGAAAAGTATCCGCCACTGTCTTCTCTAATTGTTGTTGTGCGGTGACATCCATCGTTGTATAAATTTTAAACCCACCAGATTGTACGGCTTCACGATCCAAATCGAGTACATGCGCAGCTTCCCGTAGAACGACATCTTTAAAATAGCTACCAAATGAGTCTTCCTGTTTTTGTTGCTCCTTTTCTGCGAAGACGAGTGTTTCGTTTTTTGCTATTTCATATTGTTGTTTTGTAATGTAGTTTTCCTGAAACATTTCACGTAAAATAAGTTGTTGTCGTTTTTCCGATCGTTTCAAATCATTAAAAGGTGAATAATAAGTCGGTCCCTTTGGAATACCAGCAAGTAACGCACTTTCCGCTAATGTGAGATCTTTTGCATGTTTATTAAAATATAATTCACTCGCAGCTTCAACGCCATAGGCCCCATGTCCGTAATAAATGGAATTTAAATAGCCTTCCAATAGTTCTTCTTTGGAGTAAAACATCTCAAGTCGTACCGTATAAAGCGCCTCTTTAATCTTTCGTTTCCAAGTTTTTTCACTAGATAGATATAAAGTTCGCGCATATTGTTGGGTTAACGTACTTGCGCCCTCTTTCAAAGAACGTGACTTAATATCTCGTACCACAGCCCCAATAATTCGTTTAAAGTCAAATCCATGATGTTCATAAAAACGTTGATCTTCAATCGCAAGTGTAGCATCAATAACATGAGGAGACATTTCGTCAAACGAAATCCAATGGCGATTTTCATTCCCTTTTTCTTCCCCAATCTTGTTTCCCTCTTCACCATAATAAACAGTATTTTGTTCGTTTGTTAAGTCGGGTGGTCCTAAAAAGTAGCATGTTACATATATCGTAGAAACAGTAAATAAAGAAAATAAAATGAAAGCAACAATCCATTTTACGATAGGTATATATAATGTAGTAATTTGTAATTTGCGCATTTTTTTCTCCAAGTCATCGTTTTAGTTTCAAATTTCACGTTTGTAATATTATAGGGAAAAATAGCGATAAATAAACGTCTAGCCCGCTTTTTAGAAAAGATAAAACAACTATTGCATGATGAGAATGGGAACAGATATAATAGATGTAATTATATTACGTCAATAAAAACTTGAAACGACAGATTAGAGGAGATTCCATGGCAGAAAAAGTTCAAATAGAATTACATACAACCATTGATGATAACGGACAGATGGAATATAACACGATACGAACAACAGGAGTCTATTATGCAAAACCTGCATACGATGTCCTCACATTTAAAGAAAAGGGAGAAGACGGCACCGTTCATAATTTATTAACGATTCGCCCTGAAAAGGTGAGTATGAAAAGAACCGGACTTGTTGAAATGACGCAACAATTTCGGCTCCAAAATATAACCGAGAATGTATTTACACACCCATATGGGAATATTCATATGGAAACAAGCACACATGATATTTCTTATCAAGTGGATAAAAACCTTACAGGGAAATTACAAGTCAATTACGCAGTGAAACTGAATGGACAAGAAGAAAGAAATCAAAAGATGGAAATCAGCTTTACAAAACTTGAAAACGAGTAAAATCCCATTCCAACAGTGTAGCAACCAATATACAACACATATTTCAGCTGACAGCTTCATAACAATGAATGACACCATACCTTTAAGTAAGTCCATTTCTATATGATGGACTACTTTTTTATTTGTTTCATGTTGTAGGATATAAATATTGGTTGACTGAATGGTCATTCATATTTTATAGTAGTAGTATCAGGGAAACTAAAGGGGGATAAATTTTAATAGAAGTGATTTGACTTTTCAAGAAAATGCAATCGCTATCATATGAAATATTAAACTTGAAGGGGGAGGCGGATTGTGAAAACTTTCTTGCTTATTAATCTACTAGCATTTATTGCAGTCGCTAGTTATGGATTTTATTTGTTTGCAAAAGTTGTAGCAACAAGAGTAGCCTATATTAGGTTGGGGCAAAAGTCAGAATTTGATGGGCAAATAAAAGAACGTCTTAAAAAAATTGTCACGATTGTATTTGGACAATCAAAGTTATTGAAGGATAAAAAATCCGGAATCATTCATGTGATGATGTTTTACGGGTTTATTCTTGTTCAGTTTGGTGCGATTGATATGTTTATTAAAGGACTTGCTCCAGGTAAACATTTACCATTTGGACCGGTATATCCAGCATTCACCTTTTTTCAGGAAATTGTCACCTTAACGATTTTAGTCGCGGTTATTTGGGCATTCTATCGTCGTTATGTTGAAAAACTTGTTCGTTTGAAGCGTGGATTCATGGCAGGTCTTGTGCTTATATTTATTGGCACACTCATGCTATCCGTACTTTTTGGAAATGGTATGATGATGATTTGGGAAGGTCAACAGGCATCCTGGGCTGAGCCAGTTGCTAGTTTGATTGCAACGGTATTTGGGTGGATGTCACCTACTGCAGCAATGGTGATGTTTTTCGTATTTTGGTGGATACATACGGTTACATTATTAGCATTTTTAGTTTATGTTCCACAATCAAAGCATGCGCACTTAATTGCATCACCAATTAACGTATTTTTATCGAAAAGTGTACCAGGAAAATTAAAAAAGCTTGATTTTGATATTGATGAAGATAGTGAAGAGGAAATCTCCTTTGGGGTAGGTAAAATAGAAGATTTCGAGCAATATCAATTAATAGATTTGTATGCTTGTGTGGAATGTGGTCGTTGTACAGATGTTTGTCCAGCAGCAACGACTGGAAAAATGTTATCCCCGATGGATTTAATGCTTAAATTACGTGATCATTTAACAGAAAAGGGAGCTGCCATTACTGGAAAATCACCATGGGTACCAACGTTTGCCTTTGCAGATACAGCAGGCAATCAATTGGCAAATAGTAGTCGAAATGAAGCAGCCGCTACTTTAGAACATGTGTCTTTAATTGGTGACGTGATTACAGAAGAGGAATTAAATGCTTGTACAACATGTCGTAACTGTGAAGATGCTTGTCCAGTAATGAACGAACATGTTGATAAGATTATTGATCTACGACGCTACCTTGTCATGACGGAAGGGAAAATGGATTCAGATATCCAACGTGCCGTGATGAATATTGAGCGTCAAGGTAACCCGTGGGGATTATCGAAAAAAGATAGAATTAAATGGCGTGAATTGGATGAAACTGCATATATTCCAACGGTTAAAGAGTTGAAAAAGGAAGGCAAAGAATTTGAATATCTATTCTGGGTTAGTTCCATGGGAGCGTATGATGCACGGAGTCAAAAGATTGCCGTTGCATTTGCAAAATTAATGAACAAAGCAGGTATTCGTTTTGCAATCCTTGGAAATAGAGAAGCAAACTCAGGAGACACTGCACGTCGTATCGGTAACGAGTTTTTATTCCAAGAAATAGCAGAGAAGAACATTAAAGAATTCCAAAAGCATGATGTGAAAAAAATCGTTACCATTGATCCGCATGCTTATAATATTTTTAAAAATGAATACCCAGACTTTGGCTTTGAAGCAGAGGTCATTCACCATACGCAAATGCTTTATGATTTAGTGATGAATGGGATGTTAAAACCAACACGTCGTATTGCACAGAAATTAACGTACCATGACTCTTGTTATTTAGGACGTTATAATGGTGTCTATGACCCACCACGTGAAATATTACGAGCGATTCCTGGATTAGAATTAGTTGAAATGGATCGTACAAAGGAAAATGGCATGTGTTGTGGTGCTGGTGGTGGTATGATGTGGGCAGAGGAAACAACTGGAAATCGTGTGAACGTTGCCAGAACGGAGCAAGCAATGGCAACACAGTCTTCCATTATTTCGAGTGCTTGTCCATATTGCTTAACGATGTTAAGTGATGGAACAAAGGCGAAAGAAGTAGAGGAAGATATTAGCACAATGGACGTTGCCGAAATTCTAGCATTGTCTGTCCTCGTGGAAGAAGAAGTAAAATCAGCTTAACAGCAAATATATGTTATGAAACAGAGTGAGGGGAATTGGCTTGCCAGTTTCCCTAACTTTCAAACTATGATAAACTAATGATAGCTTAGGTGAGCAATAAATTTATTTTTTTATCATCAATCTGAGCGAGCGTTCAATCAAAATTTGTTGGTATAAAGTAAAGTAAGCGTTTTCATTATGTTATAATCAAATAGTTAAATGAAAAAATATAACTAAAATAAATGATAGATGAGAAAGGGTGCGATTAATTTGAAAAAATCAGTAATTGTTTCTGGTGCTAGAACACCTTTTGGTCGTTTTGGAGGGTCACTAAAATCGTTTACCGCTTCAGAACTCGGCGGAAAGGCGATAAAAGAAGCAGTGAACAGGGCGAAGATGGAAGGATCTGAAATTGGGAAAGTAATTATGGGTACCGTTTTACAAGGAGGGCAAGGTCAACTACCTTCACGCCAAGCATTACGTGAAGCTGGTTTACCATGGAATGTTAAAACAGAGACCATTAATAAAGTATGTGCGTCAGGTTTACGTAGTGTTACAATGGCAGATCAATTGATTCGTTTAGGAGAAGAAGATGTCGTTGTTGCGGGTGGCATGGAAAGTATGTCAAATGCACCATATATTTTACCAGATGCACGTTGGGGAAACCGTATGGGGGATAAACGAGTAGTCGATATGATGATACATGACGGATTGACATGTTCTTTCACAGGGAATCATATGGGGAACTACGGTAATTCCACAGCCGAAGAATACAACTTAACGCGTGAGGAACAAGATGAGTGGGCATATCGCAGTCATCAACGCGCAATTGCTGCCATCGAATCTGGCAAATTCGCCGAGGAGATTGTTCCAGTAGAAGTTCCGCAACGTAAAGGGGAACCAATTATTGTAGATACAGATGAGGCACCGCGAAAAGATACGAGTTTAGAAGTTTTGGCGAAATTACGACCAGCGTTTGATCCAGAAGGAACGATTACTGCTGGAAATGCACCTGGTATTAATGATGGAGCTTGTGCATTTGTCGTGATGTCCGATGAAAAAGCAAAACAACTAGATAAACAAGTGATGGCGACAATTATCGGGCATGCAGAAGTTGCAGTGGAAGCAAAAGACTTTCCACAAACACCAGGAATTGTCATTAACGAATTGTTAGATAAAGCAGGTTACACGAAAGATGATATTGATCTTTTTGAAATAAATGAAGCATTTGCAGCAGTTTCATTAGTAAGTGGAAAAATTGCAAACCTAGACCCGGAAAAAGTGAATGTTAACGGGGGAGCTGTTGCACTCGGCCATCCAATTGGAGCAAGTGGAGCTAGAATTATTTTAACTTTGATTCATGAGCTGAAACGCCGTGGTGGTGGATTAGGTATTGCTGCAATATGTAGTGGTGGTGGCCAAGGGGACGCTGTTTTAATAGAAGTACCGAAAGCATAGTTTTTTTGAACGGCTCTATTTTTAATGGATGACACGGATGGAATCGTGGGGATGATTCAATTTGATCATGATATAAAAATATAGACCGGTTATGTATGTGGCATGATACGCTACAAAAAATAAATGATAATCATGTATTACCACTGCATGTTATGGAGGATCGCAGGGCAGGGCGGTTTCATATTGGTCATGCATAAAAAAGGAAATCAAGAAAGGGAAATGGCAAATAAAGGGGATATATATAGATGAAAATTAAAAAAATAATGGTAATTGGTGCAGGCCAGATGGGGTCTGGAATTGCCCAAGTTTGTGCACAGTCTGGATTTAACGTTTTATTACATGATTCGAATAAAGCGGCACTTGAAAAGGGTATGAACCGTATCGAAGGATTATTGCAAAGAGCTGTTGATAAAACGCGCATTACAAAAACGGAAAAGGAAAATACGCTTGCTCATTTGAATCCTTCGTATGATTTACGGGATGCAAAAGATTGCGACCTTGTCATTGAAGCAGTTATTGAAAATATGGATGTAAAAACGGCAGTCTTCCAAACTTTAGATGAAGTGACACCTGAGCAAACAATTTTAGCGACGAACACATCGTCTTTACCAATTACGGAAATTGCTGCGGTAACAAATCGACCCGATCGGGTAATTGGGATGCATTTTATGAATCCGGTTCCAGTCATGCAACTTGTAGAAGTGATCCGGGGCTTACAAACGAGTGATGGAACGTACGAAGTCATTAAAAAAATGTCGGAAGATTTGGGTAAAACATCTGTAGAAGTGAATGATTTTCCAGGTTTTGCTGCAAATCGTATTTTAATGCCGATGATAAATGAGGCAATTTATGCAGTGTATGAAGGAGTCGCATCTGTCGAGGATGTCGATAAGGTGATGAAGCTTGGAATGAATCATCCAATGGGTCCACTCACATTAGCGGATTTTATTGGACTAGATACTTGTTTATATATTATGGAAGTATTGCATGAAGGACTCGGTGACAGTAAATATCGCCCATGCCCACTATTGAAGAAATATGTGAGCGCAGGCTGGTTAGGCAAAAAATCAGGACGTGGATTTTATCAATATGAAGATGCATGAGTGAATGAGAAAGATGATGTAAAGGTGAAAACATGATGTGGAAGTCCTTTTATTCATGAAACAACAGGGTGTGAACAGAGGGGAGGAAATACGATTGGTATTACATTTTACTGAAGAGCAAAAAATGATGCGTAAAATGGTGCGTGATTTTGCACAAAAGGAAGTTGCTGCGGAAGTAGATAGAATGGAAAAGGAAGATCGTTTTCCGAAAGAACTCATTCATAAAATGGGAGAGCTTGGACTAATGGGCATTCCAATTCCAGAAAACTATGGTGGAAGTGATATGGATTTTACATCTTACATCATTGCTATCAATGAATTAGCAAAAGTAAGTGGTGCGTTGGGTGTCATACTATCTGTTCATACATCAGTCGGAACAAATCCAATTTTATATTTTGGAAATGAACAACAAAAGGAAGACTATGTTTCAAAGCTTGCGACAGGTCAATATTTAGGGGCATTTGCCCTATCTGAACCAGGTGCAGGGTCAGATGCGGCTAGCTTGAAAACTCGAGCAAAACGTGAAGGAGAATATTATATTTTAAATGGTTCCAAAGTATTTATAACCAATGGTGGAGAAGCAGATATTTATATCACATTTGCTCGCACAAGCGATGAGTCTGGTTCTAAAGGAATTAGTGCTTTTATCGTGGAAAAAGATACACCAGGTTTTGTTATCGGTAAAAAGGAAAGGAAGATGGGGTTACACGGATCGAATACTGTGTCATTGACCTTTGACAATTGTAAAGTGCCAGCTAGTCAATTATTAGGTGTAGAAGGTGAAGGGTTTAAAATTGCGATGGCTAATTTAAATGTTGGTCGCATTGGGATTGCCGCCCAAGCGCTTGGTATAGCGGAAGCAGCATTGGAACAGGCCGTTTCTTATGCGAAGGAACGTGAACAGTTTGGAAAGCCGATTGCAAATCAACAAGGGATCTCCTTTAAACTAGCTGATATGGCAACACAAGTTGAAGCTGCAAAACTACTAGTCTATCAAGCTGCCTCACTTGTAGAACAAGATATTATTTGTAATAAAGAGGCGTCGATGGCAAAATTGTTTGCGACAAAAACAGCAGTGCAAGCAGCAATTGAAGCGGTGCAAGTTTTTGGTGGGTATGGTTATACAGAGGATTATCCAGTAGAGCGATTTTTCCGTGATGCAAAGGTGACGGAAATTTATGAGGGAACAAATGAGATCCAGCATGTTGTCATTGCGAAGCATCTTTTTATGTAATGAAATGAAAGCGGGTTCATTGTTTGCGTTGTTGGGAAGGCCTATGATTTGGAAAGTGATTGCTTTTACACAATAGAACCAAACTGTCTCGTAACGTGCTAGGTTGTTTTCCGCTACGGACCGTTGCTTTCCGCGGGCAACGCTTCAACTTCCTCGGAAGCAAAAGGATGCTTCCTGTGGGATTTTCAGCTGTTGCTTTTCCCGCAGGAGTCAACGGTCCTCCGCTCCAAACAACCGCCGTGATTATGATAGTCAATCTTTGTAAGTCTTTTAAGAAACATACTTCAAAGGGAAAATACTTGTGCACAATTGATTTGCATGCATTGGTAGGGAATTTAATTTACCCTTTATTAAATAATGTCACTTAGCGTAGGCAGAGTACGTAGACTTCTCAAAAATGCGAAAAAAATTGCGTTTTATCGTGCGATGCTTCGCTGTCGTAGTGTCCTGCGGGAACAGACCAGATGAACGCGAACCAGGGCTAAGTTCACCACGTCCTGTGGTAACGCCTGCGCTAGTACGTCCTGTGCGTCGGAAACCCCACATGAAAAAATTTAAGGAGGGCCGACTAAATACGGCCTTTGCGGCCAACGTCGGCATACCCCAGTGTTGGGGCAAGGCCGTGCCCGCGGAAAGCGAAGTATTCTGCCGAAGCGACGTTAGCGAGCTAATTAAGTTTAAAGACAAGTTTTCACTACGGAACAGTTTAGGTCAATTAGGTAAGTAAATAAATGATAGGATTCTACGATGTGTTCTTAGTAATACGAAATAGCACCTATACAAACAAGGGGGAAATAGAGATGAATTTTCAACTAACAGAAGAACAAGAAATGCTCCGAAAGATGGTACGAGATTTTGCAAAAAAAGAAGTGGAACCTACAGCAGCAGAACGTGATGAAGAAGAACGATTTGATCGTGCCATTTTTGATAAGATGGGAGAACTCGGTTTAACCGGAATTCCTTGGCCGGAAGAATACGGCGGGATTGGATCAGACTATGTAAGCTATGTCATTGCAGTTGAAGAATTATCACGCGTATGTGCATCGACAGGCGTTACATTATCCGCCCACTTATCTTTGGCAAGTTGGCCATTATATAAATACGGGAATGAAGCACAAAAGAAAGACTTCCTTTATCGCCTCGCAACAGGTGAAGCGCTTGGTGCTTACGCATTATCAGAACCGGGTGCAGGAAGTGATGTTGCATCTATGCGCATGTCTGCAAAAAAAGATGGCGATCGGTATATTTTAAACGGAAATAAGGTATGGATTACAAATGGTGAAGTGGCAGATATTTATATCGTATTTGCGAAAACCGACCATGATGCCAAGCATCGCGGAATAAGTGCTTTTATTGTAGAAAAGGGAACAGAAGGATTCTCCTTTGGTAAAAAAGAAAAGAAATTGGGGATTCGTTCTTCTCCTACAACGGAATTAGTTTTTGAAAATTGTAGTATACCAGCAGAAAATATGCTAGGGACTGAAGGTGACGGATTTAAAATCGCAATGTCAACGCTTGATGGTGGAAGAAACGGAATTGCCGCTCAAGCAGTTGGAATTGCCCAAGGAGCACTTGACGCAGCAATTGCCTATGCGAAAGAGCGAGAGCAATTTGGGAAACCAATAGCACATAATCAAGGAATCTCCTTTAAATTAGCCGATATGGCGACGGAACTCGAAGCTGCACGATTATTAACATATCAAGCAGCATGGTTAGAATCACAAAATCTACCATATGGAAAAGCATCCGCGATGTCTAAATTATTTGCTGGTGATGCGGCAATGCGCATCACGACAGAAGCTGTGCAAGTATTCGGTGGGTATGGGTATACAAAAGATTATCCTGTGGAGCGTTATATGCGTGATGCAAAAATTACACAAATTTACGAAGGAACAAATGAAATCCAACGCCTTGTCATTGGCAGAATGTTAACGAAGTAATATAAAAGCATAGAAGTAATAAAAAAATATATAGATAGGAATAAGTTTTGAAAAAGACCCGATACGGTCAACAAACAATCAGGAGGGGAAGCGTGAAAGCCTCTGCCTGATTGCAGTCTCACTTCATAATACGTATGAAAGGAATGGCAACATGCATCCACTAGTGGAACGGATTAAACAAAAAGATGTTCGTGCCTTAGCGCGCGCAATTACGATTGTTGAAAATGATGAAGAAGATAAGTTAGCGCTCATGAGCGAAGTCTTTTCGATACAAAAGACCGCATTATATGTTGGATTAACAGGATCACCAGGTGCTGGAAAAAGTTCTTTAGTGAATCGCTTAATTGCAGAAATACGTCAAGAAGACAAAACAGTTGCTGTAATTGCAGTTGATCCAACTAGTCCATTTAGTGGCGGTGCACTCTTAGGGGACCGTGTCCGGATGCATGACCATTTCACAGATGATGGTGTATTTATTCGCAGTATGGCAACAAGAGGAAGCTTAGGTGGTTTAGCAAGGGCAACAAAGGATGCAATTCGTATTTGTGATGCGTATGGATTTGATGTTGTGATTGTTGAAACAGTTGGTGTTGGACAATCAGAATTAGATATTATGAAAATAGTAGATACGACAGCAGTTGTACTGACGCCGAACAGTGGCGATGTGTTGCAAATCTTCAAAGCAGGTATTATGGAAATTGCTGATTTATTTATCATTAATAAAGCGGATTTGCATGGTGTTGGAAAACTTCGTGCACTTTTACGTGAACTCGTCATGATAACAAAAACTGATAGACGCGAAACACCCATCGTAAAGACAATATCGACTGAAAATAAAGGTATCGATAAACTATGGAAAGAAATTAACAAACATCATCAATATTTGTACGAAACGATGGAAGGGGAAAAACGTCGTACGAATCAATTAGAATTGGAAGTGTATGAATTAATTCGCGAAGAAATATGGCGGGACATTCAACAATTTATCATGAATGACGAACATATTCCACCAATCACAGCAACAGATGATCCTTATCAACTTGCAAAACTCATATTTACAAAGTGGAAAAAGGAGGGAGCCATAAAAGGTGACTGAAAACCGCATTGAAACATCTGTCAAGGATCAGGAGTTAATTGCGAAAAGACGGCAGCAGATGATAAAAGGGGCAATAAGTTTATTTAAAGAAAAAGGCTTCCACCGCACAACGACGAGAGAAATTGCTAAGGAATCGGGGTTTAGTATTGGTACGCTCTATGAATACATACGAACGAAAGAAGATGTGCTATTTCTCGTTTGTGATGCAATTTATGAGCAAGTTCGAAAACGGCTAGAAGATACCATTCAATCTGATTCCCCATCCATTGATAATTTAATATTTGTTGTGAAAAAATACTTCGTTGTGATGGATGAAATGCAAGAAGAAGTCATTATTATGTATCAAGAAGTTAAATCATTAAAAAAACCGGCACAAGACTATGTACTACAAAAAGAACGCGATATGGTGAACATGCTAAAAGAAGCAATTGTAACATGTTTACCAGACACGTTAACAGAACTTGATGCCGAATTATTAGCGAACAACATTTTCATTCAAGGGCAAATGTGGGGCTTCCGTAGATGGATATTACAAAAACGTTTTACATTAGAAACATATGTAGATAAACAAGTTCAATTTTTGCTATCAAGTCTAGCAAAATAGCAAATGAACATGATTGTATCGATTTCGTACGGAGTTAAATTGAGCGAGCGTTCAGTAGGGGACGTGGGAAATGTGAGTGTGAAAGAGAAAAAAAGCATGCATACAAGGGGAGGATTTTTGTGAGTCAAGTAGAAATATATCGTCCGACACATCCAGTTCGATTTGTAACTGCGTCTAGTTTATTTGATGGGCATGATGCATCGATTAATATCATGCGCCGAATTTTACAGGCAAGCGGGGCAGAAGTTATTCATCTTGGGCATAACCGTTCGGTTGAGGAAGTAGTCCATGCGGCAATCCAAGAAGATGCGCAAGCAATAGCTATTTCTTCTTACCAAGGTGGTCATGTAGAATATTTTAAATATATGATTGATCTTTTGAAGGAATTAGGGGCTGAACATATCAAAGTATTTGGTGGTGGCGGTGGTGTTATCATCCCACGTGAAATAAAGGAATTACATGATTATGGTGTGGCATGGATTTTTTCACCAGAAGATGGTCGAAAATATGGTCTGCAAGGTATGATTAATGAAATGCTTAAAATCGCTGATTACATGCCACCTTTTCATGGAAAAGAAGAAATAACAAAGCTTGTAACTGGAGACAGGCAAGCTATATCTCGTCTTATCACTTATATTGAAAACGAAAAAGGTGAAAGTAAAGACAAGGAAAATATCTTGAACGCAGTGAAGGAAAAGGCAAAACATGCTATCCCGGTTCTTGGAATTACAGGTACAGGTGGAGCGGGAAAAAGTTCCTTAACGGATGAGCTAATTCGACGTTTTATCCATGAGGTACCAGAGCGAAAGATCGCGATTATTTCGATTGACCCGACAAAGCGAAAAACAGGTGGAGCACTACTCGGTGATAGAATTCGAATGAATGCGATTTTTTCAGATCGTGTGTATATGCGCTCATTAGCAACACGTGATTCAAAAACTGAATTATCGAAGGCGATTCAAGATGTTATTACGATTTTACGAGCATCAGATTATGACTTTATTATTGTAGAAACAAGTGGTATTGGGCAAGGGGATGCTGCTATAACGGAAATAACGGATTTATCAATGTATGTGATGACAGCTGAATTCGGTGCACCAACCCAACTAGAAAAAATTGATATGATTGACTTCGCTGATTTTATTGTAATTAATAAATTTGAGCAAAACGGTGCAGAAGACGCATTGACACAAGTGCGAAAACAGTATGAACGCAGTCATATGTTATTTCATGAGGATCAAAATAAGTTCCCGGTTTTTGGAACGATTGCAAGTCAATTTAATGACGCGGGGACAAATGCACTTTTTGCCAGCTTGATTGATACATTAAATGACAGATACGAATGGGATGAACAAGTTGATTTTGAAAGATATAAGATTGCCGAAAAGCAAAACATGATTATCCCAAATGATCGCCGTCATTATTTATTAGAAATTGCCCAGCATGTTCGAAAGTACCACGAATATGTAGCAGAGCAAAGTGATATTGCACGTACATTATTTCAGCTTGAAGGCACGAAAGCAGTCATTCATGATGAACGAACAAACAAAACAATATTAGAGACGATTTCAAAATACGAGGAAAAACTGGACACGAAGGCCAAAAAGCAATTAGAAGCATGGGATGAAACACAGAAAAAATATCAGCAGGAAACAATGACTTTTCAAGTACGAGATCGAGAAATTGAAATGGATATTGTAACAGAATCTTTAGCTGGTTTAAAAGTTCCGAAAGTTGCGTTTCCAAAGTATACCGATTGGGGCGAGCGTCTCACTTGGCTATTGAAAGAAAATGTCCCGGGCGCATTCCCATTTACTGCTGGTGTCTTCCCGTTTAAACGTAAAGGTGAAGACCCGACACGCCAGTTTGCAGGTGAAGGAACACCAGAAAGAACTAATCGCCGTTTTCATTACCTATCGAAAAATGAGGAAGCGAAACGACTTTCAACAGCGTTTGATTCCGTTACATTATACGGAGAAGACCCAGCGTATCGCCCAGATATATATGGGAAGGTTGGCGAAAGCGGTGTTAATATATGTACATTAGAAGATATGAAGAAGTTGTACGATGGTTTTGATTTAACAAACCCGAAAACATCTGTTTCGATGACAATTAATGGACCTGCACCTATTATCTTAGCGATGTTCTTTAATACAGCTATCGATCAACAAGTAGAAAAATTTAAACAGGAACAAAAACGTCAACCGACAACAGACGAATATGAAAAAATAAAAGCTGACACGTTGTCGGTTGTCCGTGGTACTGTTCAAGCAGATATATTAAAAGAAGATCAAGGACAAAACACATGTATTTTTTCTACAGAATTTGCATTACGGATGATGGGGGATATTCAGCAGTACTTTATTCATAAAAAGGTACGGAATTATTATTCGGTGTCAATCTCTGGTTATCATATTGCTGAAGCCGGTGCAAATCCAATTACACAATTAGCGTTTACACTGGCAAATGGATTTACGTATGTAGAATATTATTTAAGTCGTGGTATGCATATTGATGATTTCGCACCAAACTTATCATTCTTTTTCTCAAATGGCCTTGATCCGGAATATACGGTTATCGGTCGGGTGGCACGACGAATTTGGGCGGTCGTGATGCGCGATAAATACGGTGCAAATGAACGTAGTCAAAAATTGAAATACCATATTCAAACATCAGGCCGGTCCTTGCATGCACAAGAAATTGACTTTAATGATATTCGTACGACATTACAAGCTTTAATCGCGGTACAAGACAACTGTAACTCCTTGCATACAAACGCTTATGATGAGGCAATTACAACACCTACAGAGGAATCGGTCCGTCGTGCCATGGCAATCCAAATGATTATTAATCGTGAATTTGGGTTAACAAAAAATGAAAATTCCTTACAAGGCTCGTTTATTGTCGATGAATTAACAGACCTTGTAGAAGAAGCTGTTTTACAAGAATTCGAACGGATGAATGACCGTGGTGGTGTGCTAGGAGCAATGGAGCGTCAATACCAACGCGGAAAAATCCAAGAAGAATCATTGTATTATGAAGGGAAAAAGCATTCAGGGGAATTACCAATCATTGGTGTAAACACATATTTAAATCCGAATCCACCATCGGAAGAAGACATTGATGCAATGGAGTTGGCCCGGGCAACAAAAGAGGAAAAGGAACATCAAATAACTGAATTGAAGAAATTCCAAGCAGAAAATAAAGAGCAAGTTGATGTTGCTCTAAAACGATTGAAGGAAGTTGCAACAACAAATGGCAATATATTTGCGGAATTAATGGAAACGGTAAAAGTAGCTAGTCTTGGCCAAATTACAAATGCACTTTATGAAGTAGGCGGACAATACCGTAGAAATATGTAAATAAATAGTTTCATGCTTAGAAGGGGTATGTACACAGTACCCTTTCATTTTTTATTAAAAAGACCTTAAGATTGTACTATCTCACATAGAGTTGGCGTATATTTAAAGCAATTTATCATAGTCTAAGCGAAAACTCCTTTAAATTAGTTTTTAAAAAACATAGCATATGGTAATGCTAAACGATATATTACTTTTTCAATGTAAAAGAGGTCTTTTTTTACCTCTCATCAAACGTCAAATATATCGTCTTTTAGTCACAAAAAAAGATAAAATGAAACGTGACGTATATTACTAGCATAAACCTTATATTTTTGCTTATAATGGTTTGTGTAGTTTTGAAAAGATATGATGTATAATAATCAAAAAGTAAATTGCTTTTTAATAAGACACATATGAAGTATGACAAAAGTTATGTTACAAATTTGGTTGGGAAAAATGAAATTCTTAATGAGGCAATTTGTCACATTATCATTTATAAAGGGAGTGCGATAGCATGAGCTTAGCGGATTATAGTAAAGAACAATTGCAAGATATGTCGATGATTGAGATTGCGAACTTAATTTTAATTGATGAAAAGAAAGCAATGGATTTTAGAGATATTTTTGAAAAGGTAGCAGAAATAAAAGGATATTCAGAGAATCAAAAAATAGAGTATATGGCACAGTTTTATACTGATTTAAATGTGAATGGTCACTTTATGACGCTTGGTTCGAATATGTGGGGATTAAAGCGCTGGTATCCAGTAGAGCAAATTGATGAGGATATTACAGTTACTCCGAAAAAGAAAAAGAAGAAAAAGAAGAAAAAGGTTGTTGAAGATTTCGATGAAATTGAAGAAGATTTAGATTTGGAAGACGAAGATGATGAACAAGATTTACTAGATATAGATAGTGATGATGACGAAGATGATGAAGACGAAGATTACGATGAAGTAGAGGAATTTGATAAGAAAGATGATGAATTTCCTGACTTCGATGATGATTTAGATGAGGATGAAGAAGAGCCAGAAATTGAACTCGACGATGAAGAATTTGATGAAGATGACGAGTTTGAAGACGAAGATGATGATGAATATGTAAAGAGCGAAGATAAATAATATTTTAATTTTGCTTACAAGATTTTTTCTCATGTATCTTGACTTTTTCCACTTGGATAAGTACAATTTTAGTTGGGCTCCATAAAAAGATAAACATAGGCGTTCCCCTATTTATAGGGGAGCGCTTTTCTTTTTTTGATAAAAAAATAGATGGGAAATGACAGTCTACTACAAATGAACTGTCTGTTTTTCCGAGATTTTCCCCAAGAGGTGGAAACGAAGTTCTAAAATAAGATTCAAAATATACTTCGTGTACACAATAAGGGTAACAATAACAAATATATGAAGGACAAAGAAAGAGGGATGAACGTGACTAAATATATATTCGTCACAGGTGGTGTTGTATCATCACTAGGAAAAGGAATTACAGCTGCGTCACTAGGTCGATTATTAAAAAATCGTGGTTTAAAAGTAACGATACAAAAATTTGACCCGTATATTAACGTAGACCCAGGAACGATGAGTCCATATCAACATGGAGAAGTATTTGTCACAGAAGATGGCGCAGAGACAGATCTTGATTTAGGTCATTATGAGCGATTTATTGATATTAATTTAAATAAATATAGTAATATTACGACAGGTAAAGTGTATTCCACTGTCATCAAAAAAGAGCGTCGCGGCGATTATTTGGGTGCAACAGTACAAGTTATTCCCCATATTACAAATGAAATAAAAGAACAAGTATTTAGAGCTGGCGAAGCAACTGATGCTGATGTTGTAATTACTGAAATTGGTGGAACAGTTGGCGATATTGAATCACTTCCTTTCCTTGAAGCGATTCGACAAATTAAAAGTGATATTGGCCGTAACCATGTGATGTATATTCATTGTACGCTTGTTCCATATATTAAAGCGGCTGGTGAAATGAAAACAAAGCCTACGCAACATAGTGTGAAGGAATTGCGTTCATTGGGAATTCAGCCAGATGCAATTGTATTACGTACAGAACATCATATTAGTAAAGAAATGAAAGAAAAGATTGCGCTATTTTGTGATATTAATGAAAATGCAGTCATTGAAATGCGTGATGCTGATGTGTTATATCAAATTCCGCTTGATTTACAAAACCAACATTTAGATCAACTTGTGTGTGATCATTTAGGTCTAGTATGTCAAGAAGCAAAGATGGATGAATGGCGTGAATTGGTAGAACGTGTACAAGGACTAACAAAAAAGGTTACCATCGGTTTAGTTGGAAAATATGTTGAACTACCTGATGCTTATTTATCTGTTGTAGAGGCGTTAAAACATGCTGGATACGTATATGATGCGGATATAGAAGTGAAATGGATTAACTCGGAACAACTAGATACAAAAACAATCGATGAAGCATTATCTGAAGTAGATGGCATTATTGTCCCTGGTGGATTTGGAAATCGTGGTATTGAAGGAAAGCTTGAAGCGATTCGTTTTGCACGGGAGGAGAAGATTCCATTTTTAGGAATTTGTCTAGGTATGCAATTAGCTACAGTAGAATTTGCAAGAAATGTACTCGGTTTAAATGGTGCACATTCAACTGAAATTGATCCAAAAACGGCTTATCCAATTATTGACTTGTTACCAGAGCAGAAAGATTTATCTGATCTTGGCGGTACATTACGTCTTGGTAAATACCCATGTAAATTAGTAGATGGCACGAAAACAAAAGCAGCATATGACGCGGATATGATTGAAGAACGCCATCGTCATCGTTACGAGTTTAATAATGATTACCGTGAACAAATGGAGGAAAAAGGTTTTGTCTTTTCTGGGACAAGTCCGGACGGTCGTCTTGTAGAAACAATCGAAATACAAGATCATCCATGGTTTGTTGCTAGTCAATTTCACCCAGAATTTAAATCACGTCCAACAAAACCACATGCATTGTTTGTAGGTTTTATTGGAGCAGCGCAACAATATAAATAATTCATTTATTTTTCAAAAAGTCCACTATGGTATGTTATACCCGAAAAGTTAGATGTGGTGGTCTAACTTTTCGGGGGTACATCATAGAAATGGGCTTTTTTGAAATGTAAACGAGCATAAATATACTGCATCGTGATATGTCTCATTACATTGTAAACCATTGAATGAGAGAAAGTTCGACTTAGGCGGAGGCGGGGATTCAAACCTATCATCGTCCCTTTATGTATTAGGTAAGCGAAGATGTAACGAATAGGTGCTTATGATCTTGATAAAATTTCGCAATGTGCGATATAAAGTGCGTTTTATTGATGAAGCTTATCATTCTAACACGACAGGAACTTATGCATTTTATAAAGCTTTGTGTTGTATCAAGTTTATAAAAATAGTAGTTTAAAATAAGAAGTAATCGGGTAAATCGGTAATGGCCTGCTTTCCTTTTCGACATTATTTGTAAATAAATGTTGCATTGAAACGTTTTGCATGTAATGATGGATATAATTAAACATACATCTTCATCATGTTGTCTGTTTTATACATATTATATAGTACATAGACATCAGGACTTTTTACTTGTATTGTTATTTCGTTCGTTATAAGGGAGGACTTTTGGCCCAAAGTGTGAATTGGTATGTGGGGGGAGAAACATTCATGAAACATATTTTAGTTGTTGATGATGAACATGGAATACGGCTACTCATTCAAGAAATACTGAAAGCGGATACACTAACGATACATACTGCTGAAACGGGTAAACAGGCAATTGATATGATTTTAGAACTACCAATTGAGTTATTGATTATTGATTATAAATTACCAATTATGGATGGTATAGAGGTTTTACATATATTAAAAGATAAAAAAATTAACTTACCAACCATTTTTATGACGGGATTGATTGAATCTATTGAAGGGGAAGTAGAACAATTTGATTTTGTGAAAGCAGTGATATCTAAACCTTTTGATGTGAAAGAATTATACACAACCGTTCTTTCCATTATGAAATTGCCTTGCCCAAAGTAAAGGTTACATCATCGGTTATTTTTCGCATTTTTCGTCTAGATTGCAAATATCCTGCTATTATTTTCTTTTAGTAAAGCATTGTAACAATTTAGTCATTTTTATAAGAAACCATTATTTTTATGTTATGTCATCGCTATCATTGCTCAGAACGAATGGGAAAAGGCTGACGCTTAAAAATAAGATTGTCCTCAATTGTTGCGCCAACATCTGTGAATTGATATTCTATATGTGTAAAGTTATGTTTTATTTATATATGATACTTAGTCTCAAAATTTATTTGTAACAACAATCTGAGGAGGAGTTTTTTATGCCATTAGTTTCAATGAAAGAGATGCTTGAAAAGGGGAAAGAAAATCATTACGCAGTAGGTCAATTTAATTTAAACAATTTGGAATATACGCAAGCAATTTTGCAAGCGGCTGAAGAAGAAAAGTCTCCAGTTATTCTTGGGGTTTCTGAAGGTGCAGCGAGATACATGGGTGGGTTCAAAGTTGTCGTTGCAATGGTTGAAGCATTAATAGAAGAGTATGGTATTACAGTACCAGTCGCTATTCATCTTGACCATGGATCAAGCTACGAAGCTTGTGCAAAAGCAATTCATGCAGGATTTACTTCAGTCATGATTGATGCATCTGCACTACCACTTGATGAAAATATTGCAGTTACAAAAAAAGTAGTAGAATTAGCACATTTCCATGGCGTGTCTGTTGAAGCAGAATTAGGACGTGTTGGTGGACAAGAAGACGATCTTATTGTCGATGACGCGGAAGCAATGTATGCAATTCCAGAAGAGTGTGATCGCCTAGTTAGAGAAACTGGTGTGGATTGTTTTGCTCCTGCACTAGGATCTGTTCATGGACCTTATAAAGGTGAACCAAATCTAGGGTTTGATCGTATGGAAGAAGTAATGAAGCTTACTGGTGTTCCATTAGTTTTACATGGTGGTACAGGCATCCCAACAAAAGATATTCAACGTGCAATCTCATTAGGAACTGCAAAAATTAATGTAAATACAGAAAACCAAATTAACCAAACAAAAGCAATTCGTGAGGTTTTAAACAACGATCTAGACGTATATGATCCAAGAAAATATTTGGGACCTGGACGTGACGCAATTAAAGAAACAGTAATTGGCAAAATGCGCGAATTTGGTTCATCCCAAAAGGCATAATAATGAATAGTACGTTTTAAAATATGATGGGACAGTGAGGGGTTCACATGAAATTTTTTGTAGATACAGCAAATATTGATGAAATTCGTGAAGCGAATGAACTCGGTATTCTAGCCGGGGTTACAACAAACCCAAGTTTAGTTGCTAAAGAAGGTGTATCTTTTCATGAGCGATTAAAGGAGATAACAAAAGTTGTCTCTGGTTCTGTTAGTGCGGAGGTTATCGCGGAAGATGCTGCAGGAATGATTGAGGAAGGAAAGGAATTAGCTGCCATTGCTCCTAATATTACGGTGAAAGTACCGATGACATTAGAAGGATTAAAGGCTGTTAAGGCTTTTCACGACCTTGGCATCAAAACGAATGTAACGCTCATATTTAATGCGAATCAAGCATTGCTTGCTGCCCGTGCTGGTGCAACATATGTTTCACCATTTTTAGGTCGATTAGACGATATTGGCCATGATGGCATGCAATTAATTGCGACAGTTGCAGAAATATTTGACCGTCACCAAATTCCTACAGAAATTATCGCAGCATCCATTCGTCACCCGCTACATGTAACAGACGCTGCATTAAATGGTGCACATATCGCAACCGTCCCACTACAAGTCTTAAAACAACTTGTAAAACATCCATTAACTGACCAAGGAATCGAACGTTTCCTAGCAGACTGGAACAAAACAAAATAAAGAAAGCCATAGGCACGAAATGAAAAAGTTCAAAAACGTTATCATTTCGTGCCTATTTGAACATACTGTTAGAAAAGCGAAAGCACCCGCTTAGCAACGTCGAACTGCGCCCTGCCAAGCAGGGTGGGTCGACGTTGCCACGCAAAGTGGCGGTTTTAGTCGATCATCCTATAAAGTCTACCGAGATAAAGGAAATATGCCCCAACATTGGGGTATGTCGACGTTGGCCGCAAAGGCCGTAAGTAGTCGACCTTCCTTTAGAGGATACGAACCGATATTGACTTATCGTACGGAGGCGTCCGAAGTTTGCTAGTTGCTGGGTGCTTGAGCTAGACAAGAAAAGCGAAAGCACCCGTTTAGCAACGTACAAACTGCGCCCTGCCAAGCAGGGTGGGTCGGCGTTGCCACGCAAAGTGGCGGTTTTAGTCGATCATCCTATAAAGTCTACCAAGATAAAGGAAATATACCCCAACATTGGGGTATGCCGACGTTGGCCGCAAAGGTCGTAAGTAGTCGACCTTCCTTTAAAGGATACGAACCGATATTGACTTATCGTTTAGGGAGGTAGTTCGACTAAGTACGCCACGTCTGTGGCAACGTCGAACTGACCTACGTCCTGTAGGCCCAAGTTTGCTAGTTGCTGGGTGCTTGAGCTCATGCGTTAGCTTTATGTAGAACGCAACCATCCAAAATATGAGACATGTTCGTACTACGTATGTACCTTGTACGCATGTTTGCATCATCAACATGTCTTTATAAATGTATCGATAAAGTGGGGTTTTTTACATGCAGAAAATTTTAGTTGAAGGTGGTCATGTTTTAAACGGAAAGGTTCGGATTAGTGGAGCTAAAAATAGTGCAGTTGCTTTAGTACCAGCAGCAATTCTAGCAGATTCCCGCGTTACATTAGAAGGCCTTCCCAATATATCTGACGTATATACACTTGCCCAATTGCTAGAGGAAATTGGCGGAAGTGTCTCATGGGATGCAGGGCAGACACTGCATATTAACCCGGAAAACATGATTTCTATGCCATTACCAAATGGAAAAGTGAAAAAACTACGTGCCTCTTATTATTTTATGGGGGCAATGCTAGGGAAATTTAAAGAGGCAGTAATTGGCTTACCTGGAGGCTGTCACCTAGGTCCGCGTCCAATTGACCAACATATAAAAGGATTCGAAGCATTAGGTGCAGAAGTAACCAATGAACAAGGTGCAATCTATATTCGCGCGAAGGAATTAATTGGTGCTCGGATTTATTTGGACGTCGTGAGTGTTGGAGCAACGATAAATATTATGTTAGCCGCAGTTAAAGCAAAAGGAAGAACAGTTATCGAAAATGCGGCAAAGGAACCGGAAATTATCGATGTTGCAACATTGTTAACAAATATGGGCGCGAAGATTAAAGGTGCTGGTACAGATGTTATTCGCATTGATGGTGTACCAACTTTACATGGTTGTCGTCATACAATCATTCCAGACCGAATAGAAGCCGGGACATATATTATTGCGGCGGCTGCAGCTGGAAAAGAAGTCGTGATTGACAATGTTATCCCGCAACACTTAGAATCACTCCTTGCAAAACTTCGTGAAATGGGTGTCACCATCAAAGAAAGTGATGATCAATTATATGTTTCCCCGGGCAAGAAGTTAAAGAGTGTAGATATCAAAACATTAGTTTACCCCGGCTTTCCAACTGATTTACAGCAACCATTTACAACATTGTTGACAAGGGCATATGATACAGGAGTCGTAACAGACACTATTTACAGTGCTCGCCTTAAACATATTGATGAATTAAGACGCATGAATGCAACGATCAAAGTAGAAGGCGGATCTGCAATCGTTACAGGACCAGTGGAATTAGAAGGTGCAAAAGTAAAAGCAAGTGATTTACGTGCAGGCGCAGCACTCGTTATCGCTGGACTAATCGCCAATGGTATTACTGAAATAACTGGCCTTGAACATATTGATCGTGGTTATGAAAATATGACTAAAAAATTAACGAATCTCGGTGCTAAAATTTGGCGAGAAAATATGACAGAAGAAGAAATTAGGCAATTTCAAAATTCGTAATTCATATTAAGATAAATACGTGATATGATAGAGATATTGGAAAGAAAATGCTCTTCTTTTGTACCTCTTGGGATGAGGGTATTAATAAAAGGGAGAAGGAATAATAATGGAAAGAAGTTTAACGATGGAGTTAGTACGCGTGACAGAAGCTGCAGCATTAGCATCTGCTCGTTGGATGGGAAGAGGAAAGAAAAACGAAGCAGATGATGCTGCTACATCAGCAATGCGTACTGTATTTGACACCATTCCAATGCAAGGTACCGTTGTCATTGGAGAAGGTGAACTAGATGAAGCGCCGATGCTTTACATTGGTGAAAAGCTTGGAATGGGAACAGGTCCAATTGTTGATGTGGCAGTAGATCCTTTAGAGGGAACAAATATTGTTGCAAGTGGTTCGTGGAATGCGTTATCTGTTATTGCAATCGCGGATGGCGGTATGTTGCTCCATGCACCGGATATGTATATGAGGAAAATTGCAGTTGGCCCTGAAGTAGTAGGGAAAATTGATATTAATGCTTCCCCACGAGAAAATATTGAAGCTGTTGCCAAAGCTAAAAATAAAGCAGTAGAAGATGTCGTTGCCGTTGTTTTAAATAGACCACGTAATCATGGTGTAATCGCAGCAATTCGTGAAGCGGGTGCTCGAATCAAACTCATCACGGATGGTGACGTGGCAGCCGCAATCAATACAGCTTTCGATCATACGGGAGTTGACATTTTATTTGGTATAGGCGGCGCGCCAGAAGGTGTATTGTCAGCTGTTGCCTTAAAATGTTTAGGCGGTGAAATCCAAGGACAGCTTATGCCAACAAATGATGCAGAAAAAGAGCGCTGTAAACGGATGGGAATCGATGATATCAACAAAGTTTTTTATATGAATGATTTATGTGATGGAAATGACGCAATTTTTGCGGCTACTGGTGTAACCGATGGTGAGTTGCTAAAGGGAGTTCAATTCAAAGGATCCAAAGCAACAACACAAACAGTTGTGATGCGTGCAAAAAGCGGAACGGTTCGTTTTATTGATGGAGAACATAGTTTAATTAAAAAACCAAACCTCGTTATGGATGCAGAATAGAGAAGCCCTAATAAGTAATTGGGTTGTGATGTAGCCCATTACATCTAAGTGTAAACTAAAAGTCTATGTATAAAAAAACTTAAATAGCCAACAATATTACAAGTCACATAGATTTAGCTGAAGTAGCGTTGTAAAAACCCCTTGAAAACGTCGGTTTACAGCGGTAGACCGACGTTTTACTTTTCATGAGTTGAATAAATTCCGTTAAAAGTTTAATATAGAGTTAGTAAAGCGGTTTTATTACCGTGATGATTTCTATTAAGATACAAAATAAATAAGCTATATGTTCAATGATGTTCTATGAAGCATTCCTGCGTAAACACTACGTCAATGGAATTAGTTCATTTTGAAAACTTGGCTCTACAATAAATAGTGTTGGTGATAAAAATTCACTAACACTATTTTTAGTATTAGTAAAAATAGAAAACAAGTGAGTTTCCCTGTAGAATTAAAG
>NZ_JBHLWL010000067.1:130151-328343 GCF_042432965.1 Paracerasibacillus soli | reverse complement strand
TCTACAATAGGAGCTTTTTTTATTTCTGTAAATAAAAATGTTCATTTTTTCAACTTATGGTATTTTTATCCATGCATGCAAGACCAATGGGTCTGACCCCCGTGTTTATGAAATAGAATTTAATACGTTCATAAGTACTTTCTTAAATCCTTCTCTATTAACGGCTTCACATACACGGACATTTGGCTTTTTGCCGCTACGGTTATTGATATCAACTATATTATGTCCTCTAGTTAGCTCCCCTTTTGTTTCGATATCCACATAATAATGTGTGGAAGCTGTCATCAATTCTTCATTCGCAGCGATGGCCACCAATAACGTGTCCGGATGTGTCGTTCCATTAAGTCGGTGAACTTTTTTATTGAAATCTTTTACTACCTTATTTATTTTTATAAAAAAGTCGGAACCTGCTGTAGATAATTGTTCAATATCTTTGTGATCATCGTCATCCATAATGGAGTATTCGGTACACATATCCCAACCAACCATTGTAATAGGAATACCCGAATGTAATACCAACCTTGCTGCTTCCGGATCAACATAAAAGTTATATTCTGCTGCTGGGGTGATATTTCCCAATGAATTATTAATTCCACCCATGATATAAATATGAGGAATCGCCTTAACAATTGTCGGATCTTTCTTTATAGCCATCGCAATATTCGTTAATGGCGCAATAGCTAATAACGATATCTCCCCAGGATTTGCTTTTACCTTCTCAATAATGAAGTCAACGGCATGTCCTGTCTCCGGTCTTTGGGTCGCCTTTTCGAAAAAAGCATCCCCCATGCCATCACGACCATGAACTTCTTCAACCGTTGTATGATGTTCATCTCCAGAAGCGATAATTGGCCCTTCATACCCTTTATATACGGGTACATATTCCTTAGGATTCGCAACTTGGATTGTATAAAGCGCGTTTTCTACTTCTTGATCGAAGTCGACATTACCACCAGTAATGGTAACACCCTCCACCTTAAAATGGTGAAGTGCAGTTAAAATGGCAATGGTATCGTCTCCAGCTGTATCCGTATCAATAATTACTCGTCGTAACATATTCACCTCATTTAATTTGTCTTGCAAGTTCAGTTTCTTCTTAAAGAGCGAAGAGGTCTGTCTCGATTTACATTATATACTAATTTTATTGTTCGCACATTTTCCGATACATTGTTTTTTAAAAATTCCATAGAAGAATGAAAGGAAGTTGCTGAATAAGTTAATTTAAATTGATGCAAAGGCATGGGAAATGAAATTGGGAGTTACATAGAAATAGAAAAAGGCACAATGAGAATTATGTCACTCATTGTGCCTTCTATCATGTAAAGTTTCCAATTATTTGCTGCCCGCACCACCTATGTGTCAACTTCCTCGAATGAAACACGAGAACCGTCCCCATGTGTCAAAGCTTAAATTGTCGTACTAATCCGTTTAGTTCTTCTGCGAGTTTGGCTAGTTCGTTTGCGCTTCCGGCTACTTCTTCCATTGAGCTGCTTGTTTGTTGAGAGGATGCTGATGTTTGCTCGATGCCTGCTGCAGATTCCTCGGAAACAGCTGCAATTTCCTGAATGGAGCGATTCATTACATGACTATTTGAAGCTATTTCAGTTACGTTATTCGTAATGTTTTTAATGCTTTCCACTACTTCTGTTACAGAATCCCGAATACTAGTAAATTTCTCACCTGTTAATCGAATTTGTGTCGTTCCATTTTCAACCTCTTGATAGCCGTTTTGCAAGGAATTTGTAACAACACTAAATTCATTTTGTATGTTATTGACGATGCCTGAAATATCCGTTACTGAATGTGCAACTTGTTCTGCGAGTTTACGAACTTCTTCTGCAACGACAGCAAACCCTTTTCCGTGCTCACCAGCTCTTGCAGCTTCAATTGCCGCATTCAAAGCTAATAAATTTGTCTGATCTGCAATATCCTTGATGACAACAACTAATTTTGAAATTTCTTGTGATTGTGTATCTAAACCTTGTACTTTTTGTACTGCATCTTGCACGATTTCATGAATATTTTCCATCTGATTCATGGAGGAATTCATGAGTTCAGATCCTTCATTTGTGACCTCAAATACTTGAGTGGACTCGTCTTGTACTTGCACTACATTTTCATTCACTTCTTCTATTCTTGCTATATAGGTTGTCATCATTTGGGATAATTCACCTGATTGACTTGCTTGCGTTTCAGAACCGGATGCTAATTCTTCCATTGTAGTAGAAATTTGCTCGGTCCCTGATTGAACTTCATTGGCTGATTGCATTAGTTCTTCACTATGGGTGGACACAGTTGAAGATACATCATTAATCTTCACCATAATGTCACGCATACTTTCGCCCATATCATTAGTGGATGTAACAAGTTGTCCAACTTCATCCCTCAATTTGGTTTCGAGTGGTTCATGATTGAGGTCACCAGTAGCAATTAATTTCATTCGGCTCATGACCGTACGAATTGGTTTGACAATAGTAGATGCTGTAAACATCGCTACGATAATCCCTAAAACGATGACTAGTACGGAAATAATGATGCCAAGCGTTATGGTTAAAGAACCGTTTTCTTTAATTTCATCACCTAATTTTCTAATATCCGTTTCTCTTTTGCTAGATAACTTAAACGAATCAGCCATTAATTCCGTACTAAGAGGTCGTACGGATGTTTGCATGATTTCCATTGCCTTTTCTTTATATCCATTCTCATACGCTGTAAAAACATCTTGGGCAAAAGCGTTCCATTTCGCTCTTTTATCAATCAAGGTTTGTAGTTCTTTAGCGTCACTAAGTTGTAAAGCGCGACCCTCTAATTCCTTATTTAATTCTAAATTAGATTCAAATTCCTTTTTATATTGTGGATCATTGTACAATAAATAACCGCGAACTAGGCTCGTTTTATTAGCTGTGTCTATCGTTAATTGTTCGTCCGTTATTAATAGCGTAAGTTCTTTATCCATTATTTCATTCAGTTCTTTGTTCATATTACTAATTGAATAGATGGTATATGAACTTAGCAGTATGGCTAGTACAATCACGATGGAGAACCCAAATAATATTTTGGTTCGTAGATTTTTAAAGTTTAAAAAGCTGAATAGTTTCTTCATAATTGACCTCTTTCTAGTATGTAAATGATAGTATTTATCTTGGATGTGCTTAGGGTAAAAAAGTTACATCTTCTGAACATTATTTACCTAGGCCTAGATCTATCCTATTCGTGGTAGTTCATTAAGTGAAAATCTTCACATTCAAACTAATAGATAGAGCCTAGAAATTTACACCATATATTTTGTTAAGCTTTATTTTGGCTTATATCATGCCTCATGGATGATTTGATTTAAAGATTATTAAAATGATTACTGTAATAATAAAAATGTCTTCATGACAAAATCTATCTTTTAAAGAAAGTATCAGAATATGTTCCAATCAATAATATGATTATTTAAAAAGGGAATTCGAAAAACCCTTTATACACCATTTTTATACATCATTTTTATCACAAGGGTTGTGTAAAGTCGTTATCATCTTGTTCAATTCCACACAAAAAAGTATGGCATTCTCTCTTTAAGACATACGGGAAAAACTTATTCACTGGCATCAAATATTGTATCCTGCGTAATTCTATAATTTATTACTAATAGGAATGAAAGAATACATGATTGAAAGAATAAATGATGAGTTAATGTTCTACTGATATGGTTATCAGTATCATATCTTTGGAATAGATGAAATTGTTCCGTTGCGATAAGAGGTGTAATTTATTATGTACAGTATGGGTTTTGCGACTCTCCTTAGTTATATGTTAAAAAATATATGGTAGGATATACTAAATAAAATTGAAGTCAAATAATCAACACATGTGACTTAAAGGAGACCTTCACTTCCAAACATCTCTACCAAGTTGGCGAACATTAAGATAGTACTTTTTACCTATTTTCAAGACACTATTATGATACGCCAACTTTATCAAAAACGCAAGATGAGTGAAACATGGGTGAAACATGGGGACGGTTCTCGTGTTTCATGGTTTTGAGAAAAATAGGTTGGTTATTTATGGCAATAGTTGCACTTTTATTTTGTTGTTGCGGATGATGGGTGGAGCTTTTTGATTAGAATTAACAAATCGTCGGTTTGAGTACAGTCTTAAACTATCATTTATATACAGTCTGAAAGGGATTTAATTCTTCCATTTTGATACATACACCGTTACAATAGTAACTTTTATTTGAACGTATTTTGAAAAACCCTTTTCTAAATGAACATTGCCCCTAGTAGGTGGCATTTAATGAATGGGACAAGAATCCCCTCACGCCACACTAAGAGAAAGTGAAACACGAGAACCGTCCCGGTGTGTCACGTCCCGGTGTGTCAAATTAATTTAGTGGGTATATCGTTGCTGTTGTGATAATACAATAGTTCTAACAGAATGTGGCTTTTTTTATTTGTTTATGGGGGGATGTTGTGAATGGCTAAGCTGCCAAAAATAGTCATTATTGGTGCGGGTAGTGCGATTTTTGGTTTGAGCATGTTAAAGGATGCATTTTCAACAAAGTCATTATGGGGGAGTGAACTCGTTTTAGTAGATATAAATGAAGCAGCAGTAAAAAGGATGGCCTCGGCTGCACAAAAGATGAATGATGCATTGGGTGCGGAATACAATATTTTGTATACAACAAATCGAAAAGAAGTATTACCCGGTGCAGATTTTGTTATTTTATCCGTTGCGATAGATCGGGTTAAAATGTGGAAGCAAGATTTTGCGATTCCGAAAAAATATGGGATTAACCATGTGCTTGGGGAAAATGTGGGCCCTGGTGCGGTGTTTCATACAATGCGAAATATACCAATCATATTAGAAATTTGTCGTGATATGGAGGAACTTTGCCCAGATGCGTTGCTCATTAATTTTACGAATCCCGAAAGCCGACTTTGCATTGCGATTAATAAATATACGAATGTGAAAGTAGTTGGCCTATGTCACCAAATAAAAGCAGGAATAGAAATTGTTTCTACGATTACGAATATCGATAAAGCGCACATTGACGTAAAAGCATGGGGAATAAATCATTTTACTTGGATGGTGGATATAAGGGATAAGCTCACAGGTGAAGATTTATATCCCTTATTTCGTGAGAAGGAGAGAACGTATGATCCGGAATATGCAAAGCTGTCGCGATTTATTTTTCGGCAATATGGACTTTTTCCTACATCTGGTGATGGTCATCTTGGTGAATTTTTCCCGTATGCGCATGAAATGATTCCCGCGGATGGTTACGATTTTGTAGCGTATGAGAAAAGGAGGAAAGATGTAGTTGAAGTATTAGATGGTATCATAAATGGGGAGGTACCAATTGATGAAAAATTGATTGTTCCTTCTGGGGAAAATGCCTTTATGATTATAAATGGGATGACACATCATACAAATGAATGCATTGTTTCTGTCAATATTTTAAATGACGGCCTTATCGCAAATTTACCTGGAGACGCAGTAGTGGAAGTTCCGGCAGTTGTAAGTGGATTAGGTATTCATGGGTTAGCTGGGGGTGCACTTCCGCGGGGGATTGCGGCTTTATGTAAACAACAAATCGATATTCAACATCTCGTTGTGGATGCTGGGGTATTCGGTGATGATCAATTAGTGGTGCAAGCTTTATTGACTGATCCGAACATTCCAAGTGCAAAAGCGGCCCTCCAAATTTATGAAGAATTGATGCAGATTAACAAACCGTACTTACCACAGTTTCCCAATTAACTATTCTCTTATCTAGCGTATTAGAAGTTGGATACAATAATATAATTTTTGCGAAATTTAGTATTCTATTACATAAAGTGAAACATGACAATCGCCAGGGGAAGTGGAACATTGCGAATTGAAACTTCGCTTTATGGCAGATGCAAGATAAGACATTGCAATATAGGGAGCAAATAATGATAGCTAACAAATTTTAACAAGTATTTGAAGTAGTAAAATTGACTATTATAGACTCACTTTACCCAAATCATGATGTACATGCGGACCACGATGCTTTATCCTCAGCAACTCTTTCAGCTGTATGAAAACTTCTAGAAATCCAACGACCACCGATTCACTTTATGAAAATCATGAAGGAACAAGTAGAAAGTTGGTGGATTTGATTTCACAATTGATATTTCCACATATTTAACCCGAAAATCAACTACCTTACGTGCACATCCATCACTCCTAAATTAAATCCTTGATTAATTATTTAAAGAAAAGAATAAAAGATAGTCCATGTAAAAATGAAAATACTCATTGTGGAGGAATTTTGAAAAGGAAATACAAAAGTTCACTGCCGTACGCAAACAATTCTCCAAAATTGAATGATTGTATAGGGGTTAGAAGAAAGTGTAAAGAAGAATCGAGATAATAGGAAGATATCATTGCGGGGGTTATTGAGAAAACTCGCCATATGATGTTTGAGAACACGATAAGAGTTGTGACAAGAAGGTTAAGTCATTTTTACAATTTAATAGAGGGGGAAAGACGATGAGGATTTGTAGATTTGCGTTCGTGTTCGTATTAACCGGCGTTTTGGTTTTGGTCGGTTGTAGTAGCAACAAGGACGGGAAAAATGCAGACCAAGTAACGATTACGTATTGGCAATACACATTTCCATCGAAAGTAGAGGAGATTGATAGGCTCATAGAAAAGTTTGAGGCAGAGAACCCGGATATTAAAGTAGTTGCCCAAGATTTCCCGTATGACCAGTATAATGACAAAATTACAGCTGCGATGCATGCGAATAAAGCGCCGGATATTTTAAATATTTATTATGGTTGGATACCTAACTTTGTCAAACAAGGGTATATTCAACCGATTCCAGAGGATTTCATGAGTACAGCGGAAATTGAAGATTATTATGTGCCCATGATTCAAACATCTAAATACGAAGATAAGTATTACACAATCCCTATCGCAGTGCGCTCTTTAGCTTTATTTTGGAATAAGGAATTGTTTGAAGAAGCAGGTTTAGACCCAGAAGCTCCACCAGAAACATGGGATGAACTTGTTGATATGGGGAAGAAGATGACAATTCGCGATGGTGATGATCGCTATGAACAGGCAGGTTTTGCCTGGAATATTGCAGCGCAAGGGCAACACGTTATTCCGCAAGTATTATTACGTCAATGGGGAGTTGAGCCGTACAGTGAAGATCAACGTACTGTTCAATGGAATTCAAAACCTGAAGCGGTTGAAGCTTTTAAATTTTGGATGGATATGACAACAGAACATAAAATAGGTGATGCCGATTTTATGGAAACACCAGTTACAAGTTTTAGTTCAGGGCGAACCGCAATGGTGATTGACGGATCATTTAACATTGCAGCCTATAAGGAAAATAATGATTTTGAATGGGGTGTAACAACATTACCTGTCCGTGAAAAAGGTGGTCTAGAATCGAACTTTGGATCCTATTGGACAAATGCAATTACAAAAGATGTAAGTGGTGAAAAATTAGAAGCAAGTCAGAAATTCCTCGAGTTTTTAATCTCTGAGGAAACTCAAAAAGGTTGGTTAGAAAACGTCGGTGAATTACCAGCAGCAGCATCTTTAGCAGACGACGAGGAAATTTCAAGTGATCCAATCTATGCGCCATTTATAGAAGGACTAGAAAAAGCACACGCGACACCTTTTGTTCACGAAGAAAAAGAACGAGATATCGTCATCCATGCCACAGACAAAATATTATTGGAAAATGCCGATATCGAAGAAGCATTTAATCAAATGGTAGAAGAGCTGCAAGAAGTACGGGATGAGTTCTATGGAGAATGATTAGGCAGATAGTAAGGAGTTAGGTGTTGTGGAATGGGAATTGGGGTAGAATACCCAGCCGCGGTAGAAGATTGTCCATCTATGGTAGAAGTTTCGGAAATCGTGGTAGAAGATTGCTTATCTATGGTAGAAGTTGCTGGAATCGTGGTAGAAGCTTGCACATCTATGGTAGAAGTTGCTGAAATCATGGTAGAAGATTGCACATCTATGGTAGAAGTTTCGGAAATCGTGGTAGAAGATTGTCCATCTATGGTAGAAGTTTCGGAAATCGTGGTAGAAGATTGCTTATCTATGGTAGAAGTTGCTGGAATCGTGGTAGAAGCTTGCACATCTATGGTAGAAGTTGCTGAAATCATGGTAGAAGCTTGCACATCTATGGTAGAAGTTTCGGAAATCGTGGTAGAAGCCCGCTCCCACAAGCCAAACTACAAGCGTTCGATGGGATTGGGGAGTTTCTGCTGGAAAAAACCTGCCCTTGCTGAATTCAACTATCAATCTGCAGGTGAGATGCGAGTATCCCTGCTGAATGAGATTTGGCTTGAATATTTTCATATTAAGCAAGCTGAGCGTCTCATAGTGACAATCGAACGCTCAGCTTTTTTGAAAGGAGGATATTGTGAGTAAACATAAAGGTGGATCACTTCGCCGTGTTTCAATAAAGTTGCGGTCGAGACAGGCGCTAACGGCTTATGCATTTTTAATTATTCCACTCTTGTTTTTTGTTGGCATTCGCATATTTCCAACGTTGTATGCATTTGCGATGTCATTTACGGTAATTGGAGAAGAAGGCAGGTCATTAGGAAATTATATGACCATGCTGCAAGATGCGGAGTTTAAAAGATCACTATTAAATACGTTCTTATATTTTATTGTTACTGTACCGATTCAGCTTACGCTAGGATTGTTAATTGCGTTAGCGATTGATAGAGTAAACCGGTTTAGTTGGTTTTATCGGATCATGTTTTTCTTGCCTTATATGACATCAATTGTTGCGGTGAGCTGGGTTTGGCGCTTGCTTTATGACCCGCATAATGGTGTGTTAAATCAGGTATTAAAATGGTTGCATTTGCCACAACAAGACTGGTTATCGGATCCAAAGCTTGCACTATTATGTGTGAGCGCAATGTTAATTTGGCAAATGGTAGGGTTTTCTATGTTGATTTTTTTAGCCGGTTTAAAAGGAATTCCGAAACAATTTTATGAGGCTGCTAAAATTGACGGTGCGAATAAATGGAGGATGTTCTGGGGAATTACGTTTCCGTTATTAAATCCAACAATTGTATTTTTAACGGTAATTGGTGCTATACAGACGTTGCAAATATTTACACAAATTGTAAATTTAACTGGCGGAAGTTCTGGCTCGTTAGGAGGGCCTTTGAATAGTACATCAAGTATAGCGGTTTACATGTATAAGCAAGGATTTAGAGATTATAATTTAGAATACGCGTCTGCCATTACGGTTGTGTTATTCCTATTAATTTTAATCGTTACGCTCATTCAGTTGAGGGTTTTAAATAAAAGCTATGAATTATAGGGGGGAATCCATGACAAAACGTGTGAAATTGTCCAATCTCTTTATTCATTTGTTACTTTGGATTGGCATAATTATTGTAGCTTTTCCGTTTGTATGGATGATCCTTTCATCCTTTAAAAGTTTACCAGATTTTTATAAGTTCTCTTTTCTGCCTAAAAAGATAGATTTTTCATCATATGCATTTATATTTAACAAAACGGAATATGTGAGATGGTATGCAAATAGCTTTGTTGTAGCGGTTACTGTTACGATTACGAATTTGCTTTTCTGTGCATTAATCGGATTCACATTTGCTAAGTATAACTTTCCCGCCAAGAGGCTCATTTTCATTCTCATTTTAAGTACGATGATGATTCCAACAGAAATGCTTGTTATTCCTTGGTATGTGTTAAGCAGTGAATTAAGTTGGATTGATACATATTGGGGCATTATGTTCCCCGGTATTATCGAGGCATTCGGCGTATTTTTAATGCGACAATTTATGTCGGGCGTGCCAAACGATATGTTGGATGCTGCACGCATTGACGGAATGGGTGAATTTAAAATCTGGTGGAAAATTGCGATGCCACAAGTAAAGCCAGCATTATCTGCATTAGGAATTTTAACATTTCTAGGTAATTGGAACGCTTATTTATGGCCAGTTATCGTGACCACAACAAGTGATATGCGAACATTACCGGTTGGTATTTCATTGTACGGCACCTCTGATGCAGGTGGAATCCAGTGGAATACGATTATGGGAATGAGCACATTAGCCGTCATCCCAATGGTCATTGTATTTCTGATATTCCAAACCCGCATAGTAGAAGGAATCTCATTAACAGGCGGGAAATGAAACATGGGGACGGTTCTCGTGTTTCATTTGGTGGTGAGTAAAGTATGGCGAATCATAAATTTGGGGTCTGACCCCAATTAAAGCTCAATCATAAAGCAGTCCTAATTATATAGGTCTGTTTTTTTTGCTTGTGTGGATGTTACGTGTCTGAGAGATTTTGGTAGGTGCCCGAGTATAACCTAAGTGAATGAGGGATTCATTACATAGTATCTGAAGCCACTTCAAGAATTTGAGAATATGCTTGGAAAGTAAGAACTTGCAAAAGCCGATTAGTTCAACTAATAATCAGCAGGTAATTTGGAAAAACCCCCAAACCCCCAAACCCCCAAACCCCCAAACCCCCAAACCCCCAAACCCCCATCGATTCAATATTTCTATATAAATCCAAATAAAAAGCGTGTGCACGATGTATCCACTGTGCATGATAAAGAAATGGAAAGGGATACGAAATGTACGTACCTTAATGATAAAATCGTATTGACCTGTACGTATAAGTTGTGTAATATATATTTGAAAGCGCTTTTTTAATAATGATGATTATAAAGTTAGTGAAGGTCGGTGCAATTGTTAACCGTGAAAATCAAAAATTAAAATCAAAAATTAAAATTCAAATGAAGGATGCTATAGGGTGATCTAAGTAATGTTGCATTGAAAGCTACTTATAATAATGGAGTTGAAAGGGTGGTTAAAGATGCTTGGGGACTTAAAAAGGGAAGTGTACGAGGCTAATATGCTTCTTCCGAAGAACAATTTAATTACTTTTACGTGGGGTAATGTTAGTGGGATTGATAGAGAAAACGGATATATCGTGATAAAACCTAGTGGTGTAGAGTATGAGCAATTATCACCAGAAAATATGGTGGTTGTGGATTTGGAGGGAAAAAAGGTTGAAGGTGACTTGAATCCATCTAGTGATACAGCGACACATGTTGAGTTGTATAAAGCATTTTCAAATATAAAAGGAATTGTACATACTCATTCCCCATGGGCAGTCTCCTTTGCACAAGCTGGGAGAGATATTCCAGCAGCGGGAACTACCCAAGCTGATTATTTTTATGGTTCTATTCCTGTCACAAGACAAATGAAAAAAGAGGAAATAGAAGATGAATATGAGAAGCAAACGGGGTCAGTAATAATCGAAACTTTTAAAAAGCGTCAAATTAATCCAAATCAAGTACCGGGTGTATTAGTAAATGACCATGGTCCATTTACGTGGGGCGATTCCCCTGCGAGCGCTGTCTATCATGCTGTTGTATTAGAACGTGTGGCGGAAATGACTTACCATACGATGCAAATCAATCCAACTAGTATTGAGATGAGCCAAGACTTGCTAGATAAACACTATTTAAGAAAACATGGCAAAAATGCTTATTACGGTCAAAAGTAAAATTATAAATGAAGGGAAGTGTTTGCATGTTGAAAATTGGAGAGAGAGAATTTTGGTTTGTAGTAGGGAGTCAACATTTATATGGGGAAGAAACCTTGAGAGAAGTACGTGAACACGCAATAATAATGGCGGATGAATTAAATAATCATGGGAATTTACCATATCGGCTTGTTTTTAAAGAAGTTGTTACAACGTCAGACGAGATTAAAGCTGTAATGAAAGAAGTTAATTACCAGGACAAAGTAGCGGGTGTTATTACATGGATGCATACCTTTTCTCCAGCAAAAATGTGGATAGCAGGAACGAAACTGCTACAAAAACCATTGCTTCATTTAGCAACGCAGTTCAATAAAGAAATACCTTGGGAAAATATAGATATGGATTTTATGAACTTGAACCAAAGTGCTCACGGAGACAGAGAATATGGCTTCATTAATGCCCGTTTAAAGAAAAATAATAAAATTGTTGTCGGGCATTGGTCCAATGAAACTACTAAAAAGGAAGTTTCGGAGTGGATGGTTTCTGCTGTTGGATTTACGGAGAGTCAAAATATTAAGGTGGCTCGTTTTGGAGACAATATGCGGAATGTTGCTGTAACAGAAGGCGACAAAGTGGAGGCCGCCATACAATTTGGCTGGACTGTGGATTATTACGGTATCGGTGATTTAGTAGAAGAGATGTCCAAAGTGACTGACGAAGAAATTCAAATAACTTTTGAAGAATGCCGGTTATTATATGAATTTGATTATGCTGACAACGATACATACTATTTTGAGGGGCAAGTAAAAGAACAAATTAAAATTGAAATAGCATTAAGAAGATTTTTGCAGGCAGGTGGATATACAGCTTTTACAACTAATTTTGAAGACTTGCACGGGATGAAGCAACTTCCAGGGATGGCTGTTCAAAGATTGAATGCAGAAGGATATGGATTTGCAGGAGAAGGGGATTGGAAGACTGCTGCATTGGATAGGTTGATGAAAATTATGTCCAAGAATGTAGCAACTGGTTTCATGGAAGATTATACGTACAATTTAGTTGAGGAAAATGAATATATTTTACAATCGCACATGTTAGAAGTTGATCCAACAATGGCGGAGACAAAACCTCGTGTTGTCGTACAACCATTAGGGATAGGTGGTAAGGAGGATCCTGCACGTTTAGTATTTGATGGAAAGGCAGGACAGGGTGTAGTTGTATCCATGCTTGACTTAGGTACCCATTATCGTCTCATGATTAATAAGGTGGAAGCAGAAATACCAAATTCTGAAGCTCCGAAATTACCAGTAGCACGCGTAATATGGAGACCTTATCCAAACTTCAAAGAAGGCATAACGCGATGGATTGAAGCAGGTGGTGGCCATCACACTGTTGTTTCCCTTGCTCTTTCTGTTGAACAAATGAAGGATTGGGCTAAAATGGTAGATCTTGAGTATGTTGTCATCGAGTAAAGCTATTCGTATTAGGAGTCTTCTGTAACATTAATTATAGAATGCTCCTTTTTTATAAGGCTTTTTACAGTGGTGTTGATTCATAATAAGTTTTTTTAAATCATTTGAGGGGATGAAAACATGGACCAGAGATTGTTAGACTTGGAGAAAACTACCCTAGGGATTGAGCTTGGTTCGACACGGATTAAGGCAGTATTAATTGGGCCAGACCATGTAACGATAGCAAGTGGTGAATCCAATTGGGAAAATCGCTTTGAGGATGGGGTGTGGACGTACCATTTAGATGATGTTTGGACAGGTGTGCAAGCGGCGTATCGTCAATTGTCCCATAATGTGAAAAGGAATTATGGTATAGCCTTATCTAAAGTAGGGGCAATGGGATTTTCCGCAATGATGCATGGTTATCTACCATTTGATGCAACAGGTAAACAACTGACCGCTTTTCGAACATGGAGAAATACTACGACTGAAAAGGCAGCAGAATCGTTAACATCATTATTCCAGTTTAATATACCGCAACGCTGGAGTATAGCCCATCTTTATCAAGCAATGATAGATAAGGAAGAGCATGTAAATGATATTGATTTTTTAACAACTTTAGCTGGTTATATACATTGGAAATTGACTGGAGAAAAAGTTCTCGGTGTAGGAGAAGCATCTGGGATGTTTCCTATTGATAGTGATACTGGTGATTATAACCGTCACATGATGGAAAAATTCAATGATTTAACGAAGCATGATGGATACCAATGGAAGTTGGAAAACATTTTACCCAAAGTCCTAACTGCAGGAGACCATGCCGGTATGTTAACGGAAGTGGGAGCAAAATTGTTGGACCCAACAGGCATATTGCAAGCAGGGATTCCAATTTGTCCACCTGAGGGAGATGCTGGAACCGGTATGGTGGCGACTAACAGCGTGGTGGAGCGTACAGGTAATGTTTCGGCTGGAACTTCTATTTTTTCCATGATTGTTTTGGAAAAAGCTCTTTCCAATTATTATACGGAAATAGATATGGTGACGACGCCAACAGGGAAACCAGTAGCGATGGTTCATTGCAACAATTTTACATCTGATATCAATGCTTGGACTAGTTTATTTGCAGAAGTTTTGCAGGCACACGGAACAGATGTGGATATGGGTGAGTTATACGCTATTCTGTTTAAGAAAGCTTTAGAAGCAGAAGAGGATGTAGGCGGTTTAGTTAGTTGTAATTACTATGCTGGAGAGCCTATTACAAGATTTGAAGAGGGACGTCCATTACTAGTAAGAATGCCAGATAGTAAATTGACTTTGCCGAACTTCATGCGATCTCAAATTTATGCCGCTTTGGCAACATTAAAAATTGGGATGGATTTACTTACTGAAGAAGAAAAGGTACACGTGGATTACATGCTAGGTCATGGTGGCTTTTTTAAAACTGAAAAAGTTGGGCAACAATTCATGGCGGATGCGGTCGGGATTCCTATTGCTGTAATGAATACAGCTGGAGAAGGCGGCCCGTGGGGTATGGCAATCCTTGCAGCATACGCGGTAAATAAAAAATTCAATCAAACATTGGAAGAATATCTTGCAAATGAAGTATTTGCAAAGGGAAAAATGAAGATGCTAAAACCAACAAGGGAAGGTAAACGTAGTTTTTCAACTTATATGGATCGTTACCAATCGATTCTCAAAGTCGAACGTACTGCTATTGATGCCCTGCAATGATTTTTCCCCGTTTTGTTAGAGCTAAATCATTCATAACTATTCAAAGTGGTGGAGACAGCTGTTATACATAGTAGAAAATGACGATGTGTAATAATTTGTCTTGGCATCAAGCATGTTTACTCTATTCTACTAGTTAGTTGGAGGAAATTAGGGGAAATTGTGAAGCTGTTTATAGATGTTTGGTAATAACAGTAAAATTCCTTAATGAATCAAGTGAATATTTACGGTCTAATGGATGTAATGTATGTTAAACTTAACATATACTAATATGTTTTTGGTTTAGTTCTAACAATTGATATAAGGTGTAAAAATTATCATTAAACCTTTTGTATAAAAGAATATGTAAATGTGCGTGTTTGCGAGGAAGGTGCCGAAGTGACAACAAAGTATAGCATGGTAAAAAATGCAATTAAATCTAGGATAATTGATGGGACATACGTACCACATCAAAAGATTAGTTCAGAAAGTGAATTAATGAGTGAATTTGGTGTGAGTCGACATACAGTGCGACTTGCAATTGGTGATTTAGTAACGAAAGGGTTGCTATATCGAGAACAGGGGTCAGGTACATTTTGTGCTGATAGATCAAGTCAAAATATGAATCAAGGGAATCAAAAGAGCATCGCCATTATAACAACTTATATTTCAGATTATATATTCCCTTCCATTATTCGGGGAGCAGAAGCCCGTTTAAGTGAAGAAGGATACCAGGTAAGCATTTTTAGCACAAATAATCAGCATGAAAATGAAAAGCGTATTTTGGAAAAAATATTAACACAATTTTTTGATGGGGTCATTGTGGAGCCAACGAAAAGTGCATACGCAAATCCAAATATAAGTTATTATTTGAACTTGGAACATCTATCGATTCCTTATATTATGATTAATGCTTATTATGATGAACTAGAGCCGATAAACGTTGTGATGGATGATGAAAAGGGAGGATTTTTACAGGCGGAGCATCTGATAAAATTAGGCCATCGAGATATTATAGGATGTTTTAAAACCGATGACGCACAAGGAACTAAGAGGATGAGGGGATTTTTAAAAGCACATAGGCAAAATAGAATTCCAATTAATCCTGGGAATATTATTACCTACACAACAGAAGAAAAAGACGAAATCTTTCTTGAAAAACTTGATAGGTTGTTGTCTAATACAGCCAAGATCCCAACTGGATTAATTTGTTATAATGATGAATTAGCCTTAAAAATACTTGATATATTAAGAAAAAAAGATATACGTATACCCGATGATTTATCAATAGTGGGCTACGATGATTCGTTTTTAGCTGAGATATCAGAGGTGAAGCTCACTTCTATAGTCCATCCTAAAAGTAAATTAGGTGAGGCAGCAGCCAATAAAATAATTGAACTAATCAATTTGAAGAATGATAATAAAAGTGCAGAGGCGAATAGTATGAGCTCCATTGTATTTGAACCTAAACTTCAAATTAGATCTTCTACAAAAAAGCTGAATGAGACAGAGGCATTGACATAAAAAATCCATCTAGTTTAAAGGTGGATTTTTTTTGTTTAAATATTTTAAAATCCTTATTGCATTATATTCTGAACTGATTTATAATAATTGTACGTACAAGATTATCGAGTAAACATGGAATGATGTACGAACCATTTATGTGGACGTTGATACAGGGTACATATTTTTTTGAAATTATATGAAAGCGCTATCTAAATTATAGCGGAAATAATCCTGTATACAAAAAAATAATTAATTAATAGGGGGAAAGATGATGATGAAGAAAGTAGGTTGGCTTTTATCTGTTGTATTTCTTGTATTTGCGCTGGTAGGCTGTAGTGGCAACACAAGTGGGGATGGAAAAGACGGGGGCAAGTCGCAAACTGTTGGATTAGCTATGCCAACTAAATCCTCTGAAAGATGGGTAAAAGATGGCGACAATATGAAGAAAGAATTTGAAGCACTCGGGTATAAAGTAGATTTACAATATGCGGAAGATGTAGTAGAAAACCAAGTTTCACAAATAGAAAATATGATAACGAAAGGTGTAGACATTCTTGTAATTGCTTCAATTGATGGAGAAGCACTTACAGACGTATTGGAAAAAGCAAAAAACCAGGATATACCAGTAATTGCATATGATCGCCTCATTATGAACAGTGATCATGTAAGTTATTATGCAACTTTCGATAATTTCCAAGTAGGTGTATTACAAGGTAAGTATATTGAGGAAAAGTTAGGTTTAGAAGATGAGGATGGGCCATTTCATATTGAATTATTTGCAGGTTCACCGGATGATAATAATGCTTACTTTTTCTGGGATGGCGCGATGTCAATCCTACAGCCATATATTGATGAAGGAAAATTAGTAGTGAAAAGTGGCCAAATGAGTTTCGAACAAGGAGCAACACTTCGTTGGGATGGGGCAAAAGCGCAAGAACGGATGGATAACTTATTAAGTGCGCATTATTCAGATGAAAAAATTGATGTTGTATATTCACCGTTTGATGGGATTAGTCGTGGTGTAATTTCATCATTGAAAGCTGTAGGATATGGAACAGGAAACAATCCAATGCCTATTGTAACGGGACAAGATGCTGAATTATCTTCCATTAAATCTATTATTGCTGGAGAACAAACGCAGACAATATTTAAAGATACTAGAGATTTAGCGAAGAAGGCAGTTAATATGGCAGACTCTGTACTTAAAGGTGAGGAGCCTGATGTGAATGATACTGAAACCTATGATAATGGAGAAAGAGTTGTTCCATCATATTTGATTGAACCAGTATCTGTTGATATTGACGACTACAAAGAAAAACTTGTTGATACGGGATACTTTACAGAAGAGGAATTACAGTAAGAAAAGAGGTTGGAATTTAGGATGATTTAGCATGTTAACTTGTTAAGTCATCCTCCTTATTTTAACTTTAAGGGTGTGATAATCATGGTTCGAACAATATTGGAGATGAAACAAATCACAAAGACATTCCCGGGTGTGAAAGCTTTAGAAAACGTTAATCTAAAAGTTCAAGAAGGGGAAATTCATGCACTTATAGGAGAAAACGGAGCTGGAAAATCGACATTAATGAAAGTGCTTAGCGGTGTTCATCCACATGGTACATATGAAGGGGATATCGTTTTTCAAAATAACCCATGTAAATTTAAAGATATCAATGATAGTGAGAGTCAAGGAATCGTTATTGTCCATCAAGAACTTGCACTCATACCAGAATTATCAATTGCAGAAAATATTTTCTTAGGGAATGAGCAAGCGAAAAATGGAGTTATAAATTGGAATGAAACTATCGTACAAACGAGGGAATTACTGAAAAAGGTAGGATTAAACATAGATCCCCAAGAAAAGGTTAAAAATATAGGGGTAGGTCAGCAGCAATTAGTAGAAATTGCAAAGGCACTTTCAAAAAGGGTTAAACTATTAATTTTGGACGAACCGACGGCAGCCTTGAATGAAGAAGATAGTGAGAATCTATTAAACTTGTTATTAGAGTTTAAGAAACAAGGAATTACCTCAATCCTTATCTCTCATAAATTAAAGGAGCTATTTAAAGTCTCTGATAGCATAACTGTTTTGCGCGATGGTCAAACCATACATTCATATGCTATAAAAGCAGATCAAGTAACCGAAAACCAAATTATTAAAGATATGGTTGGTCGAGATTTGAAAAATTTATTTCCAGAACGAACTCCTAATATTGTAAATGAAGTTGTTTTTGAAATAAAAAACTGGAATGTCTATCATCCGCTTGATCAAGAGCGCCAAATATTGCATGACGTCAATATAAAAGTAAAGCGTGGGGAAATCATTGGTATAGCTGGATTGATGGGAGCAGGTAGAACTGAACTTGCGATGAGTGTCTTTGGTAAGTCATATGGGAAAAAGATAACCGGTCAGCTCTATAAAGATGGGAAAGAAGTAACTTTTAAAAATGTTAATCAAGCAATTAAACATGGTGTTGCCTATGTTTCTGAAAACAGAAAGGAATATGGTTTAGTATTGATTGATAGTATTAAAAATAACCTTTCCTTAGCAAACTTAAAGGAAGTATCCAATAAAAATATATTAAATACAAGTAAAGAAGTTGTAGAAGCTGAACAATTAAAATCAAAGATAAACATAAAGGCTCCTCATATCCAACAAAAGACTATTAATCTTAGTGGTGGTAACCAGCAAAAAGTAGTATTGGGAAAATGGATTTTTACTAATCCAGATATTTTGATATTGGATGAGCCGACACGTGGAATTGATGTGGGTGCAAAATTCGAAATATATAAAATAATAAACGAACTTGCTGAACAAGGAAAAAGTATTATGATGATTTCATCTGAATTACCGGAATTAATCGGCATGTGTGATCGGATTTATACCCTTAGCGAAGGAAAAATCACAGGGGATATTGAAAAGTGTGATGTAAATCAAGAAATACTTATGAAGTACATGACGCAAAGTAGGGGGTAAATACTGTGGGAGAACTTAAAAGTTTAGTTTCAAATAATGTAAGACGTTTTGGAATGGTTATTGCACTAGTAGGTATAGCAATACTCTTTCAAATTTTAACTGAAGGTATATTACTTACACCACTAAATATAACAAATATCATTATGCAAAATAGTTATATTATTGTATTAGCAATCGGTATGATGTTAGTCATTATCACAGGAGAAATTGACTTATCTGTAGGATCAGTAGCAGCTTTTGTAGGTGCTGTTGCTGGGGTGTTATTAGTAACGTATGACTTGTCAGTTCCGCTTGCTGTTAGTTTATGTTTAATACTTGGTGCAGCTATTGGTGCATGGCAAGGATTTTGGGTAGCCTATGTTCGCATACCAGCGTTTATTGTAACGTTAGCAGGGATGTTAATATTTAGGGGATTAACTTTGGTTGTACTACAAGGTAAAACGCTCGCACCTTTTCCGGATGGATTTAGAAGTATCAGTTCTTCTTTCATTCCAGATATCTTTGGTGGAGGAGAAATTAAATTACTTACAATCGTTATCGGTATTGTACTTTCGGTATTGTTTATTTTAAATGAAATCAAGTTGCGAAGAACCGACTTAAAATATGACTTTAAAACAATTAGCTTCCCTTTATTTACAATAAAATTAGTTATCATGGTCGCAATTATAAATGTGTTTACGTATGTTCTTGCGTTATATGAGGGTATTCCTTACGTATTAATTATATTGGGAGTATTAATCATGGGATATTCATTTGTGATGAATAAGACAGTATTCGGAAGACATATTTATGCACTAGGTGGTAACATAAACGCTGCACAATTGTCAGGAGTTAAGACGAAGAAAATGAAGTTTTGGGTTTTCGTGAACATGGGTGTATTAGCGGCATTATCTGGTTTGATTTTTGCCGGACGTTTGAATGCAGCAACACCACAAGCTGGTAATTTATTTGAACTTGATGCAATTGCAGCAGCAGTTATAGGTGGAGCATCTTTAACTGGTGGAGTTGGAACCGTTGTCGGCGCTGTTATTGGGGCACTAGTTATGGGTGTACTAAATAATGGTATGTCTCTAATGGGAATCGGTATAGACTGGCAACAAGCAATCAAAGGACTTGTACTATTAAGCGCCGTAGCATTTGATATACTGAATAAAAACAAGAAATGAAACATGGGGACGGTTCTCGTGTTTCATTTGATGGTGAGTGAAGTATGGCGAATCATAAATTTGGGGTCTGACCCCAAGAAAAAGTGAGCATGGAAATTTACATCCTGGCTCACTTTTTCTTTCGCACTAAATAATAGGCATTAACCCATGCGGCAATTGGAATAATAAAGGCGATACCGATTCCTGCACAAAAAATAGTAATCATTTCTGCGCCAAAAACTTTGGAATTTACGATATCTCCAAACGAATAGGAAAGGTCTTTGAACCAAATGAGCAGTCCGAGATAACCACCGATGAATGCAAAAAATAATGTGTTTGTATTGGAACCTAAAATATCTTTACCGATATTCATTCCCGAAGTAAATAATTCCTTTCTCGTAATGGTCGGGTGGTACTCATAAATTTCTCGCATGGGGGATGTGATGGAAATTGCCACATCTGTAATAGCGCCAATTGTACTCATGATAATGACGGCGGCGCTAATTTTAATAAAGTCAACTCCTAGATAGAGAGAAAAGATACTTAGCTCTTCGACTTCCTCTTCACCAAACCCTTGAATCATGGCCTTTTTTGTAATGATATAAATGACGAAAATCAAAATGGAAATCGTCACTACGGTCGAAATAAAGGCTGTTATTGTTTTGCTGTTTACTTTATTAATGTAAAAGAGATTAATACAGCTAATGGCAGCGCAAGCAATAATTGTAAGGATAATTGGATTTGCATCTGGACTTGTCATCAAGATAACCGTTATCAAAATGACGATAAAGTTTAAAAACAACGAAAAGAAGGATCTTACACCTTTTTTTCCACCAATTACGACCATTAAAATAAATAAAATTGCTGCAAGTAACACTAATACGTTCATTGTTTCGCCCTCTTTCGATTAACGAAAAATATTGTCGTATATAACCCAATTGGAATGGTAATGACGATACCAATCCCACCGGCAAGTGCCCGCGCTAATTCCAAGGATAGATTCATTGTTAACGTAAAGCCAAGCGGTGAGTAGTTTGAAATATATAAAATAAGCATCGGGATGGAGCCACTTACATAGGCAAAAAACAATATGTTCGTCATCGTGCCCATAATATCTTTTCCAATATCAAATCCGGATTTTTTTAATTGCTGTATGGGTATGTCGTGATTTTTTTCATAGAGTTCAAAAATAGCGGAAGAAATAGAAATCGCTACATCCATGACAGCTCCTAACGAACCGATAAATAATCCTGCAAGGAAAATAAGGTGGTATGGTCGTGTTAAAAATTGCATTTCTTCATAACGAAGTCCATTTTCATTGGTCACCCACATGGCAAGATATGTTACAAAGACAGCAAAGAAGGTCCCTAACAATGTGGCGATAATGGCAGCATACGTTTTTTCATTTCTTCCATTTACAAGCAATAAAGAAATGACGGTAAAAATGATGACGGTCATACCACATATCCATAATAAATTTGTATTTGTTTTGATATAAAAATCAAGTGCATAGGAAAGTAGCATGATGTTTACGACCAAACTAACGCTTGCGAATAGACCTTGTTTTTTCCCGACAATGAGTAATGTGAAGAAAAATATCCATGCTATGATGACAAGATATTTATCCCGTTTTACATCTATTATGTCCCCAGTGATTGTAGCGGAATCCTGCATTGCGTTTTTATCTATTTTTACAAATAATTCATTGCCAATTGCGAAGTGATAGTCATACGCACCGGAATTGGAGTACTCATTCGTAAGAATCATTTGCTTCCCTTTATGTTCACCATTTTTAATTTCGGCGACAATATGTTGTGTATACAACGTATCCTTATTTTCATATTGATCGGTTACTTCAGTTGTTTCTTCAATCTTGGTCTCAACAACTTTGGCGATAGTCTGATTATAAAATGTATAATTATGATGAACAAAAATGAGAGAAGAAATAAACAAAAGAAAAATAATCAAGTAAAAAATTGCCCTTTTATATGTCATATCTTTAGCCAATTTAAGGATTGTTTCCACAAAACCCCTCCAATTACAGTTGAAACAAGCAATACGAACTAACAAAAATAATATAGACAAATTACCCCAATACCCCGCATAAACACTGGACCTAGAATAGCAAGAAAACCAAACGCGGTCAAGAAGTGAAACATGGGGACGGTTCTTGTGTTTCATTTGGGGTCTGACCCCCAATCTTTGGTTTTACTTTTACGGGGATGTGTAATATAATCGAGATAAGTGGTTATTACCAGTTGTTTCTACGTGGAAGTTTTCCCGTATATGCGGTGCATGACGTACGCAGGAATTGGTATCACACTTATAAATGAAAACGAGGAGGTGGCTACGGCATTTTGGATAAGCAAAGTAAGGTGCCATTGTATTTACAATTGATGGAAGTGCTCATCGAAAAAATAAATGGTAATGATTATGTTGAGCATGACAAGCTGCCTTCCGAAAGAGAGTTATGTGATATTTATAATTTAAGTCGAATTACTGTTCGACAAGCGTTACAAGAGCTTGAAAAAGAAGGTTATATTTATAAGCTACATGGTAAGGGGACATTTGTTGCACCGAAGTCCTTTAATCAGAAATTGGTGAAGCTGTACAGTTTTACAGAAGAGATGAAAAAAATAGGAAAAACACCAACAACCAAAGTCATTTCATTCGAAGAGATGGCGATCGATGAACGATTGGCACATAAGATGAATATGGAGCCATTAGATGAAGTCTATGTCGTTACACGATTACGACTTGCCGATGGCGAGCCACTCATGTACGAAACTTCTTATCTACCAAAACGGATGTTTCCAGGTTTATCGATGGTCGCCTTGGAGAAAAAGCCAATGTACGACCTATTTCGCGATGAGTATCAGATTGGCGTAACAAAAGCTGTGGAGCGATTTTCAGCGACATTAATTAGAAGAGAGCAAGCTGCACATTTGCAAATGGTCGTCAATCAACCAGCGATGTTGATTAGACGTTATGCCTATTACATGGACCAATTGATTGAATATACAATAAGTGTGGCACGTGGTGACAAGTTTAGTTATTCTGTTGAATTAACGTAATTACTCTATTAGCGGATGTTCAAATAGGTTCAATAAAATGATGCCGGTGGGGAGGCCTTCTACTAAAGTCGCCCTTCATTCAGTGGATGATGTTCGTGTATATCTAGTGAAATACATGCTTCTCCACAAATTATGTTACCTAGCAGCACGTCGATGTAGAGGATTTATGTCGGCGTTGTAGCGGGTTGCGAATTTGACCAAACTTCGTCATTTTGATTTCCCTTTTGAACACGAAATTTTCATAAAATCTCTCATCTACTAATAGAGTTTTTATAATAGAAAACTGGTTATGACAACATAACCAGTAAAGTATAATAACATAACCCAAAAAATATGGAGGTCTGATCAAACAATGTTTAATTTAACTTCAGAACAAATGGAGCGTTTGAAGGCGATTCATACAACGCAAGAGGTACACCAGCAGCCAACGGTGTGGAAAGAGGTTGTGGGGGTATTTTCCAAACAAAAGGAATCATACCGTCAATTTCTAGAAGCAATTTATGGAAAACACGAGCAAGTAAGGGTCATTTTTACAGGTGCTGGTACATCGGCTTTTGCAGGAGATACATTAGCTCCGATACTTAGAAAGCTCGGACCAGAACAAGTCGTATTTGACTCGATTGCGACAACAGATATTGTTTCAAATCCGGAAGAATACTTAGATAAAAAGACGCCAACTATATTAGTTTCTTTTGCGCGTTCTGGGAATAGTCCTGAAAGTGTGGCAGCTGTTTCGCTAGGTGAAAATATGATTGAACATTTTTATCAAGTGATTGTGACTTGTAATAAGGATGGTCAATTAGCAAAAAACGTAAAAGGTGATGCAAACAGTCTGTTGATTTTAACACCAGAGCAGGCCCACGATCAAGGCTTTGCGATGACGAGCGGCTTCACAAGTATGATGATTTCGGCTTATTTATTATTTGCTGCAAAAGATGTGTTACAGCAAGATATTGAACATGTTATTGCAAATGGAAAAAACTTTGTTGATCGTGTTGCAAACCAAGTAGATGAGATTGTGAGTCTTAATTTTGAACGAATTGTCTTTTTAGGTTCCGGATTATTAGGACAGCTAGCCCATGAAGCTGCATTAAAGATGCTAGAACTAACATCTGGTAAAGTTGTGGCTGTTCATGAATCATCGCTCGGTTTCCGCCATGGTCCTAAAACAATTTTAAATGAAAAAACATTAGTCGTTGTGTTTATGTCAAAAGATGCATATACCCGAAAATATGATGTAGATATTGTTCGCGAGCTTGCTACAGATGGCTCACCTTCTAAGTTAATCGTTGTTGATGAAAAAGAAGATGAGGAATTGAAGAATTTAGCTAATTGGACAATAGATGTAAATAAAACAGATACAGGTTTAAATAATGATTTTTCACTCGCTTTATTATATGTCATTTTTGCTCAAGTACTTGCATTGAAAAAGTCAATCGAACTTGGAATAACACCAGATAATCCGAGCCCTGAAGGAAGGGTCAATCGTGTCGTGCAAGGTGTAACCATTTATCCTTGGAATTAAGCAAATGTAAAAAATGCGGTCAATATATCACATATGGGAGGTACCGAAATGGTATATATTCAAAACACAAAAGAAATGTTGATCAAAGCTCGAAAAGAAGGATATGCAGTACCGGCATTTAATATTCATAACTTGGAAACAATCCAAACTGTCGTAGAAGCTGCAGTTGAATTAAAATCACCCGTTATTTTAGCAGCAACTCCTGGAACGATGAATTATGCAGGTCGGTCCTATATTCAAGCAATTGCAGAAATCGCAGCAAAGGAAAATGATATTCCGATTGCCCTTCACCTGGACCATCATGAAACATTAGAATCGATTGAAGCATCACTTCAACTTGGAACAAAGTCAGTGATGATCGATGGTTCGCATCATACATTTGAAGAAAATATCGACATTACGAAACAAGTAGTTAACGAAGCACGTAAATTTGGCGCTACTGTCGAAGCAGAGCTAGGCAAACTTGTTGGTCAAGAAGATGATTTAATTGTGGAAGCTAAAGATGCTGCTTATACAGATCCTGATACAGTTGTAGAATTTGTTGAACGTACAAATGTCGATTCACTAGCTGTGGCAATTGGAACAGGCCATGGTGTCTATGAAACGGAGCCAAATCTAGACTTTGAACGTTTAAAGAAGATTAGTAGTCTCATAGATATACCGATTGTGTTACATGGTGCATCAGGAATTTCCGAAGCAGACGTCCGCAAATGTATCGAGTTAGGATGTGCAAAGGTGAATGTATCAACAGAATTGAAAATACCATTTTCCAACACATTACGCGACTACTTAATTGAACATCCAGAAGAAACCGACCCAAGAAAATATATGAACCCAGCAAAAGCAAAAATGAAAGAAACAGTAAAAGAAAAAATCCTTATATGCAAAAGCAACGGCAAAGCGTGAAACACAGGGACGGTTCTCGCGTTTCATGCCGGCGCGGAGAAACAGGGACGGTTCTCGTGTTTCAGTACCGGCGTGAAACATAGGAGCAGTTCTCGCGCCTCATGTCAGTGCAAGTCATAGGAAACGTGCTTCGCACCAGTTCACGATAGGGCGCGTACGTTCCAAGGTTCTTATAAGTTTTGTTAGAGCATTTACTATTCATTGCAATCTATCCGTGGGGGGACTAACTGTAGGTCTCCCCACTTTAAGAATTAGAAAGGACTTAAAGCATGATATGTGTGGGGGATAGCAGTCAATCGTTAGAAAAGCCGATTCATTCAACCATACAATCGTTCCATTAAAAATTAGAGGGAGCAGTAATCCCACCCTAAAAAGCTGAGCCTCACTTTATTCATGCTATTTTACTCATTTTCCCGTACCTTGAACAACTCAATTACTCGTTTCCGAAACTTTCTCAAGCGGTTTAAAATCCCAACTACTACGTACGAGGTGATGTTTTAATGGTATTAACAGTTACGTTGAATCCATCAGTCGATATTGGTTATAATCTTGAACAATTACATTTGGATACAGTGAATCGGGTAAGTCATATTTCAAAAACAGCGGGCGGGAAAGGGATTAATGTCGCCCGTGTTTTAAAACAATTAGAAATAGAAGTAAGTGCTACTGGCTTAATTGGTGGGAGCCTGGGAAAGTTTATTAAAGAGCAGTTGAACGGGATAGGAATAGGTCAGCAGTTTGTTGACATTACTGGGGAAACTAGAAATTGTATCGCGATTCTTCATGATGGAAAACAAACAGAAATATTAGAAGGTGGGCCAGAGATTTCCGAGAATGAAGCTAGCCAGTTTTTATTTCATTATGAATCTATCATGAAAGAAACAGACATCGTGACCATTTCTGGTAGTTTACCAAAAGGGTTAAAAGATAATTTTTACGAAAAGATGGTGGAAATTGCTAGCCTTTACGACACGCCAGTTTTACTTGATGCGAGCGGGAAAGCGTTAGAAGCAGCTTTAGAATCTTCCGATAAACCATTTTTAATTAAACCGAATCAAGAGGAACTAGCGGCATTGATAGGAAAGGCACTCGTTACTGAATCTGAAATTATTGCTGCATTACAAACAAATCCATTGTTTGAAGGAATTCCTTGGGTCGTCATCACTCTGGGTTCTAAAGGTGCGGTGATTAAGAAAGATAATAAATTTTTTCGAGCGGATATACCGAAGATGCAAGCGGTTAATCCAGTTGGATCAGGCGATTCCGTAATTGCTGGGTTTGCTGCAGGGCTTTCTCGTCAATTGGGTGATGAGGAACTAATAAAAATGGCGATGGCAACAGGTGTACTAAATGCATTAGAAGAACGGACCGGTTACATTAATCCGGAAAAACTCGATTGGTGTATGAAGCAAATTGTTGTTGAAACTATTTAAAACTTAAACCTAAAACTAAATCAGAGCATTTTAAAAAGCGAGGATAATCCTTGCTTTTTTTATTGCATTCATAGTTAGAAAAGTAACGTGACAGGTAAATTTAAATAATAAGAGTTACTAGAAAATAATGATTTATAGCAACCATCATAAAAAAATCACCAATATCTGTATTGTGAAAGCGCATTCATGGATTGTAAGATGAGGAGGATGATAAGTGTTTGAAACATGTGAGGGAGAAGGAGTGATATAAAAGATTACATGGAATTTTAATGATAAGAGGAGGATGTTAGGTGAAAAGCAGGCGATTTAGACATGTGAGTATTCTTTTGGCATTGCTATTGGTTATGCAACCCTTTCTAGGATACATGCCAACTGTTATGGCGCAGGAATCATTAGAGTCTGGTTCAATTGACGTAAATGAGTTAATGGGGCACCAAGAGGAAGCCGATTTTCATGAGGAAAACTTAGACACTTCCGATACCGGAAACGCTGATGTGCAAGTAGAAGAAGGAGAAAAATCAGAGGTAAAAGACTCTGAGGCTAAAGATCATGCAGCGAAAAATGAATCGGAAGCAAAGGATCACAAAGAAACCCCAAATCAAGAATCTACTAAAAAAATAGATTCTGCTAAGGTAGAAGAGAAACAAACTAAAGGTACAGAAGAAGACAAGCATCATCGTTTAGAAGTATTAGATTTTACACCTGAAAACCCATACTATGTTGATTTTACAAATGGGAATAATGGTGAATTGAAAGCGGAAGAAGGTAATATGGAAGTTAAATATGAAGATGGATATGCGAATGTCAGTACAATTGGTCAGACATTAGTACATGACGCAAAAGCACCAAAGATTGAAAATGGTGTGTTGGAAATGAATATGCAGTTTACGGAAGATGATCCATCTAGATTTGGTTTTATTTTCCGATACCAGGACAAAGGTAACTATGCAGCTCTATTAAAGGATGCGGGAAATTGGGTGATTCATTATAAAGAGGACGGGAAGCCAACGAATCAAAATGTTCCGGCATTAGCTGATGTTACTTTTAAAAAAGATACAGATTATGATGTGAAACTCGTTTATGACGAAATTTATTTAACATTATTTATTAATGGAGAAGAAATTATTAATACTACAGCCTCAAATGTACCACATAAGGCGGGAAAAATAGGCATTCGTAGTTGGTTTAATAATAAAACATTCAAATTGGATAGTATAACGAACTATAGTTTAGACTCCAATTCTGAAGAAGAAACAGGAAACTTAGTTGAAATTTTGCATCATGAAACAAAAGTTGTTGTAGATGATTCATTTCCACGTATCGATCATTATGAGTGGAATGGTAATACAATTGACGGATATCAAAAAGGTCTGAATTCCATCAGAATAAATAATACTCGTTATGTCCCGACTGTTAGTTTTCGTAAATTGTCAGACGATGTAGCTGAATATCAACTAACGGTGCCAGAGTTGGCAGAAATATTATTACAAATTAAAGCTACTGCCAATGGTGTTGATATAAATGTTACGGACATTAAAGAGTTAAGCGATAATATGCTTGTCAGAACGCTAGATATTCCTAACCTTGGCCTCGTTTCCATAAACTCAAAAGATAACGAAGTGGCACAAGAGGCGGCAGCATGGTCAACAGGTGCATGGCATGGATTATTTGAAGAATATCATGATTTGCATGATGTAGCTGAGGTAGTCAGTGGCGGGCGTACATTTGCCTTCTTGAACACGGATACATATGCAGCGACAATTTTAAATAATGTTGTAGATGGAAATGATAAAGTTCGTGTCAATATTGATGCTGATGGTACTGGAAATAATACAGCAGCAATGTGGAATGGCTCATGGACGTATCATGAAAATAATGCTTTAGATCCTGAACCATTACCGTGGTCAAAAATCGTCTTTACTGATGATCAAAATGACGATGGTGTCGTGGATTGGCAAGATGCAGCGATTGCCTATCGTAATATTGCGGAAACGACCGTTGCTGATGGTTATTTGTTAGCACCATACCGTCATGAACTAGTTCGTGATCATATTTCGTATATTAGCTTTAACATCGGCTCGCAAGCTGGAATGCCGTTCTTACGTCAATTTGATAATGCGAAGAAAATTGCTAATTTAACGGATGATTTTGGACAACTTGTATTGTACAAAGGCTATCAAGCGGAAGGACACGATGATTCACATCCTGACTATGGTGGCCACATTGGGATAAGACAAGGTGGAGAAGAAGATTTTAATTATGTATTACGTGAAGGGAAAAAGCGTAATATTATTGGTGGCGTTCACATAAATGCGACGGAATATATGTTAGATGCATTTGAAACAAAAATGGAAAATCTGAGACAACCACTCGTAAATGGTTGGGGATGGATGGACGCTTCCTATTACGTGGACCAATATAAAGATGTTGTAACTGGCGAATTAGAACGCCGATTAAATATGTTAAAAGATGACACAGGTGATCATTTATCATTTGTTTATGTTGATGTGTATAGTGGTGTTGATTATAAAGCGAAAAAGCTTGCGGAGTATATAAACAATAATGGATGGATGTTAGGTACTGAATTTGCAGGCCCATTATTTGAGCAAGTTGCGTGGACACATTGGGGTACTGATCCAGGCTATCCAAATCAAGGTAATGAGAATAAGATTATTCGATTTATGCGTAACCACGTCATGGATGGTTTCATGAGTCATCCCATGTTAAAGGGTTTACAGCAATCTGGTGTTGGATACTGGCAAGATATCCCCGAGAATAAAAGTTTTCATAAGACACAAGAAGTTTTCTATGTCCACAATTTACCGACAAAATATATGCAGTATTTTCCAATCGTCAAGTGGGAAGATGACCGTATAGAAATGGAACAGAATGTCCATGTTCAGCGTGAAGACGATGGCAAAATTCATCTGTATAAAGACGATAAATTAATTGCAATCATGTCTGATTCTGAAGATGTCAGTCAAAGTACTGTGTTTATACCTTGGAATCCACTTACAGAAGAAAAAGTGTATCACTGGAATCCTAATGGTGGTAAAACAACATGGGATGTACCGAATTCATGGAAGGATGCCTCTTCCGCGATGCTTTACAAACTAACAGATCTTGGACGTGAGTTTGTTGAAGAAGTATCAATTGATAATGGGAAAGTTGAATTAGATGTAGATGCCAAAACTGGTTACGTGCTCTATCTGGAAGAACCACAAGAACAAGAAGAAATGAACTGGGGAGAGGGCGGCTTGGTGAACGATCCAGGATTTGAAGGCAATAGCTTTGAACAGTGGAAAAAGTCGTCAACGAATGAAGATACGCAGCATATTCAAATGGTAAGAGATAGCAATGGAGATGGACAGCTTGAAGTTACGGGTTCAAATGATGCGACGGTAGCACAAGTTATTACCGGCTTAACCCCAGGAAAGACTTATTCGGCATCTGTATGGGCTCATATTGATGGAAAGAGAAAAGTTACGATTGGCGTGAAACAAGGTGATGCTGAAGTTACGAATTGGTTGGATAACACAGAATTAAAATTTGGTTCGCGTCAACATAAATATTTAAATCAAAATTTCCAAAGAGTAAAGGTTAACTTTGATGCAACATCAGATACAGCAACCTTATTCATGCACGTTGATGAGGGGGATGCAAAAGTACTACTAGATGATGTTCGTATTTGGGAAAATCCAAGCAAAACGGATTCAACTGGCTACGTCTTGTTTGAAGACTTTGAAAATGTTGATGAAGGTTGGGGACCATTTGTTTACTCTAGGTCAGGCCCAAACCGGACTCATTTGGCAGAAAAAAATCCAGATAAAGATCAAGTTAAAACTTTTGTAATAGATGGTAATTTTTCATTGAAGTCAAATGAAAATGGTAATCCAGGTGAATGGCTAAGAACATTACCACAAACATTAAGATTAGAACAAAATAAGACATACACAGTCAAAATGGATACAAATGCCGTTGCAGATGATATGTATACGATTGCAGTAAGAGTTAATGAAGATGGTGAAGTTCGTGACTTGGCCTCACAAACATTAAAAGAGGGTGACCAACAAGTTGAATTTACATTTTCAACAGAAGATGCAAAAGATGCGTATTTAGCAGTTATTAAAAACTTTAATGATGAAAAGAAAGAATCTTCAGGGATATTAATCGTTGACAATATCCGTGTAATCGCTGATCTATCCGAGTTAATAGAAGATGCAGAGGCTATCTCAAATGAAGACGGTAAATACACGACTGAATCTTTTGCAGCATTACAATCTGCAATAGAGACAGCGAAGGCAGCCCTTGAAACAATCGAAACCGAGGAAGATTTAGTAGCCGCGATAGCCGCGTTGCAGTCTGCAATTGATGGATTGGAAGAATCGTCAGGAGAAGAGCCTACAGAACCAGAGCTGGATTTATCAGAATTAGAAAAACTAATCGAAACAGCGAAGGCGATTTCGAATGAAGATGGTAAGTATACGTCCGATTCATTTGCCGCATTACAAGAAGCGATTAAGGTTGCAGAAACAGCCCTTGAAACAATCGAAACCGAGGAAGATCTGGCAGCCGCGATAGCCGCATTGCAGTCTGCAATTGATGGATTGGAAGAATCGTCAGGAGAGGAGCCTACGGAACCAGAACTAGATGTATCCGAGTTGGAAAAACTAATCGAAACAGCAAAGGCGATTTCAAATGAAGATGGTAAGTATACGTCCGATTCATTTGTCGCATTACAAGAAGCGATTAAGGTTGCAGAATCAGCCCTTGAAACAATCGAAACCGAGGAAGATCTGGCAGCCGCGATAGCCGCGTTACAGTCTGCACTTGATGGATTGGAAGAATCGTCAGGAGAGGAACCTACGGAACCAGAGCTGGATTTATCAGAATTAGAAAAACTAATCGAAACAGCGAAGGGAATTTCCAATGAAGACGGTAAGTACACGACCGACTCATTTGCTGCATTGCAAGAAGCGATTAAAGTTGCAGAATCGGCACTTGAAAAGATAGAAACCGAGGAAGATCTGGCAGCCGCGATAGCCGTGTTACAGTCTGCAATTGATGGATTGGAAGAATCGTCAGGAGAGGAGCCTACGGAACCTGGTAACTCAGAAGATGTAGATAAAGATGATACAAATCAAGATGGTGCAGTCGCCGATAGTGATAACGAACTACCAAAAACAGCAACAACGATATTTAATTGGCTAGCACTAGGATTTGTTTTCATTAGTTTAGCATTCGTGCTGTTTGTAGTTTCTAATAGAAGAGGGAAACAGAACATATAACGAAACGACAATCTAATATTCAGTAAAATCCGTGATACGCACCCCCGAAGTTAGACCTGAAATCTAACTTTGGGGGTGTTTTTTATATTGCGGTTAACGAGCTTTAGGTTCCGGACTGATTGAAGTGTCACTCTTATCTCTGGTGGCGAATGTAAGGAATCCCAGGCGTCCGCCAGATGAAACACGAGAACCGTCCCCATGTTTCACCCATGTTTCACTAAAAACCAATAATACTAAAATATTAGACAATATTTATATTGTTTTGAAAATATGGTGTTAGTAGAGTTAAAGTATACTGATTTATTGTAGTTACTAAATTAGTATAGAACATAGATAAGGAGGATTCGTATCTGCTAAATTTAATCACAAAATAGAAAGCGCTTACACCAGGTAGTTTTAGAAAAAAGAGTGGTGTTATGTGAAAAGTTTATATGCTTAAAGGAGGAAGTTACAAATTGAAAACGAATTATTTTAGTAAGTTATTTAAAGTGTTTCTAGCTTTTATGTTAGTAATACCATATTACTTAACTAGTTTTTCTTATTTAACTGCCTATGCAGAAGAAAATACTAATCCTTGGATTACGGTTTCTACGGGAGAAAATGAGGTAAATGAAGTCTTAGAGATCAATGGAAAAAACTATGCCAGACTCGGAACTGGAAAAGGTAATGATAATGGTGAAAATCCAGCGTTATTTCGTGAAGAGGGTGCTGAAGGTAAAGAATCGGGTGTAATGGAATATACCTTTATCCCAGAAACAGAAGGTGCTACAACTAGATTAGGCTTTACTCCCCATTATAAGGATTCAGATAACTTTATCTTTGTAGGCTATGACAAGGGTGGTTGGTTCTACGAATATAAAGTTGATGGTGACGGGGAATGGTTACAAAATAGACCTAGCGTATCAAAACCTGAGCCTGGAAATGAGTATACGATTAAAATCGAATACCATGGTACGACATTAAATGCAACATTAAATGGTCAAGATTTATTCGGTACAGTAAATTTAAAAGAGACAGTTGAAAGTCTATTAGATGCGCCGGAGGCTTTGAGATTAGGTAAATATGGAGAAGAAGACTCTCAGGTACTAATTGAATTAGGTGAGTCATCTGAAGAACCAGAAGATGGAGATGAAAACCCTGGCACTGAAGAACCAGAAGATGGAGACGAAAATGATAATCCTGGCACAGAGGAACCGGAAGATAGAGATCCAGTTGAAATTGTGAATCCAGACCTAAAAGAAGGTGACTTTAAAGTTATTGAAGGAGATGGAACACTCACATATCATGACGATGGCTCCGTTACTTTTGGTGTTACTTCTAACGGAAAAAATAAAATCGTCTATGATAATATACCTAAAATAAGGGATGGTGTTTTTGAAGTAGATTTTACTCCAGATAAGGACTTGAACCGTTTTGGTTTTATTTATCGTGTACAAGATCCATCCACATATTCTTATGTAGGAACTGGTGATACAAATGATCAGTACTTTGGGGAAATATTTGGTCCTTCAAACAGTTGGACTGCTATGACCAAAGGTACGCCATTAAAAGCAGGTGAGACATATCATTTACGGGCTATTTTCATTGATGATGTAGCAACATTATACATTGATGATGAAAAAATGGGATCCTGGACACTTGCAGGAGTGGATCAACCTGGATATTTAGGAATAGAGAAAAGTCGTGGAGCAGCGAATATTACATTTTCTAACGTTAAAATATCAGAATATGTGCAACCCGAACCACCAACTACACCAGTTGTAGAGGAGACGTTAAGCTCTGATTATATGGAAGTAGTAATTGACGAAGTTTTTCCACGTGTTATTAAATATCAAGTAAATGACAAAGTGTTAAATGGTCAAGAAACTTCAGTTTATGGATTAAAAGTTAATGGCATGCTTTATTATCCAGAAGTTAACTTTGAAAAAGTAAGCGAAAGTGAAGCAAAATACACATTAACTGTTGAAAATGAACTTGAAGATATAGATGCTACATTTACACTTTCATTAAAAGTAGATGATAATAAGGTTGTTTATCACTTTACAGATATTCAAAATAATGGAGATGCAAACATTGAAACATTCGAGTTAGCCAATTTGAACCTTGTTTCAGTGAATGCGAATGAAAAAAATGCAAAAGCCAAGTTAGCTAACCTTAGCTCTGATGTTACAAAACCTGGCGATATCGATGTAACGGTGGATTCCAGTATGGAAAAAGTAGGCACATCATCTAATCACTATGTCGCATTAGTGTCCAATAATGAACTAAGTGCGGGTGTTTGGTCCAGTTCAGAAGTGGATGGCTATGGTAACTTAGTTGCGAATCGTTATGAAAATGAAGATGGTGCAAAAGCATTAGGAATTAGCTCAAATATGCTGTTTCATCATAGAGACTTTATGTCTAAACCATCATCTAATGAAGCAGTAATTAAAGTTGCTATTGCTGAGGATTTGAATGACGATAATAAGGTAGATTGGCAGGATGCGGCTATCGCTTATCGTGATATTATGCATGATGTTAAAGGTTCCGAAAATGTGAATAATCTTGTCACTACTCGTATTGCGATGAATTTTGGTTCGCAAGTACAGCAACCATTTTTAAAAACATTAGATAATATTAAAAAAGTAGCACTTGCTACAGATGGATTGGGACAGGCTGTTTTATTAAAAGGATATGGAAATGAGGGACATGATAGTGCGCACCCGGATTATGGTGATGTAGGTGAACGTATGGGTGGTAAGGAAGATTTGAACACATTAATTGAAGAAGGGCATAAATATGGTGCTGAGATTGGCGTACATATCAATGCTCAAGAAACTTATCCTGAAGCTAAAGCTTTCAATGATGATTTTATTCATGGTCCAGATTCGCAAGGATGGGGTTGGATTGACCAGGGATATGTAATTGACAAAATTAAAGATTTGGCCTCAGGTACACGCCAGGAAAGACTAGATGAATTACACGAAGCTGCACCAGGACTTGATTTCGTATATTTAGATGTATGGTATCAAGACCAGTGGGAATCAAATCGTATTGTGGAACAATTCTATAATATGGGATTAAGATTAACTACTGAATTTGGTACGGCAATGCCAAATCACTCGACATGGCAGCATTGGGCTACTGATAAAAATTATGGTGGTGCAGAAAGTAAAGGCATTAACTCAGAAGTACTACGTTTTATTAGTAATCACCAAAAAGATTCTTTCGTATTGAACTGGCCAGAAGTTGGTGGAACTGCTGACCATCCATTGCTTGGTGGTTTTGAATTAGGTGGGTTTGAAGGATGGCAATCCGATAAAAACTTTGACAATTTTATTAATAGAACATTCGACACAAACATACCAACTAAATTTTTACAAAAATATCATGTTACGAACTGGACAACAGTAGAAGGTGACAATACCAAAACTAACTTGGAAAAGGAAATTAAATTAAAAGATCCAAGTAATGATGACGTCGTCGTTGTGACGAGAAAAGATAATACAAGAGAACGAATCATCACGCTTAATGGTAATAAAGTACTAGATGAACATACGTATTTATTACCTTGGGTAGAACAAGACTTTGAAAATCCAACGCCTAAAGCTGAAAAATTATATCACTGGAATTTAGAGGGTGGTACAACGACTTGGACGCTTCCAGAAGATTTTAAAGAGTTATCAAGCGTGAAAGTCTATAAGTTAACAGATCAAGGTAGAACGGACATGCAAGAAGTTAATGTTGTGAATAATGAAGTTACCTTGAAAGCCGATGCTGCAACTCCTTATGTCGTAGAGGCGGGTGAAGATAAAGGAGTGCAAGTAGATGAGTGGAGCACAAATGCTCATGTTTATGACACAGGATTTAATTCCGGTACAATAGAAGATGATAAAACGACTGTTACTGGTGATGATGAATCTGTAACAGTTGAAAGAACAAGTCAAACTGGAAATGCACGTAACTTAAGTAGTGGTGATTACTACTTGAATTTCGATAGCCCATCAAAAGATACGGCTGTTTCCCGAGCAATTACCGACTTAGAACCTGGAAAAGACTATGTTGCGGAAGTATATGTCGAAAACCAGAGTGATGTTAGGGCTTCTATTGAAATTAAAGGTGAAGAAATAGACGTAAGTAATTATACTTTACGTAGTTTACAAAAGAACTATGTGAAGGCGGATTCTCATGCTACTAATAATGGGGATAACAGTAAAATGCAACGGATGCAAGTGAGCTTTACCGCTAAAAGTGATACAGCTACGTTAACACTTAGCCGTGAAGCAGGAGAGGGAAAAACAATGTTTGACGACATTCGTGTTGTTCAAAAGACATTGTACAACGATGTATCTCCAACTGTTTTCGAACAAGATTTTGAATCTGTAGTGCAAGGTATTTACCCATTTGTAATTGGAAATACAGAGGGTGTTGAAGATAATCGCATACACTTGTCCGAAAAAAATGCGCCATATACCCAAAAGGGATGGGCAGATGCTAAATTAGTGGATGACGTCATAGATGGCAACTGGTCCATAAAGGTAAACACTGGGAATGCAGGATTATTATATCGTACAATTCCACAACATTTCCGTTTTGAACCAGGTGTTACTTATAAAGTGTCATTCGACTACCAGACTACAGTAGGATCATATCGTTTCATTTCTGGAGATCAGGAAATTGACGCTAGAAATATTGACGATGTGGAAGGACTAAGCGTCAATGAACTGCTACCTGATTCAACAGATACAAAAACTGCAGAGTTTACCATTACGGGATCCGAAAATGGCCAAACTTATATTGGGATATTTAGTGATGGAACACAATTAAATATGCATACTGGTGATGGAATATTTATTTTAGATAACCTTAGAATCGAAACACAAATTCCTACAGAACCAGAACCAGAGCTAGATTTATCAGAATTAGAAAAACTAATCGAAACAGCGAAGGCGATTTCGAATGAGGATGGTAAGTACACGTCCGATTCATTTGCCGCATTACAAGAAGCGATTAAGGTTGCAGAATCAGCCCTTGAAACAATCGAAACCGAGGAAGATTTAGTAGCCGCAATAGCCGCGTTACAGTCTGCGCTTGATGGATTGGAAGAATCGCCAGGAGAGGAGCCTACGGAACCAGAGCTGGATTTATCAGAATTAGAAAAACTAATCGAAACAGCGAAGGGAATTTCGAATGAAGATGGTAAGTATACGTCCGATTCATTTGTCGCATTACAAGAAGCGATTAAAGTTGCGGAATCAGCCCTTGAAACAATCGAAACCGAAGAAGATTTAGTAGCCGCAATAGCCGCATTGCAGTCTGCAATTGATGGATTGGAAGAATCGTCAGGAGAAGAGCCTGCGGAACCAGAGCTGGATTTATCAGAATTAGAAAAGCTAATCGAAACAGCGAAGGCGATTTCGAATGAAGATGGTAAGTATACGTCCGATTCATTTGCCGCATTGCAAGAAGCGATTAAAGTTGCAGAATCATCCCTTGAAACAATTGAAACCGAGGAAGATCTGGCAGCCGCGATAGCCGCGTTGCAGTCTGCAATTGATGGATTGGAAGAATCGTCAGGAGAGGAGCCTGCGGAACCAGAGCTGGATTTATCAGAATTAGAAAAACTAATCGAAACAGCAAAGGCGATTTCAAATGAAGATGGTAAGTACACGTCCGATTCATTTGCCGCATTGCAGGAAGCGATTAAAGTTGCAGAATCGGCACTTGAAAAGATAGAAACCGAGGAAGATCTGGCCGCCGCGATAGCCGCGTTACAGTCTGCAATTGATGGATTGGAAGAATCGTCGGAAGAAGAGCCTACGGAACCTGGTAACCCAGAAGATGTAGATAAAGATGATACAAATCAAGATGGTGCAGTTGCCGATAGTGATAATGAACTACCAAAAACAGCAACAACGATATTCAATTGGCTAGCACTAGGATTTGTTTTCATTAGTTTAGCATTCGTGCTGTTTGTAGTTTCTAATAGAAGAAGGAAACAGAACATATAACGAAACGATAATCTAATATTCAGTAAAATCCGTGATACGCACCCCCGAAGTTAGACCTAAAATCTAACTTTGGGGGTGTTTTTTATATTGCGGTTAACGAGCTTTAGGTTCCGGACTGATTGAAGTGTCACTCTTATCTCCGGTGGCGAACGTAAGGAATCCCAGGCGTCCGCCAAATGAAACACGAGAACCGTCCCCATGTTTCATCCGTCTCCATGTTTCATTCGGTATTGGGATGGTGTTTGTTTTGTTTCTCTTTTGAATGCTTGTGAAAAGAATGATTGGGATGAGAAGCCGTTGAAACTGGCGATTTCTGCTATGGTATAATCGGTTGTTTCTAATAGTATTTGTGCTTCTTTAATTCGTACTTGGTTTAAATACCCGATAGGGGAGATGCCGATTTCTTCTTTAAATATATGTGCTAAATAGTATTTGTTTATATTGCCTACACTTGCTAGCGTATCAAGCGTAATGGGGTCGCGGAAATTTTGACAAATGTAATGTTTGACTAATGCGACTGATTGATTCATTCGATAAGATTTTTTTTGCTGGACAATGATATTTTTCTCACGCTGCAGTTTAATAATTAGTATTTCTATAATATTGCGACAAATAACTTCGTAATCGAGATGCCGATGCTGCACTTCGTTTAGTAGTTTATTAAGGAAAAATAGAATACTATCTTTATCAGCTTGGTAAGTAAATAAACCTATTTGTGTTTGCTTTTTTTCTTGCGGAATGGAAAAAGAAATACCTTCAAGTCCTAATGCGATATACTCTAGAGAATCTTGGGAATTTGATCTTTCTGTGTGCTCAATATTCGGATTGATGATAACTAAATCATTTGCTTTAACAGGTACTTCATGGTTTGGAAGTACGAAAGCTCCTTTGCCCTTCACGATATAAAAAAGTTCTGTGAAGTGATGGGTATGTGCTGTACTATGCCAACCTTTATCATATTCCGAATGGGTTATGTATAATAGTTCGAATGAAAGTGGAGCTTCAGGAACATCTTGCATTTTATAAACTTCGTATGCCATACCATTCCCTCCCAATTACTACTTTACTTTTGATTTTAACCACTACTTCAACAAAAAGCAATAAACATAAAAAAACTAACAATATGTTTATTGTGAAAGCGCTTTATAAATTATAAGATTAAGATGGAAATACAAAATAGTTTTTAGGGGGCACATATTATGAAATTGAGAAACTTGTTAGTAGCATTGTCTCTAGTATTAGTTGTCGCTTTAGCCGCATGTGGCGGTGACGAGGAAGACGGAAATACAAATAAAAAAGATGGTGACAAGGCTGATGGAGGAAACGAGCAAGTAACCCTTCACTTAGCTGCACTAGAATCAGCTTATGGTGCCGATGTATGGGAAAATATTATTAAGGCTTATGAAGCAAGTCATGAAAATGTCACTGTCGATTTGACGATTGCTAAAAATATAGAAGAAGTAATTCGTCCAGAAATGCAGGCAGGAAATTATCCGGATGTTTTCTTGTTGGCAACAGACCGTGAAGAAGCTTTAACAGAAACATTAATTAAAGAAAATGGTATTGAAAATCTTACTTCTATTCTTGATATGAATGTATCTGGTGAAGAAGTAAAAGTAGCAGATAAATTATTAGACGGGTTTACAGATACATTAGCAACGAATCCATATGCAGATGGAGATATGTACTTAGCACCAATGTTCTATAGTCCGACTGGTCTATTCTATAATGCAGCATTGCTGGAAGAAAAAGGTTGGGATGTTCCTGAAACATGGGATGACATGTGGGAACTTGGGGATAAGGCAACAGAAGAGGGTATTTCACTTTTCACTTATCCAATTGCAGGATACTTTGATACGCTAGTACGTTCTTTATTATATGCATCAGGTGGTCCAGATTTCTTTAATGATGCAATGACATATAAAGAAGGAATTTGGAAATCAGCAGAAGCTACAAAAGTACTAGAAACAATTGAAAAACTAAGTGAATATGTACATCCAAATACAGTAGCAAACGCTAATCCAAATGATTTTACGAAAAACCAACAATTAGTGCTTGATAATGAAGCATTATTTATGCCAAACGGAAGTTGGGTTGTTGACGAAATGGCAGAGGCTCCACGTGCTGATGGGTTTGAATGGGGTATGATGGCTGTTCCAGCTTTTGAAAAAGGTGGAGACCGTTATGCATTTACTTTCTTTGAACAAATTTGGATTCCTTCAGAAGCTCAAAATAAAGATGCTGCCAAAGACTTCCTTACATTTATGTATTCAGATGAAGCAGCAGATATTTTCTTAGAAGCAGGAGCTGTTCAGCCAATTGATGGGATTGTAGAAAAATTAGATGAGCAAAAACAATTGTTCTACAGTGTATATGAAGCAGGAGCACTTCCAGCTATGGGAACATTCGCATCAACAGATCCTGTAGCAGGAGCAAACATTGGTGATGAGCTGTACAAGAAGATTGATAGTGTGATGAGTGGAAAAATTACGGTAGAAGAATGGCAAAACAGCATTGAGGAAGTGAGCGGTAAGCTAAGACCAGCTATGAAGTAGGCTTCCCTACCATGTAATTTGACACTATAAGGCGGCAAATTCTTATAAAAATGCCGCCTTATCTTTATAAAAGAGGTGAAAACTTTGAGTAAGTCAAAATCAAGAAATGTATTTATTGCCGTCTGTATTTCTCCAGCGATTATTTTATTCACCATATTTATGGCTTTACCGACCTTTGAAGTGTTTCGAATGTCACTTTATAATTGGGGCGGATTTTCAAAAAATAAGGAATTTGTCGGATTAGATAATTTTAAAGTGTTATGGAATGATATGAACTTTATTCAATCCTTCCAAAACTCAATCGTATTAATTGTTCTCGTTGCATTAATTACGATTGTACTCGCAGTTTTCTTTGCGGCAATCTTAACGAAAGAAAATATATTTGGTAGTAACTTCTTCCGTATTATTTTCTACATCCCTAACATTTTATCAATCGTTGTTATTGCGGGGATATTCTCAGCTGTATATGATCCAGCTAGTGGATTGCTAAATAGTATTTTTGGAGTGATTAGCTTAGAAAGTCTCAAGCAAATGTGGCTAGGAAACCAAGATATTGTCATTTATAGTGTTGCGGGAGCATTGGTGTGGCAAGCAGTTGGATACTATATGGTCATGTATATGTCAAGTATGGCAAGTATTCCAAAGAGTTATTATGAAGCTGCCTCCTTAGAAGGAGCAGGTAAAATGAAACAATTTACGAGCATCACGCTACCATTAATTTGGAATAACTTACGTACGACATTGACCTTCTATATTATAAGTACGATTAATTTAAGCTTTTTACTCGTGAAAGCGATGACTGGTGGAGGGCCAGATGGTTCCACGGAAGTATTCCTCTCATATATGTATTCCCAAGCTTATGGTAACTCCACTTATGGCTATGGAATGGCAATCGGTGTTGTAATATTTACATTCTCATTCGCACTTGCTGGAATCGTCAGTTACATTACGAAGCGTGATGTACTGGAGTATTAAGGAGGCTTTAGAAAATGAATAAGTCCAAAGGGATACGTACAGAAACACTTTATAAAATATTTATTTATGTAACACTTCTGGCATTGGCTATATCTATCATCATACCGGTAGCCTGGGTGTTCTTAGCATCAATCAAAGAAAACAAGGAGTTTTATGGGAGTCCATGGGCGTTACCAGACGGTTTTTACTTTCAAAACTTTGTAGAGGCCTTTTTTGACGCACATATGGGGGACTACTTATTAAACTCTGTTATTGTAACAGCACTAGCTTTAATCTTCTTACTTATCACCGCTTTACCAGCAGCTTATGTTTTGTCGCGGTTTGAATTTAGAGGAAGAAAGTTTCTGAATTCATTTGTGAAGGCTGGATTATTTATTAACGTCAGTTACATAGCTGTACCGATATTCTTAATGTTACTTGGTTGGGACTCTGGTGTAAAAGCAATTTTTGGAGATGGCTTGTTTTTAAATAATCGGATGATCCTTGCATTAATCTATGCATCTACCGCTTTACCTTTTACGATTTTTCTATTATCTAGTTATTTTGAAACATTACCATCAGATTTTGAGGAAGCAGCAAGTATTGATGGAGCTGGTCATTATCGAACGATGTTTTCCATCATGCTTCCAATGGCCGCACCAAGTATTATTATCGTTGTGCTATTTAACTTTCTACTATTTTGGAATGAATATATTTTGGCTTTAACGTTAATGCCAGGTGCAAATAAAACATTACCAGTTGGTTTATTGAATTTATTGGCGGCAGAAAGGGCAGCCGTGAATTACGGACCGATGTATGCAGGTATGGTAATCGTAATGTTGCCAACATTAATTTTGTACATTATTGTCCAAAAGCGTCTAACACAAGGTATGACGGTTGGTGGGGTAAAAGGTTAGAACAGATATTAAACATGAAGAACAATTTTTGCCTGGGAGGATTTTAAAAATGAAAGAGAATATGTTACGAATTTTAAAAGTCGTCTTCTTTTTCTTTTGTCTGTTTTTAATCATTAATGGACAAAGAACAATCGGGAAAATCCATTTACTAACGCAATTAATCGGGCTTGCTGGATTGTTGTTCTTACTTTGGAATTACAATCGAAAATATGTGTAGTAGTTCCACAGTTTCGCAGTTCACATTAAAAATATAGATAGCAAGCCTCCCTTTAAATTTGTGTTAGAAAGGACGTGACGAGTTTGAAATATGCAATTGGTATTGATGTTGGTGGCACAACTGTCGCAAGTGGCATTGTGAATCATCATGGAGATTTGATTCAGAAAGTGATTATTGATAGTGATCCAACAGATAAAGAAAAGATGTTTGATTGTGTTGTAACTTCAGTAAATAAGCTACTTACCCATTCAAGTATACCGCTTGACCAAATTTATGGTATTGGGGCTGGTGTACCAGGGAAAATTGATCGGGAAAAAGGTATCGCCGTCTATCAAAATAATTTGCCTTGGGATAATTTCCCCTTCGTTCAACGCATTCAAGAAGTTTTTCATGTAGAGCGGGTTGTAATGGATAATGATGTTTACATGGCGGCATTTGCGGAATGGAAAGAAGCTGGATTAAAAGACGAACTATTTGTCTATTTGACGATTAGTACGGGGATTGCCACCTCGATTATAAATGGCGGTCAGTTCATAAGAGGAGCAGGATTTGCTGGAGAATTGGGGCTTATTCCTGTATTTGCACCTCATCATGAAGAAGGGCTTGCACGATTGGAAAAGGTTGCAAGTGGTCCAGCAATAGAAAAGTTTGGCAAAGAACAGTTCATGGACCAAACCATATCGAGTAAAAAAGTGTTTGATGCCTACTATGCAGGTGATCCGAAAGCAGATAGTTTAATAGATGAGGTTACGACATCGATTGCACATGGTGTTTATATGATAAATAGTTTACTTGATCCACATCAAATCATGATGGGTGGTAGTGTGGCGACCCGTAATCCTGCTTTATTGCATCATATTAAAGAAAAATTAGCGACATACTTGCTTGATGAACAAAAGCATATTTTGGATCATATGGCAATTAGCACACTCGGAAATGAACAAGGAATTATTGGTGCCGGATTAAGAGTTTTCGATACATTTCATGACTAAAGATATTATAACGGCATGAGAAATGGACGAATAAAAGTGATACATCATACATGGATTACAGGAGGAAAATATTATGCTTAAAAAAGGAAGAGTGACATTACCAGCTGAGGAGGGTTTGGAAAAGGAAATTTCCCGACTTGTCGACCAGTGGGGAGCGGATGCTGTTCGTGATTCTGATGGTACAAAATTAACAAAAGAAATTATGGGGATGACAGATAAGGTATATTCGAAGTTATTTTTCACTCGCGGTGACCAGGAATGGGCAAAAGCTAACCTTGATCAATTGCAGCACTTTTACCTCATGTCAGAGCATGTCACAGCGCATACAGAAAAGGTCGTCATTCCGATTATGAAGGGATACTTTGATCAACAGGTGAAGCCAGATACAGACCATGATCCAAAGGAATGGTGGGAAGTAATCAATCGTACTACAGGGGAGGTCGTGAGCCCAGAAGATTGGTCGTATCACGATGAAACAAAAGAAGTCACGATTGACAATGCTAAAAAATGGCATCGCTATACAGTAAGTTTTCTTGCTTGGCAGCTATGGGATCCTGTTCATATGTATAACCACATTACGAATAATTGGGATACGGAACACCATATGACATATGATCCACACTATCCAGAAACCCGAGAATATATTTTAAATAAATTACGAACATGGCTTGAAGACCATCCAGATACAGATGTTGTTCGTATTACAACTTTTTTCTATAACTTTACATTAGTCTTTAACGACTTGGCGATGGAAAAGTATGTGGATTGGTTCGGTTATAGTGCAACAGTTAGTCCTTTAGCATTACAAGAATTTGAAAAAGTAAAAGGCTATAAGTTGCGCCCAGAAGATTTAGTTGATCAAGGCTATTATAATTCACCGTTTCGCACTCCAAGTAAAGAATTTTTAGATTGGATGGATTTTCAGCAGCAGTTCGTGAGTGAACTTGCGAAGGAATGTGTTGATTTAATCCATGAATATGGCAAGGAAGCAATGATGTTCCTTGGTGATCATTGGGCGGGAACAGAACCTTATGGCAAGTATTTTAAAAATATTGGCCTAGATGCAGTTGTCGGATCAGTTGGTGATGGAACAACGCTTAGAATGATTTCTGATATTCCTCATGTAAAATATACGGAAGGAAGATTTTTACCTTACTTTTTCCCTGATACTTTTAAAGAGGGTGGCGACCCTGTAGGAGAGGCAAACCAGAATTGGATGCAAGCGAGAAGGGCTATTTTAAGAAGTCCAATTCAACGGATGGGGTATGGTGGATATTTAAGTTTAGCGTTAGATTTTCCGGACTTTGTTAAACGTGTGGAAGAAATAACGAATGAATTTAGAGAAATTCACGATCATTCTAAGGAAACGAGTTCATATAAAGCGCCATTTAAAGTAGCAATATTAAATAGCTGGGGGAAAATAAGAACGTGGATGAGTCACCATGTGCACCATGCGATTTGGTATAAACAATGCTATTCTTATTACGGTATTTTGGAAAGTTTAAGCGGCATGCCGTTTGATGTAGAATTTATGAGCTTTGACGATATAAAGCAAAATGGGATTCCAGAAGATGTCGGCGTCATTATTAATGCCGGTGATGCTGGTACATCATGGAGTGGAGATAAGGCTTGGTTAGACGAACAAGTTGTAAGCACCATTCGGGAATGGGTCCATCAAGGTGGTGGATTTATTGGTGTCGGCGAGCCGACTGCACATGAACATCAAGGCGAATTTTTCCAACTAGCAGATGTATTAGGTGTACAAAAGGAAATTGGCTATAGTTTAAGTTTAGATAAGTATAATAAACAGTCGGAAGAGGCGCATTTTATTTTAGCTGATCAATATGAGCCAATTGATTTTGGTGAAAGTATGAAATACGTATATCAATCAAATGCCGAGACAAAAGTGCTTGCAATGGAAGAAGGAGACGTAAAAGTAGCAGTTAATGAATTTGGCGAAGGACGCTCTGTCTATATTGCTGGGTTACCGTATAGTCCCGAAAATACAAGATTGTTATTACGGACCATTTATTGGGCTGCATCTGAAGAAGCAATAATGCAAAAATGGCATACAACAAATGTGCAAACCGAATGTGCTGCATATCCTGAAGCAGGTAAGTTTGTTGTGATTAATAATTCATATGAAACGCAACAAACGACAGTTTATAAAGCGGATGGATCAAAAGAGGCATTAACATTACAGCCAATGGGCTATAAATGGTTCGATATTTAAATTACTAAAGACAAAATCCAAGCTGGTCGTAGGTGTTATTTAACCCTATGACTAGCTTATTCATGTCATGTGGCTTTTCACAATGATAAAATAAATACGAACTCGAAAAACATGTATCAAATCTAGCCATACATTTTAAAGCGTGCACCAGTTTTTTTAAATAGATTGGTTAAAGGGGATGCTCATCATGCAAACATTATCCATACTAATCAAACCAGCATCTTCAAGCTGTAATTTAAGTTGTCATTATTGTTTTTATCATGATGTTGCAGAACATAGAAATGTAAAAAGTTTTGGTAGAATGCGTGATCATGTTAGAAAGGAAATCATTCGAAAGGCTTTTGCATCTCATGTTAGGGTTGTTTCTTTTGCCTTTCAAGGTGGCGAACCGACATTAGCAGGATTAGACTTCTTTCAAGCATTTGTTCGTGAAGTGGAGGAGCACAACACGAATCATATTTCTGTACATTACTCCCTACAAACAAATGGATATGCGCTAAATGAAGCGTGGATTTCCTTCTTGAAAGAAAATCACTTTTTAGTTGGAATTTCCCTCGATGGGCCCAAGGAAATTCATGACTATGGGCGAGTAACGAATCGGGGGAAACCTACTCATAAACGGGTGATGCAAACGATTCGCTTGCTCGAGAAATTTTCTGTACCATTTAATATTTTATGTGTCCTTACTTCTTATACGGCGCGTCATATTACGAAAGTATACAATTTTTTTCAAAAACAAGGATTTAAATATGTACAATTTATCCCTTGCTTGGAGCCACTGGAAGGTGAGGAAATAGCCAACTATTCAATGAGTGCGGAAGAATATGCTGATGCTCTACATATTTTATTTCGAAAATATAGGGAAAATATTTTGGCGAGGAATTATATCAGTGACCGTTTATTCGATAACTTTATAGGAATGTGTATGGGACAGGAACCTGAAAATTGTAGCATGGCCGGTGCGTGTTCTACTTATTTTACAATTGAGGCAAACGGAGACGTTTTTCCATGTGATTTTTATGCGCTTGATACGTATAAAATGGGAAATATAATGGAGAAAGACTATGAAGAGATGTTTACTGGAGAAGTTGCAACCGCATTTCGTAAAGAGTCTGAGCCGTTAAGTGATGCATGTCAAACTTGCAAATATGTTTCACTCTGCCGTGGTGGCTGTAAACGGTATAAACAATTGGCACCAACTACGAGTCAGAAACAATTTGTTTATTGTGAGTCTTATTATACATTTTTTGAAAAAAATGTTGCCGCTATGTTTGAATTGGCTCAGCAAGTGCGAAGAGGAATTGGCTGATTGTATATTTTTCATGAGGGAGAGGAAGTGTTTTGATGCAAAGACCAAATGTGTTATTAGTAATGGTTGATCAAATGCGAGCAGACTGTTTAAGCATATTAAATCACCCAGTAGTGGATACACCTAACTTAGATCAGTTGGCGCGGGATGGCGTGTTGTTTAATCGCGCTTATGCCGCTACCCCATCATGTGTTCCTGCACGTGCAGCGGTGCTAACTGGGATGTCTCAAAGATCCACACGACGTGTCGGTTATGAAGACGAGGTACCTTGGGATTATGATGTAACGATGCCTGGTGAATTCGCAAAAGCTGGTTATCATACGCAAAGTATTGGGAAAATGCATGTTTATCCAACCCGAAATTTATGTGGGTATCATCACGTCGTTTTGCATGATGGGTATATGCACTATAACCGATTTAAGCATAAGACAAAAGCAATAGACTCATTTGAACAAACAGATGATTATTTACCATGGTTAAGAGAACGTGCGGGGAGCCAAGTTGATTTGCTTGATTTAGGCTTAGACTGTAACTCGTCAACTGTTGCAAGACCGTGGGCACTTGCGGAGGAGTTGCATCCGACAAATTGGGTAACTACGCAAGCCATTGATTTTTTAAGAAGGCGTGATCCGACGAAGCCGTTCTTTTTAAAAATGTCGTATGTACGACCTCATCCTCCTTTTGACCCTCCACAAGTATATTATGATATGTACAAAGACCTTGAACTACCTGATCCGCCAGTAGGGGATTGGGCAGAACAACATGATGATGCTAAGTCCGGCTTTAATCCAGTGACGGCAAAGGGGAAGGTACCGAAACGGCGATTACAGCAAGCGCAAGCTGCTTATTATGCGTTAATTACGCATATTGATCATCAAATTGGCCGATTTTTCATGGCGATGCAGGAGTATGGCGTGTATGACAACACAGTCATATTATTCGTTTCTGACCATGGTGAATTATTAGGCGATCATCATTTATTTAGAAAAACATTGCCATACGAGGGTAGTGCAAAGGTTCCGCTTATATTAGCGGATCCAGGGAATTACTTACAGCGGGAAAAAAATATTCAATTAGACCAAGTAACCGAGTTAAGAGATATTATGCCTACATTACTAGATGTGGCCAATATTGAAATTCCCGACACAGTTGAAGGAAAGAGTTTGCTACCACTATGGGATCAGCGTACTTCCACACCGTGGCGAGACTATATTCATGGAGAACATGAATTTGGTGAGCAGAGCTATCATTATATTACGGACGGAAAAGAAAAATATATTTGGTTTTCACAAACGGGCGAAGAACAATTTTTTGACTTAGTACAGGACCCAAATGAATTACACAATTTAGCGGATGATGCTAATTATGGAACGAAAATGACAACGAGAAGAAATCAGCTAATACATGAACTAAAAGGTCGCGAAGAAGGATATACCGATGGTGATAGATTAATAGTTGGCCGACCAGTACGACCAACTTTGATAGAAAAGTAAGCGATATGGCACGATTAGGGGACCTCCTTATGTTTGGCATGAGGAGGATTTGCCGTTTATGTATCGTAGAATTACTTGTTGTAAGACTCCATTTCAAGCATGCTAGGAGATGTAAAGCATAATAAGTGGGTGAACAACAGCAAGGATAAGCTTGATTTATGCAACTTACAATCATGAGGAAAAGTGCCAAGGCGGTATGCCCTACTGATTGAGATTTCACTTTATTTCAGAGAAAAAGTGGTGACAGCTATGGAAGGTGTATTATTACTTTTAATTGGGTTAATTTCTGGCGCTTATGGAATTTTAGTAGGAGCAGGTGGTGGATTTATTTTTGTGCCAGCGCTTCTTTTAATTATGCATTTGCCACCACATGTGGCTGCTGGTACCGGATTAGTAATTGTTTTAGTTAATTCTCTATCTGGCGTGACTGGTTTCGTCCGGCAAAAACGGATTGACTATAAACTAGCTTGGCTCATTTCTTTAGGCGCTTTTCCGGGGTCGTTTATAGGTGCGAAGCTAACACAATATGTTTCATCAACAGTATTTTATGCATTGTTTGCAACAGTTCTAGTCGGTTTAGGTTTGTTTTTATTAGTGAAAAACCGCAAAGGACAGTCTTTGCCAAATGAAATCCAATATGATGAACCGCTAGGTATAGGCGTCGTTACTTCATTATTATTGTTTGGTATATTTATGGGGACCTTATCTACCTTTTTCGGTTTAGGTGGAGGTTGGTTAATGGTACCCGTATTGATTTATATTTTTAAAGTGGCGCCACATCGAGCAACAGCCACTTCTATTTTTGCTCTCTGTTTATATTCTGTCGTAGGTGTTGTGATTCACATTTATCATGGAAATGTAGACTGGATGGCTGCCTTTTTTGGCGGAACCGGTGCTATGATTGGTGCACAAATTGGTGTGTTTATTTCTAAACGTATTTCTGGAAAAATGATCATGCAACTGTTATCTATATTATTAATCGTGATTGGTGTTAAGATGCTTCTATAATGGAACGGGTATGACTACTCGAATGAACTTGCTGTAAGACTCCTATTTTTTCGAGCGTTCATCGAGATTTAAAAGGTTATAGTGGGGGCAGCGGATCAACATCTAGGAAAATTCCGTTTTGTTTAACTAACAATGAGTAGAGGGAGCGTGAATCTTCTACTAATTGAGGTTATCCTTTATATATCGTAGTAATAAAATGAGTTGGCAATGGAGTTTAGGGGAAGGTGGCATGTATACATGGATGGAAAGAAGCTGCACATTTCAAGCTGTTGTGCACCAAAGCGGCAACATACACGAGAAAAACTGAAACAAAAAGTATCCGACCATCATCAAGATTTGGAACACGCGATGATTTTTCTTTCTGGGGGAGATTTTTTAATGGGAACAGATGATGAGCAGGGCTTTCCACGTGATGGCGAGGGACCAATTAGGCGTGTTTCTGTTGCTCCTTTTTACATCGATGCCCACACCGTTACAAATGCGCAGTTTAAAAAATTTGTTGACGCAACAGGTTATCAAACAGATGCCGAACAGTATGGGTGGTCGTTTGTTTTCTATTTGCTAATAAGCGAGACAGTCGCCAAAACAGTTACGCAAAAAGCCCAACAAACACCATGGTGGTGGGTCGTTGAAGGGGCTTATTGGCAACAACCGGAAGGACCGGATTCAACCATTGAGAATCGGATGGCACACCCTGTTGTTCACGTTTCATGGCATGATGCAATTGCCTATTGTAAGTGGGCGGGCAAACGACTTCCTACAGAAAAGGAATGGGAATATGCTGCAAGAGGCGGACTGGAACAAAAAATCTATCCTTGGGGCGATAAATTAAATCCAAATGGAAAGCATATGTGTAATATTTGGCAAGGAAATTTCCCTATGACGAATACGAAAGAGGACGGGTATGTAGGTACAGCACCAGCCACATCATTTCCGCCAAACGATTATGGATTGTACAATGTTGCCGGAAATGTTTGGGAGTGGTGTGATGATGTTTTTACAACAGCATATGTTGCTGGAAAAGAAACGGGTCATGTCACACAAAATGACGAGGGAAGAGTCATGCGTGGTGGTTCATTTTTATGCCATGATAGTTACTGCAATCGTTATCGTGTGGCTGCTCGTACATCGAATACACCTGATAGTTCAGCGAGTAATGTGGGATTTCGCTGTGTAGCGGATAGGTAATATTTTTGTTTAAAACAAGTTGCTGAAAAAGGGGAGAAATTTATGCAAACTAAAACGGCTATCATCATAGGAGCTGGTGACCGTGGGGGATCGGCTTATGCGCCATATGCTGAAAAATATCCGAACGAACTAAAAATTGTTGGTGTAGTAGAACCGAAGGAAGAGAGAAGAAATAGGTTAGTATCCCTTCATCAAATACCTGAGGAAAATACGTTTTATACATGGCAAGACATGTTTAAACGAAACAAAAGAATAGCTGATATCGCGATTATTACAACGATGGATCAGGAACATTATGAACCGACTAAAAAGGCACTAGAACTTGGCTATCATGTGTTACTAGAAAAGCCAATGTCTCCAGATCCAACAGAATGTATTGAAATGGAGCGATTATCTCAAAAATACAATCGACAGTTTACGATTTGTCACGTGTTACGGTACACGGATTTTTGGTCATCCATTCGGAAAGTTATCCAAGCAGGTACGATTGGTGAAGTGGCATCAATCCAATTAAATGAAAACGTAGGTTATATGCATATGTCACATAGTTTTGTACGGGGGAATTGGCGTAATAAGGAACAGGCTAGTCCTATGATTTTACAAAAATCTTGTCATGATATGGATATTATCAATTATGTCATGGGTAAAAAATGTATGCGAGTTAGTTCGTATGGATCACTGATGCATTTTAAGGAAGAAAATGCACCTCCAAATGCCGCGGATCGCTGTCTGGATGGTTGTCCGGTTGCACTTGATTGTCCCTTTCATGCGGGACGTTATTATTTAAGTAAAGCAGGTAGGGGTTGGGCAAGAAAGTTTGCCAAAGATGATACAAATGAGGCGATTATAACGGCTTTAAATGAGACAAATTATGGGCGCTGTGTTTTTAAGTTGGATAATGATGTCGTGGACCATCAAGTCGTGAACATGGAATTTGAAGATGGTGCAACGGCAACATTTAGTATGTGTGGATTTACGCGTGATACGACGAGAACGGTGCAAATCATGGGAACAAAGGGAGAAATTCGTGGGAATATGATGGACAACCGTATTTCCATCTTTGACTTTTTAACGAAAGAAGAAACGGTCATTCATTTTGCTAAAACTGATAGTGGTCACGATGGTGGCGATGAAAAAATTATGCGTTCATTTCTAGCGGATATTGATCATAAGGGGAAAAGAGAAAGTGTATCTTCAGCGAAGGAATCGCTTTGGAGTCATTTGATGGCATTTGCTGCGGAAGAATCGAGATTACATCATGGGAAATCAATTGAACTTGATGAATATTATCATTCTTTTTTAAGTGAAAATGTCGTTAACTAGTTTACATATTTCATGAGTTTGAACGTGCATGTGCATCGTAAATCTCATCCAGTAAATATGTATAGGATAGTATTCGAGAAATGTATATTATTTTCGGCATTCAAATCAGACGTTATATTCGGGGTTAAAAAAAGAAATCCGTTACTCAAAAAATATCTCGTTTATAAATAGCGAAGGGAAAAGCCACAACAGTGTTAGGAGTTGGATGGATGAAATTAACGTATGTACACCAAATTGGAGACAAGGAAATAAATGAAGATGCTTATGTAATAAATGCAGATGCAGCAATTTATGCTGTGTTAGATGGCGCAACAGGAATATCAGGAATTCCTGGCTATGTCGCATCTCATACTGTGGAAAAAGAATTATCACATGCAGCGCCTTCTGCCGAGTTATTTCAGATTGTGGAAGCTGCGAATCGAATGCTAAGTGAACAAAACCTCGCATATTTTTCCAAACATTATCAATACGCACAAAGACTTACGGATATTCCGAAAGAACAAAGGGGATCAACAGGATTGGCAGCTATCAAGTTTGCCTCTGATATGACATCATTCCAATTTGTTCATGCTGGAGATTGTATGATTTTTCTACTTTATGAAAATGGAGATATACGTGCGATTACATACGATGTCGTGCAATATTTTGACCAAATAGGGATGGAGGCGCTCATGGATTTACGCGGAAAAGCAGCATACGCATCCGCTCCGTTCCCTGAATTAATGCAAAAAGTCAAACCAACTTTACTGAACAATAGGTTGAAATTAAATACAAGTGAAGGGTATGGCATTATTGACGGTAGTCCTGAAGCAATGCAACATGTTGAATGTGGGAAAATATCATTAAAAAGAGTCAAGAAGATTTTGCTCGTAAGTGACGGATTGTCTATGCCAGTCACATATGGAGATGCTACTAGTTGGGAAAAGACCGCTACATTTGCCTTTGAAAACGGCTTAGATGCACTATGTAAAGAAATTCAACAGTTGGAAAACAACGATCCCAACTGCCAACACTATCCACGATTTAAAAAAAGCGACGACAAAACCGGACTCATGATTGAATGGTGAAACATGGGGACGGTTCTTGTGTTTCATGCTTAATCCCCTCTTTGTCAAGGGTTCTATTGCACTTTGGAAAGTATCGTAGAGGATTACAAATCCACTGCGGTACTTTTTTGTGAACCATGAGAAGAAGATTCTCATATTATATTCAGTCTCCGCATATAATACGGTGTTCATAGTGGAAACGAATGTGTGGGGAAATAACGATATGTCAATTTAATTAGCTACTATTAGTGATTAGGATAAGTTCTTTACCTTATTAATGCTTTGCTTTTAAGGATAAAAGTGCTAATAATCAAGGGTAAGTATGAACCTTCCACTGATTGAAGTTCACTTGATGTGCAAGCATCTACGACCATGATTCCGACTTTTACTTTACAATCGAAAAACTAACAATAAAGACGTAACGTCCCTGGGAACACGGACATTATATGCATCGACCTTCCCCGATTGATGTATAAAATAATGTTTATATACCTAATCGACACTATCTTTGCTATTAGATTGGTAGCGATTCTTATAAGAATTGCATCCTCGTGGTGGGAACAGCACCCATTTTTGAAGATGGAAAACAACCCCTATGTAAATTTCCACACAAGGGCTGTTTCTATTATTTTTAATCCAAATAATAATCTATTATTATTCTTTTTTAACTCGCTTACGACCATAGAGAAGTATCAAGCCTGCTGCAAAGAAGGTCAAACCAATTAAAAGCAGATTATAAAGCGTTGTAGCTGTTTTCGGTAATTTTTTGCCATCTGGGTCCTTGTTTGACGCTTGCTGGCCAGTGTTATCAGTTTCATTTACAGTCCCAGTATCATTGTGATGATTATTTTCTCCACCTATCACATGCTCATCATTTTTATCTGAATTATCCGGTATAGCTGGAACATCTGGTTCCTCTGGATTACTTGGAATTTCAGGATTCTCGGGCTCATCCGGATAGCTTGGCTCTTTAGGATCTTCGATTACTTCTTGAACTAATTTAACTATAACTGTTGTTAAAGGATCGATTGTAATATCATCTTTCGTAATTTGAACACCTTTTGGATTGTCTATTTTAACTACCCCTGCCAGCTGACCGTCAACGATTACATCTCCTTTCGTTAAATCTAAGTCAGATAGTGTTAGGGTACGTTCCTTATCGTCTGCATTAATAAATACAGCAAATGCTTCAGATTGGTCAGAAGAAACTGCTTGATAGCCAATGATTAAATCCTCTGCTTTTATTTCTGGAGCATTAATGAATGTAACCTGCTTATCAATTTCTTCCATTGTACCTAATGAAAAGGCATCTGTTGAACGGCGTAACTTTATTAAGCCAGTTGTGTAGTCGCGTGTTTTATTGTGAATCGGATACTTTTCTGCATTTGTCGCCATTTCCCAATCTATTTTATTAATGGCATCTGTGGAATCGTAGGAATCATGGATGAAATATGGGTATACAAATGGATCGCCATTTTCATCTGTCATATAAGTTGATTTATAGGGTTGTTCATCCGATTTGCTTCTAAATTGTTTTGTGCGTCCGAATTCTTGCCCAGCATGAAGAAAGGCTGTTCCTTGCGACGTTAAGACCATTGCATTCCCAAGCCGGATCCGTTTATGAATTTCCTCTTGATGGTATTCAGGATCCCTTTTTATCGACTGGGCGATGACATCATGTAATGTTAAATTATCATGTGCTGCAATATATTGTACGACATCACCCGGATTTGTCGCTAAGAAATTACGTGGTTGAGCTGATATATTATCAAAAATCTGCTGTGTGGAACGTGGTCCACCTGTTAGAAAGCGTGGTTGACCTTCACTTCCGAAGCCAGACTTTAACTCATTTCTAAATTCATCTGAGAAAACGCCGACGCTTTCTGTATGTTGCATCCAGTTTTGATCAGCTGGCATAACCGAATCTCCTTCATCTCCTGCATACGTAATCCACCCCTCGCCAATCATGATGATGTTTGGATTCAGTTGTTTCGCTTCATCATATGCAAGTTGAATGGTTTCTGCATCATGGTCACCCATCATATCAAAACGGAATCCATCAATTTTAAATTCATCAACCCAATACGTAATTGAATCAACTAATAATTTACGTGACATTTTATGCGTTGTTCCTAAACGGCCACCACCGAAGCTTGTTCTTGGTGTGCCATCCGCGTCCATAAAGTGATAGTAATTCGGTACCAAGTCTTCAAAGATATCTACCTTTGCTGTATGATTGTATACGACATCTAGGATAACACCCATTCCTCGTTTGTGAATTTCTTCGACTAGTCGTTTAAACTCTTCAATCCTTTGTTCCGGGTTATCTGGATTTTTCGAATACATACCGGTAAGTGAGAAATAACTATGTGGATCATAGCCCCAATTATAATTATTTCCGGATGATGACCAATCTAATAAGCGTTCGTCACTTTTCCACTCGTTACCGAAATAGTAACTCATGACGGGAAGTAATTGAATATGTGTAACACCTAAGTCTTCAATATAATCAAGCTTTTCAATAAAGGATGCAAATGTGCCAAATTGTGCCGTTAAGTCATCGGCAATACTAGGATCAGATGTAAAATCTCTTACATGAACTTCATAAATAATTGCATCTTCGCGTTTTTCAAATCCATCTATTTCGGCATAGTTAAGTTTTGGCCCGATAGTAGACGGTTCAACGATGGACGCTTTTCCTATAGCGTATTTTCCGCCACTTTCTTCATTTGCCCAACCCGCCATAGATTTTGCATACGGATCGAGTGCTAATTTTGTTTCATCACCATGGGTAACTTTATAGTGATAATAGTATCCGCGTAGGCTATCTAATCCAGTATTTTTATTATTTAACTTTACTTCCCAAACACCTTGTTCATTTTTTGTCATTGGTAAATTTTCTAGAATAACTTTATCTTGATTGTTTGTGTCATATAACACGACAGATACTTGATCAGCTTTAGGTGACCATAATTTTAATGTTGCCGTTCCATCTTTGTGTAATTTCGCACCTAATTCACCGTCGTAAGCATACATTTCATCTATCATTCGCCAACCACCTTGTATTATAAATGTTTGCTCTCCATATGAGACTGTAAATGGGGAGGCATTTAAATCAAAGTCACCATAAAGTTCAACCATCGTATTGTCGATAATCGAAATGATGTCAATATCTATCTTTTGTCCATTTTTATCGACAAGATTTATATTTTCCTTCAAAAGTTCCGCTGTTAATTCGTCTGTTTTAGAAAACTTAAGTTGGATTTTCTTATCTGATAAAATTTCACCCGATAAAAGCATGGTTGCAATGGAGCCATACGGATTTGTATAGATATTTTCGTCCCCGTCTGTAATAAATAATTGGTTATATTTAAAATTGGAATACGTATAATCTACGGTTTGTTCTTCGTTTTCCTTATTTACAAAGAGAAAGCTTAGTTTTTCCGGGTTGTCTGCTAATGTGACATCATAATAAGCCCCGTAAGGTCCAATTTCTGTGTAATTCATGGCATCGTTTGGCCATTCGTTGGAAGGGTTCAAAACGTCATCCCATGTCCAAATGCCGATTGGCCCATAAGTTTTATCTGCCTTTTTATAATGGATGCGAATTGTACTTTCCGGAAGAACAATAGGTTCTACGATTGCTACGTCGTCGGAGCCCTCCTCAATCCAGACTTCATTTATATCTTTGGAAAATAATTCAACAAACTTATCGTTGCCATCTTTTTCACCTGTTTTTGTATGAACGACTAAAAAACCTACTTTTTGGGCATCTTTTGCTAAAGGAATATCTACATATGCGCCATATTCGGTTCGTTGTGTATCTTTAAAGGCGGTGCTACCAGCTGGCCAGTTTTCAGACGGAGCTGCAACATCTTCCCAAAGCCATAATCCTAAATCAGTAAATTGATTATCTGCCCGTTTATAATGAACGCGCAATGTGTTATCTGGAATCGGAGTAAATTCATCCTTATTTACTTCATCTGTAATAAGTATAAAAGTTCCCCCGTCTTTTTTGCTAGGTAAATTGACGGTTACTTTTTTGTTCTTGCTAACTTCAACGGTTGTGTCATTATACTTATCTTGTATTTTCGTATTTCCTTGGAAAGGGACTGTAAAGGTTATGTCTTGTGCTTTGTCTGTTGTGTTAATCCCGACAATAGCTGATTTTCCATCATATTTTCTTTCAAATACGAGATAACCCATGTCATCGCTACCTGCTAGCAACTCATAACTACCTTTAGAAAAGAGCTTTGAGTATTCAGCACGAATATTTAATAGCTTCTGGTAATGGTCATGTACGCTATTTCCTTCCACTTTATCCCAGGGGAATACATAACGATTATCATACTCTGGCCAATTTTCCTCACCAGATAAGCCTAATTCCTCACCATAATAAATAACTGGTTGTCCTTTTGATGTTATTTGTAATGTTGCAGCGATTTTTAATTTGCTCGGATCCTTGTCACCTATAAAGTGTAAGAATCCTGGTTCATCATGGCTACCTAAGAATTGACCGAACGTTCCTGCAGAATCGATACTATCTGTTCTTTCTTGAATTGCCTTGCTAACAGAATCTATTTCACCATTTACTAGTTGACGAGCAATGTTCTTAAAGTCGAAATCTAGTAACGAATCCATTGTTCCTGTATGCAAATAACGGTTTGCATATTCGTTATTAGGCGCAGCACCAAATGCTTCACCGATTAATTTAAATTCAGAATCAGCACGTGTTAATTCATTTTTGAAATGCATCCATGTTGCATCATCAACGTGTTTTACTGTATCTACACGGTAATAATCGATTGAATTGCCTTTTTCAGTTGTTGCCTTTTTCAACCAATTTGTTTGCCACTCTACAAGTTGATTGCGAACGTCTGGATTCTCTGTAATAAAATCTGGTAAACCAGCAAGTTCACCTGTCACCTCATCACCAGCATCGCCACCGTCTTGGCGCAGCATGTCGGCAAATCTTTCACGGTCTTTATCAGATGGATAACCTTCTGGTGGATTGGGGATAGATTCGTCTTCCACTTTTAAACCATAACCTGAGTGGTTTAATACAACATCAACCATTAGCTTTATTCCGCGTTCACTTGCAGCATCAATCAACTCATGAAAGTCTTTCATTGTGCCTAAATGAGGATTTAATTTTTCAAAATCTAATGCCCAGTAACCGTGATACGCATAATAAGGTGTACTTGTTTCCTCGTTATAAGCAACATTATGATAGACGTTTTCGACAATTGGTGTAATCCAAATGGTATTGATTCCTAAATCTTTAATGTAGTCGAGGTTCTTTGTAATTCCTTTAAAATCGCCACCTTGGTATGCACCAGGTTGTGATGGGTCGTAGCCAATTTGGTCATTATTTGCTTTATTTCCATCAGCAAAACGGTCGGTGAGCATAAAGTAAATCCGTGCTTCATCCCAATCAAAATCATTTTCATCTTTTATCACTCTTGGCTCAATAAGAAGTGTGATTTCCGTTTCGTGTGTGCCACCATATATGTCTGTTACTGTTATGGGAAGTGTCTTTTTCCCTGTTTCAATTGTGTCGGTAACAGCGAGTGTTAAGGCTTTTAATTGTGTATCTATTTTTGTTTTCTTTTTACCGCCTAAACTTGATAGGTCAACGGTGATGTTTTGAATGAGCGAATCATCTAGTTTTTTACCATCATGCTGTAATAAATTTACTGTTAGTACGGTATTTTCATTATAGTTAATAGAATCTGCTGATAGCTTAGCCGAAACATCCACATCTAAAGAAGCGATATCAATCATCGATTTTCCGTCTTCATTGAGATTATACGGGTCAGATACCTCCGTTGTTTTTCCGTCGATTGTTACGAGGTATGTGTATTCATATGTCTTTTCTTCCAAACTACTTACTGTAGTTGTGAATCTTTCATTTTCAGTTTCATAGGTCATGTTATGCGTTTTACCGTCAATTTTAACTTGGACGGAATCAATCGTATCCATTGCATCCTTTGCATAAAGGTTAGCATCACGATAGAAAAATGTTATGTCACCTTCCTTAACAGAAGGAGCGCTAGCAAATGGAATCGTTTGAAATTCAAATTTTCCTTCTTTCACAAATACTTTCGTTAACTTTTCGGTAGGACTGACATTAATTTCTCGATCTTTATCAACATCAACTTGGTCCCAATTTTGCCCTTTACGTAGCTTAAAGCCGAATCTTTTTATACTTGGGCCAACTTCAATATTCGCTATTGCCACATCGCCAATTTCATCAAAGTCTATTTGATCGTCTTTTGCTCCTGTGTTCCAAACCCACAAATTCCAGTCATCGTAATCTTTGTTTTTGCGGTCGTATATGAAACGGACAGTAGGGGGTGTATACGTTTCTATTTTTGGTTCATTGTAATAGACTTCTTCATCTCCTTCAACGAGCCATACTTCAACTTGACTTTCACCTTGAGGAATTTGAATGACCCTATCCATTTCCTGACGTTCCCATTCTCCAAGCCGGGTAATGACTTTAATTTCATCTTGAACAAAGTGCTGTGTGAGTTGAACAAAATCACCATTATTTGCATCAAAGTCATAGGCGGCTCCATTTAAAGCATCCCCAAAAATCCATGCTTGCCAATTTGAGGCTTGTCCATCATGACGGTAATAATTGATTGTATATTTGTTCATGTTGTCAACAATTGTAATTTCCTTTTGAGAAAGATACCCGTCATATTCGGCTTGTAATGTAAAAGTCTTATCTGTTTTCGCGTTATCTGTAATAATAAGCGTATTTTTGTTTAACTCTACACCATTAGGGGCTTGGAGTAATGTCCACGTTGGGCTTACTTCATACCTTTCTCCCTTACTATTTATGAAGGTCTTATCAAGTGTAGTCTCCGTGCCCTTTTCTAGTGTTGTCGGTATATTGTCTACCATGACGCCAGGTACGTGAACGATGGAGTTACCATTTTTTTGTAGTGGGTTGGGCGGGTCTAAAAATTCTCCGTTGGCCCAAGAATTTCCTTTGACAAGTTTATATTCATATGTTCCAGGATGTAGGTGGGATGTTGTTGTGAAAATATCATTTTTTCTTTCCATCTTTATCCCATTTCCAACATCCCAATCATTCATACTGCCAACTACATAAAGCTGGTCTCCATCATGTACTGCTTGGAAAGTGACATTGCCTGTTTTGTCGACAATTGGACTTTTGATTTCATCTTTATTACTGTTAGCAGCAAATGCTGGTGATACACTTGTGAAAAGACTGAATAACATGAGCCATATTAAAAAAATCGATATGCCTTTTTGATGTCTTTTTATATGCATCTATGAATCTCCTTTTCTTTTATTTGAAGGTGCCGGTTAGATAACGATTGCCTCTGTTACACACTTACTAAGGCTTGTCAGCTTGATGTTGCTTGTCCTTTATATAAAAAGCGTGGATAAGGCCTCAGCTCCTTTCAAGATTAGGTATGTATAGAAAGCGCCTGCATTTATATTGAATGTAAAAACTGGGATCATTACAAACGAATGCGCTTTTTAAAAATTACGTTATCCAACTTTTATACGAGTTGGGTTTCAAAAATTCAATCTTCTTTAAGTGAAAAAGTTCCTGTAATAGTCAAAATCCAAGTATTAAAAATTTTCCTTATAGTTACGTATGTCGTACCCATTATCATCGTTTGGGGAATCATAAACAGGCGAAAGCCAGATAATGTCTACTCCGAGTTCTTTTAAGTAATCTAGTTTTTCAGTAATTCCATTTATGTCGCCAATCCCATCTCCATTACTATCATTAAAACTCCGTGGATAAATTTGGTAGACAACACTCTCTTTCCACCACTGTTTTGTCATTTTATTCATCCTTTCTTCATCTGTGCCTTTGCTTATGCTTTAACATTTTGCATTTCAAAAATTTTAAATAGATACGGTTTTACTTTAATCGATGATGTAATGGTGACGGGAACCTTAACAAACATATTTTCTTTTTGCTTATATTCCTGCATGTCAGGTTGCCAATCTAGTTCAATCTCTACAACATGATTGCTATTATTTACAATGATAATGACCCGTTTATGTGCATGATATTTTTCGAAAATAAGGGTGTTTGTTTTATCGTCAGCTTTTAGAAATCTAAAATGGGCTTGATTTGAAAAAACTTTATCTGATTTACGAAGCTGAATAAGTGCTTGGATATAATGAAGGAGGTCGTGATTTTGTTTTTCATCCTCCCAAATCATGCAAGCGCGGCATCCAGGATCCTGGCCACCGCTCATGCCAATTTCGTCACCATAATAAATGCATGGTGTTCCAATAAATGTTAACTGAAATAAGTATAAAAGTTTTACCCGTTCGATTTGTCCATTTGCTAAAGTGAGAATCCGTGGTGTGTCATGACTACTGAGTAAATTAAATGCGACTTCATTCACTGAGTCTGGATACATGTGGATTACTTCAGTCAAAATATTAGCGAAATTGTTGGCACTTATGTTTTGTTTGGCAAAAAACGCAATGGCGCTTTCTGTAAATGGGTAGTTCATCACTGCATCAAACTGATCCCCTTGCAACCAAGGCATGGCATCGTGCCAAATTTCTCCTAAGATATATGCATCTGGCTTGATATCCTTAACAGCTTTACGAAAGTCTCTCCAGAAGGCATGGTCAACCTCATTGGCAACATCAAGGCGCCAACCATCAATGTCGAATTCCTGTATCCAATAACGCGCGACGTCAAATAAATACTTTTTTACATTTGGGTTTTCCGTGTTTAGCTTTGGCATGGACGCCCCAAAAGAAAAGGTGTCATAATTTGGTTTTGGCGCTGTTATAACAGGAAAATCCCATATATGGAACCAATTCGCATATGTGGACTCTTCCTGATTTTTTAAAACATCTTGAAATGGTGGGAAGTAATAACCACTATGATTAAATACAGCATCTAGCATGACACGAATACCACGCTTATGACATTTTTTTACGAGTTTACGAAATGTCTCTTTATCACCAAATTGTGGATCAATTTCCATATAGTCAATCGTATCGTATTTATGGTTTGAATACGCCTTGAAAATTGGTGTAAAGTAAATGCCATTAATACCTAAATCTACTAAATAATCGAGGTGGTCGATGACACCTTGAAAGTCACCGCCGAAGAAGTTCGTTGGCGTCGGTTTACCTTCTCCCCATGGTAACGTACCAATTGGATTTAAATTAGCATCTCCATTAGCAAAGCGATCTGGAAAAATTTGATACCAAATTGTATCTTTTACCCAATCAGGAGCATTAAAAATATCCGCTTTGTTCAAATAAGGAAAACAGAAATAAAAGGATGTATCAGTTGGTGCAGTCGGGTAAAATCCTTTTTCCGTATAATAAATTGTTTCTTTTTCAGCTGAACATTTAAATCCATATCTTGTTCTGCGAAATTCTGGCTTTACTTCAGTACGCCAGTAATCATAAAGGTCTGTTGAACCTGACTTATGCATTGGTAAAGTATCGGTGATCCATTTGCCATCTTCCCATTGATAGGGATCTCCATAAATCAGAGAGACGGACTGTAAATCACCTTTTTTAGTCTGCAAAGCAATATGTAACGTATCTTTATCAAAGGCATAAGCAAAATTGTCTTTTGGTCGATGATGGATTGCTTCTATTAACAAACTTCAACCTCCTTTTATACAATCGATTGCATGATTTATGGTGTATTTGCTACACGAAAAATTCCAAACAATTGTTTTTTTACTAATTTAAATAGTAGTATAACAAAAATATAATTTTTATGTAAGCGTTATCTATATTGTTATGTTTAGTTTTGAGAATTTAATTAAAAATCACTTTTTATGTTGATTTTTAAAAAACGAGAATGTATACTGTAGTAAAGTTTAGTGCAACCGTTTTCATAGTTATGCACAAAACTTATAGAAAATTCCTTGGGGAGGGTCAATAAATGAAAAAATGGATAGTTGGATTATTTGCGCTTATGTTGGTTGTAGGAGTACTTAGCGCTTGTGGACCAGATGATGCAAAGGAAAAAGGAAAGTCTGACAAAGGAAAAGATACAACAACTGAAATGCCAGCGAAGCCACAAAAGCTAAAACTCTGGGTGAATGCAGAAGAGAAACAAGAAGATGCTGTGAAAGAAATTACAGAAAAATATACAGAGGAAACAGGTATTGAAGTTGAAATGGTTCCTGTCGACATGCTTGAACAAGTAGAAAAATTAGACGTTGAAGGTCCGGCTGGAAATGGACCAGATATTATATTTCAACCACATGACAGAATTGGTGATCTTGTATTACGTGGATTGGTGGAACCAGTTCATTTTGGAGACCACGAATCAGAATACACGGATACGGCATTAGAAGCAGTTCAGTTTGATGGCGATTATTGGGGCTATCCAGCTGTTATCGAAACATATGCGATGTATTACAACAAGAGTTTAGTAGATAAAGCACCAGAAACAATGGAAGATATTATGGCAGTTGCTAAAAGAGATACGGATGCAAGTAAAGATAAGTACGGTTTCTTAATGGAAGCAGCTAATTTCTACTTTACATACCCATTCTTCTCCGGGTACGGTGCTTACGTATTTGCAAATGAAAACGGTAACTATGATATTGATGATATTGGGCTTGCAAATGAAGGTGCGATAAAAGGTGGAGAACTCGTTAAAGAGTGGTTTGACGAAGGGTATATTCCGCAAGATTTAACACCAGATATTATGAACGGTTTATTTAGAGAAGGAAAGGTATCGACTGTATTGAACGGTCCTTGGATGGTACGTGAATATACTGATGGCATTGGAGATGACCTTGGTGTTGTACCACTTCCATTACTCGATAATGGTGAACATCCTAAGTCCTTCGTAGGGGTTAAATCTTACATGCTCTCATACTACTCAGATAATAAAGAGTGGGCTGAAGACTTAATGGCGTTTATTACAAACTATGAGAACTCGATGACATATTACGAAGTTGCGGGTGAAATTCCTGCTCGTGATGATGCGATGGAAGATCCAATTATTGCGGACGACCCAATTTATTCCGCATTTGCTGAGCAAACACAATATGGTGAACCAATGCCAAGTGTACCTGCTATGCAACAAGTTTGGGACCCAATTAATGATGCCCTAAACTTTATTTCTAAAGGTGAACCGGTAGATGAAGTATTGAAAGAAGCAGTAGAGTCGATTCATGACCAAATTGAAGCATCAGGAGCAAAATAAGTAATAGTACGCTCATGTAGTTTAACAAAATAGAAGTGACGTTAGTTGAACTTGCGAGAGTTAGGCATGGAGGAACTTACTACATCCTAGCTTCAAACAAAAGATATGGGGGCTTTTTCGCTCCCATATCACCTTTTAAAAGGTCGTTATGTAGGAGGAGAAGATATGGCGAACGAAAAAAAGAGGAAAGGCGATCTCAGTCAACCTCGAAATATTGCTACATTACTATCGGTCATTTTCCCTGGATTAGGGCAACTATACAATCGTCGTTTTATCAAAGGATTTGTTTTATTTATAGTTACCATTTCATTTTTAATCACCACATGGAATTATATTGATATTGGTATTTGGGGTTTATTTACACTTGGAACGATACCGCGTGAACATCACTCTATTCAACTGCTATTACAGGGTCTTATTGCTTTAATTGTTTTATCTTTTGCAATCGCCATTTACATATTTAATATTAAAGATGCTAGAAATGATGCAAAGCTTCGTGAAGATGGTTTTAAAAAGCCATCCGTTATAAGAGGAATATCAAGTTTTTACGATCGTGGATTTCCGTATTTTATGATTTTACCTGGACTTATCATGCTCGTGTTTATTGTTGTTTTACCACTTTTATTCATGTTAGCTTTGGCATTTACAGACTATAATCAATATAATGCACCACCTCGCAATCTACTAAGCTGGGTAGGTTTTAATAACTTTAAAGATTTGATGAATGTAGGAATTTGGAAAGATACATTTTTCAGTGTGTTTACTTGGACAATTGTTTGGACTGTTGTAGCTACTACTTTACAAATTCTTCTCGGCTTTTTCTTAGCATTAATGGTAAATGATAAACGGATTAAGTTTAAACGTACCATTCGAACTTTTCTTATTTTACCATGGGCTGTACCAGCGTTTGTATCGATTTTAATTTTTGCTGCATTATTTAATCCAACATTTGGGGCAATTAACCGTGATCTATTAAGTCAATTTAATATCATGATACCTTGGTTGTCTGATCCATTTTGGGCTAAAGTGGCGTTAATTATGATTCAAACATGGCTTGGCTTCCCATTTGTTTTTGCCCTATTCACAGGGGTACTACAAAGTGTTCCCGCTGATATGTATGAAGCTGCCGATGTCGATGGTGGAACGAGATGGCAAAAGTTAAAGCATATTACCGTTCCGCATGTGTTATATGCGACAGCACCGTTATTAATTATGCAATATGCGGGTAACTTTAATAATTTTAATATTATCTATCTATTTAATGAAGGAAATCCAGCCGTCCGTGGCCAAAATGCTGGAGGGACAGATATCTTGATTTCTTGGGTTTATAAATTAACATTTGAAACGAACAACTATAATATGGCAGCAGCTATAACGATTATTATGGGACTCATCATTTCAATATTTGCCTTTTTCCAATTTAGAAAAACGGCAGCCTTTAAAGAGGAGGGGCGTTACTAATGAAACAAAAAACAAAATCAAAAATTGAAGTGGCGTTCATTTATTTGTTTTTCCTCATTATGTTTGTGATTATTGCTTATCCGTTATTTTGGGCGGTGATGATGAGTTTAAACCCGGGCACGAATATGCTTGTCACAGACTTAATCCCGAAAAATCCAACGATAGAGCATTATAAATGGTTGTTTACAAGTCCAAAAAGTGATTACTTAATTTGGTATAAAAATAGTCTGTTTGTAGCAATTGCAAATGCGATTGGTTCAGTTATTATTACGTCTTTAATTGCGTATGCTTTTTCTCGATACAACTTTTTCGGGCGTAAGTATGGATTATATATGTTTTTACTTTTACAAATGTTTCCTGCATTAATGGGGATGGTAGCGCTTTATATTTTGTTGAACACAATTGGTTTAACAGATTCATTATTTGGTTTGTTACTTATTTATTTAGGTGGACAGATACCATTTAATGCTTGGCTAGTTAAAGGTTATTTTGATACGATACCGAAAGAGTTGGATGAAGCAGCCAAGATTGATGGGGCAGGGCATTTAAGAGTATTTTGGTCCATTATGCTTCCACTAGCTAAGCCTATTTTAGCCGTTGTAGCTTTATTTAACTTTATGGCACCGTTCATGGACTTCTTATTGCCAAGAATTGTTTTAACAAGTCCGAAAAACTTTACATTAGCACTTGGCCTTTTCAATTTTATTAACGACAAATTTTCAACGAACTTTACACGATTTGCTGCAGGAGCAATTTTGATTGCAGTACCAATTGCTTTAGTATTTTTGTTTTTACAACGCTACTTAATATCAGGCTTAACTGCAGGTGGAACAAAGGGATAGGATTTAATTGGAGCCAGTGAATATTACTTTGATAAAAGGCGAGAAATAGCCATCCTTCATGGTAAAATAGATTCAATAATAGATTGCAAGCAAACAAGGAGGTGCAAGGATGGCCGTTACAATAAAAGATGTTGCAAAAAAAGCAAATGTATCACCGTCAACTGTATCACGGGTAATCTCGGATAGTCCAAGGATTAGTGAACAAACGAAACGAAATGTGCGTCGCGTGATGGAAGAATTGGGGTACCATCTAAACTATAATGCACGTGTTCTTGCTCAACAAAAGACCAGAACTATTGGAATTGTAATGAAAAAATCAGCAAGTGACTCCCTTCACGATCCCTTTTTCCCAGAAGTATTAAGGGGAATAAGTGCATATTGCAATAAACAAGATTATAGTATTACCTTAACGACAGGCGAATCTGAAGAAGAGATTTTTAAAGATGTTGTGGATATGGTGCGTGGAAAGCGTGTAGATGGCATGATTGTGACATATTCCAAGCGTGATGATGAAGTAGTTCCATATTTAATTGAAAGTAATATTCCGTTTGTGCTAGTTGGTAGTCCAGATGAGATGTTAGATAAAATCATTTATATTGACAATGACAACATCAGGGCAGCAGAGGATGCGACAGATTACTTGATTCAGCTTGGACATAAGCAAATTGGTTATATCGGTGGCGATTTAAATTATGAAGTGTCCATTGCTCGTTTTAGAGGATATCAGGATGCATTAATGAAGAAGCAGCTTCCTTTTCGGAATGAATATGCGGTAAATCCTGCGGGTGATGTAGATATGTACGAGATTGTACTTGATTTTATGAATTTAAGTCATCCACCGACAGCTTTCGTTGTAACTGATGACCTTGTTGCTATGAAGGTGTTGCAAGTTTGTCATAAAGAAGGGATAAAAGTACCTAATGACCTTAGCATTATTAGTTTTAATAATGCGATGATTGCGCAGGTATCGAGTCCGGCTTTGACCTCAGTCGATACACAAGTGTTTCAGCTGGGGCATGAGGCAGCCAAGAGTCTGGTTGAGGAGATTAACGATCCTGCTGATTACAAAAAGAGTATTATTATACCAACGATAATCAAAAAGCGAGAGTCTTGTCAGGCAATAACTGCTTCATCAGCTAATTCAGAACTTGCTTAGACAAGGTGTTTAGACGAATCAATACTATATAACTTTTTTTGGATATTTTAATAAAAAGTAACGTGTGAATATTTTTGAGATATAAAAATATTAGTTTCGAGTTATTGGTTAATGATTCACTAAGGAGGAAACATCATGACTAGGAAATGGTGGAAGGAAGCGGTAGCCTATCAAATTTATCCGCGAAGTTTTATGGATTCTAACGGGGATGGGATTGGTGATATTCAAGGTATTATATCGAAACTTGATTACTTAAAGGGCCTAGGGATAGACGTGATTTGGATATCGCCAATCTATCAATCACCGAACGACGATAATGGCTATGATATTAGTGATTATCAAGCGATTTCACCAGAGTTTGGCACGATGAAGGACTTTGATGAATTGCTAGATGAGGTACATGCTCGAGGTATGAAGTTGATTATGGATCTCGTCATTAATCACACTTCAGACGAGCATGAGTGGTTCATTGAATCTCGTTCATCAAAAGATAATCCATATCGTGATTATTATATATGGCATTCCGGTAAAGAAGATGGACAGGAACCGAATAACTGGGAGTCTATTTTTGGCGGATCAGCTTGGCATTATGATGAAGAAACGGCCGAATACTATATGCATGTATTTTCACGAAAGCAGCCCGATTTAAATTGGGAAAATCCAGATGTGCGCCATGATTTATATAAAATGGTGAACTGGTGGCTAGATAAAGGTATCGATGGATTCCGGGTTGATGCGATCTCACATATTAAAAAAACACCTGGCTTTCCAGATATGCCAAATCCTAATAATAAAAAGTATGTTGCGTCATATGATGGACACATGAATCGACCTGGTATTCAAACTTACTTGGAAGAGTTAAAGAATGAGACATTTGGCAAGTATGATATTATGACAGTTGGTGAAGCAAATGGTGTTACTGTTGAGCAGGCAGATGAATGGGTCGGCGAGGAAAATGGCAAATTTAATATGATCTTTCAGTTTGAACATTTGGACTTATGGGGTAAAAGTCCAACAGGTGGTTTAGATATTCACGGGCTGAAAAAAACACTCAGTAAATGGCAAAATGGCCTTGATGGTATTGGTTGGAATGCTCTATTTCTTGAAAATCATGATCAACCGCGATCTGTTTCAACTTGGGCAAATGATACGACTTTAAGAAAAGAAGCAGCGAAAAGTTTTGCGACGATGTACTTTTTTATGCAAGGAACACCATTTATTTATCAAGGTCAGGAAATAGGTATGACTAATGTGAAATTTAATTCAATTGATGATTATAATGATGTGGCTATTAAAAATCTTTATAAGAGTGAGCGTGAAGCTGGAAAAACCCATGAGGAAGTTATGAAGATTATTTGGAAAAATGGACGTGATAATTCTCGGACTCCAATGCAATGGAATACGGAAGAAAATGCTGGATTTACAACAGGGACACCATGGCTGAAAGTAAATCCAAATTATAAAGAGATTAACGTTGAGATGGAATTGCAGAATTTGGATTCCATACTCAATTATTATAAAAAGATGATTCGTCTTCGTGAAGAAAATGATGTATTAATTTATGGAAGTTATGAACTTACTATGATGGATCATGAAGATATTTTTGCTTATAAGCGAGTATATGGTAATGAAACATACCTAGTGCTAGCAAACTTATTTGCCAAAGAAGTTACTGTTGAGTTCCCCAATGAGTTGGCTGGAGAACAAGCAGAATTAAAGTTGAGCAATTATGAAGTAGAAAACGGATATAAAACACTGGATAATCTAAGATTCCGCCCATATGAAGCACGCGTTTATAGAGTTTGAATCATGGGGACGGTTCTTGTGTTTCATTTTTGATAGCCAAGGTTGAGCAAGCAAATAAAGAATGAAGTGGGACGCCATTGTGTATAACATAATGGGTCCCATTGTTTTAATATGCAATTACAACGTTACCTTGAAACATCTTTATATTTAACATTCATTCCTCCACATCATAAGGACGCATCATATCATAATCTTCATGTTCTAATATATGGCAGTGCCATACGTAGCGACCGGTATACGGGGTGAATTTCACAATGACACGTGTATATTGTCCTGGTGGTGCGGAAACTGTATCTTTCCAACCGTGTTCATTTGGAAGTGGTGGAGTGGGTGCACCAGTGAATATGATTTGTTTTGTTTCATTATATATATCTAAGTCAAAGGGTTGGCGATTAAGAACCTGAAACTGAATAAGATGAATGTGAATGGGGTGGGGAAAGTCCGTGATGTTTACGAACGACCATATTTCAGTTTCGCCCAATTTCGGCTTTTCGGTGACAGGATCAACCCATTTTTTATCATTGAGCAAAAATACAGGCCTCTCATATTTATCTGGGACACTGGATAGTTTTAAGTTTCGAATGGTTGTGATCTTATTGTTTTTCAGTGATGGAATATAGGATAAATTCACAGGGATTTTACTTTCATCTTCAGTTGAGAGAGATTTCCCGACTTTGAATTGCATCACGTCATCTGTTTGATCTTCTGGATCGGCATCAGGGCCAAGGTCGTTTTTTAAATGGATTGTTTCTCCGGGGTAATTAGAAAAATCAATAATGACATCTGCACGCTCTGCTGGTGATAAAGCTAATTGCACAAGTGGAACAGTTTTTCGCAATAAGCCACCATCTGAACCGATTTGATAAAAAGTACCCCCGTTATCAAGATAAAGTTGATATGCACGGGTGTTAGCTGCATTTAAGATTCGGAAACGATACTTTCTTGGTTCTACCTCTAAATAAGGCCATACTTTTCCATTCACCAAATTCGTATCTCCAAGGAAAAAGGGCTGGATGGATGGGTCAGGCAATTTTGGACTATCTGGATCCTGTTGAGGCTGACGCGGATATGCTAGCGATCCATTCCGATTAAATGACCGGTCCAGAAGCATTAATGGTATTTCATATTCGCCCTTTGGTAATGGTAACTTCTCTTCCTCTTCACCGCGAAGAATATACATGCCAGCAAGTCCTGCATAAACATTGAGCCGCGTAATACCCATCGCATGGTCATGGTACCACATTGTTAATGGACGTTGATCATTGGCGTAATGGTAAACTTCTCTTTCGAAATAAGAACCTACCTCTCTAAAATCACGTGTATACCATGCTTCGGGGTAGCCATCGCTATCAGGTAGGGTCTCACCACCATGTAAGTGGGTGACAGTACGTACTTCAGGCATCGTATCTAAATGATGAAATGATTTGTCTACAGGTAGAATATGCCTTGATGGAAGTTTATTCGCCCATTTGACCTGGATAGGCCTACCCTGTTTCACATCAAAGAGCGGACCAGGAAATTGACCGTTATATCCCCATAAAGTTGTTGGCGGTAAGTCAGCATGTAGCTTCTGACGAAATTCTCTCATTTCAATATGATAATAATCGTCTTTTTTATTACGACGATCCGGTTTAACGACTGCCATGATGGGCAGACGATCCACAAATTTTCTAAGTCTTGGACTCAATATTCCCAACTCCTACTGATTTTTTATCCATACTATATTAGATGTTTCACAACGCGCAAAGGTGCTCGCAACATGGGGACGGTTCTCGTGTTTCATTATTTTTATATTGTAATGGGGAAGTGTTGGGCGTTTCTTATAATGAACAAACTTATCTGTTTAATTACAAAAGGAAAATGTCTGTATAAATAAGGATTTAGAACTTAATTATGGTGATTGGGTGAGGATGTTATAAAATGCTGACATAATAACATGTGACAAAAAGTGTAATATATATAAAACGACTGGACAGTGGAAATAAGAGATTAAGGAGAGGCTACATGCAAAAGTGAGAACAAGCCTTCTTGTGTTGATGGAATATTCAACCTTTAGGGTAACTGTTGATATGGAAACTGAAAAGACACTTTCCCAGATACATTGGGAATATGAGGGGGTGGAAATATAAGTGGAGTGATACGGGATAGGTTGTACATACAATAGATTGACATTAAAAACACAATCTTGGGGTGGAGGACTGCAAAGAACGGGGGATGAAGCGGAAAAATCGTTCTTCCGCCCCCCAAAATCTGATGAAACAAGAGAACCGTCCCCATGTTTCAAAATTTTATGTTTTTTAAGTCTTGTTGTGCTTGTGGTGGTATGGTTCTGTCGTGAAATACATAAAATATTGGTGTTGTGAATTGGGTATTGCCTGTTGGTATTGACATGCGTTCTGAAATACCATTAGCGAGTACTTCCTTATTGATATACGTATATTGCATGTCTTTGGAATTGGTAATAATTTGGATATGCTCTTTCTTGTCGCTGCATCCTATGATTAAATCACGTTCAATTATACTTTCCAATTCTCCCTTACCAGCAATTATTTTAATCCAATCCCCATTTTTATCCTGCGTACGCGCCCAATTATGTGCCATATGTTCTCCAGGATTGAAAAAACCACCTGTATGCCAATTTTTTTGATCAAAGTATGTGCCCGTTCCTTGATTAATTTCGGAAACATGACATAGGATAGGAACACCAGGCAAGGTCAAGAAATATTGGTGATAGGTGAGCCCCTTATATGCTTCATTTTCCCGAATAGACGTTGTAAGCTTGATTCCCTTCCACTTATTACCTTTATTATCTATTAAACTTGCAAAGGCCGCTGTACTCTGTTCTTTTGAAAGAGAATATGGTCGAATTGCGGATAATCCGCTCCATAAGCCACCTGACCATGGATTCCACCACAATTTTGGTTTTAGTTTTGGAAATGATGTATCCAACCATTCTTCTCCCTTGTATGCGAAACAATGTAACGAAGGGAAAAATGTTGGTGTTGCTTTAAATTGTATGATTCCATTATCAATTGTCCACGTTTCCAACCCTTTGTCAGTAACTACTTCTGCTTTCATATCTGTATGCTTTTGTTTTACGATTAATGTTTCTCTTTCGTGAATGACTGCATCTAGTGTCGCCTTTAGATTTATAGTAGTAATGGCTGGTATGTTTTCCAATGGAAGTTCTGCTAGCCATTCTGTTTTTTGTTCCTCACGATGGAACTGTTCTTCTACCAATTTCGCTTGTGTTGGAGACAGGGATAGTGACAATTCTCCATGCAAATAGTTTGATTTATAATCTTTTACCTTGCAAATAGCTTTTTCTCCTATCACAAACGGATTGTTGTTATCCAATGAAACGTGTAAGTGTTGAACAGTTTGTATATTCGTTGTGCTAGCAGATTGATTAGCAAACGAGCGAAACGTATCGACATCATGAAATGCACCGATGGAAAAATAAATAGCATTTGTTTTGACGGTACTTTTTCCTGCAATTTTTCCAAACTGATACTCGAAATAATTAGACCATGAATCAAAATGGATGTTGTCTTCCGGATGCCAACACATGCCAAGAGGATTTTGATGATCATTTACAAACAACCAATTTTCTGAGATAAGGTTTTCATCCCACTCTTCATAGGAATTACCGACGGAGTCATTCATTTCCACCATTTTGCCGTCATATGGAATCGTTGCTCTATCAAGGTCGAAATAAATGGGTTGGTTAAGCCATATGGATTCGCTTGTTCTCACATCTTGCATATTTTCAACTTCATAGTAATTTTCTAACAGTCCATCACTGAAAAGCTTTAGAAACATATGCAATTTGATGGCAGGAAAAGCAGCTAGTTCAAAGGTCACTTTTGCCATGCTAAAGCCCGCACCATCTACGTATTGAATTGCAGTTGGTTTTGTTTTTGCTAATTCCTCCGAATAAGGCTTCCCAAGCATAGGCGTTAAAATGGTTAAACGACTTTCCTTTTTCTTTTTTCCAGTAAGCACGGTATGATCACTTTTATCTAATGTGGCGAAATATTGGCCACTGTATAGTTGGATATAATCTTCGTCCTCGCCGTGAAATGTAGCGCCAATCCCTCTCAATGGAATCCCAACTTCTTTTGTAAAATGAATTTCTTCGCCATTATCTTTTACGGCTTTTATATCTAATGGTGCATGATAATAGCCGTGAGACTTTGTTAGGAACGGAACCGGTATGGAGACTTTTTCCTTTGGTTCGATTGCCACTTGTAATGTTTGTTCACTTAGCTCTAGTAAAGGCGATGTAGGAAAGCGCAACTCGAAACAGGCTCGCTCTCTAAAATTGTTCGTGATATCCATATAAAATATGCTTCTTTTTCCGACAAATGTTACATCATCTGGTAAAATTGCCTTTATTTGTGCAGGATATTTTGGTAAAATTCCAACTTTAAACATGGCCTGCTTTCCATTAATTCCCACAGTGGTTTGTACAGTAGGGTGTGTTTTAAACGTATCTTGTTCTTCTTGAATGGCATCTACAAAAAACGTTCCTGTTATTTGTGTAGTATCCGTTACTTCGATTTCCTTTTGTAAATGAAACTGAATGTTTTTGTCACTTATTCCGGCTAAATCTATATGGAGTGGCTTTCCGGATTTATTATGAATGTTGTACAGGATCGTGTAAGGCTTTCCAAAGACTAATTGACGATTTTCTACTGTAGCTGAAATAGAATAATCATTTGTTTCGATTAATCGGATACCTCTTCCAGTACGCTCAAATTCGATTCGAAGCGCCTCATCTTCCCTTTTCCAAGCATATTCATAATAATGAAAGTCATTTTCTACCTGGCCATCAGGCTTCACCTCGATTTCACGCGTACTCATATCGTACCAGTTTGCACCATTAAAAAAGTCTTGAATAGCCGCTGTATGCAGTACCGTCGGCATAAAATTCATTAAGTGTGTCGTGTCATCACGATCTTCCCAAAAAAATCCGCACTTTTTATAAAGTGGTACAGCCTTCGTGTTCCCAGGCCACGTGTACAAATCAAGTCTTGGCCACTTTAATTGAATCGCTTCCTGTAAGGCCGTTAAAAGCAATTTCTTGCCAATCTTTTTACCGTGATAGTCATCTCGGACGTTAAGGAGAGGTATATATAGCGCTCCTTCATCTTCTCGGTATTCACTTAAACCACAATAACCAACAACTAAATCTCCTTCAAGAGCTAAATAGGTATGGATATTGGTTGAGCTGGCTTCGCGATGTAATATAGATTCTTCCGTATCAACCGTATTCGCACCACCCCAGCCATCACGACTGTTATTCCACATATCTGCAACTTTGGCAGCGTATCGTTCATCATATTTTACAATCTCAATTTGCAATGTATTCATCTCCTCTTTGGTGTGGGACATCATATTAGGCAAGAATGATTTATCTCGTTTTGCCCCCCCAATTTTTGCTTGTGCAATTTACTGATACAAAAAAGGACTATTCCACCCCTGAATAGTCCTTCAAATTCTCCTAGATAATGTAAGTAAACATACAAAATTATCTGAAATATGGAATTAAAAAAACCATAGTGTGCATAATACCCTATGGTCCTGTATACAGTAACTTAAAAATCAGCTAGAACAATAGGTTGTGTACAACATGTTATGAAGTTTTACGATATAAAGATTTTCTAGATTTTCTCTAACCAAGATCATGTCGAACACCCCTCCTATTAGTTTTAAAGATTTTTATTTTATCATTATACAGAAAATTTAGGAGTTTGTAAAGGGGTGAAACATGGGGACGGTTCTCACGTGTCACTTGGTGCAGTGAAACGTGGAGATTTTCCCACACTTCGTTGTTAGAGCGATGAAACATCAGAACCGTCCCCATGTTTCATGAATGGTGTAATGATGGGTATATTAATTAGTGGAAGGTGGGGATGACTATGCCGGAGTTACCGGAGATGGAGAATTATAGAGCGTTGCTGGATGAAAGAATTGTTGGTCATGAAATTTCGGACGTGATAATTGGAAGGGAAAAATCGATTAATATGAAACCGGATGAATTTGCACGGATTACCCGGCAACATAAAATTGTGAATGTCGAGCGGCGGGCAAAATATCTAATTTTTCACTTGGAAAATGGTTATCAATTACTTCTACATCTCATGCTTGGGGGATGGATGTTTTACGGAAAGGAATCTGAAAAGCCAAAACGGACGGTACAGGTTCAGCTTTCATTTGGGGAAAACAACCTTTATTTTATAGGTTTAAGACTAGGATATCTGCATGTACATACAAGGGAAACTTTGCATAAAGAATTGATGAGCCTAGGGCCGGAGCCTTTAGATAAAACTTTTACGGTTGATATATTTATGCAAATTATTGCCAAGCATAAAGGTGCGTTAAAAACAACGTTATTAAAACAGGATGTAATTGTTGGCATTGGTAATCGCTATTCGGATGAAATTCTATGGCAGGCAAAACTTTTGCCTCATAAAAAGGCTAGCACTTTAGCAGAAACTGAAATCAGACAGCTATTTTCATCAATTCAAGATATTTTGCGCCAAGCAATTGCGTCAGGTGGATATATGGAGAATCGACTATTTATCGGGGATTCACATACTGGTGGCTATGCGAAAATGATGTATGTTCATGATCGAGAAGGTGAACCATGCAAGCGGTGCGGGCACCCCATCACGAAAACTGAAATGTCATCACATGCGACATTTTATTGTGGGGAATGTCAGGTTTAATAAGAGTATTTGTAAAGTAAATGGGGGGATTTCAGTTAGGACTGTTTCTGTGTCAAAAGTTAGAAGTCCGAATTTATTCGCAGCACTATTACATTTACCGAATTAGCAAAGCGAAGGAAAAAAGGGGGATATTCATGCGATTTGGATGCCATTTATCAATTAAAAATGGGTTTTTGGGAGCGGCTAAACAAGCGTATGAAATGGGCGCTGGTGCGTTTCAATATTTTTCTAAAAACCCACGCAGCCTTGGTGTGAAAGAGTTTCAATTAGAAGATGCGACTTTATGTAAACAATTTTGTGAGGAGAAAGATATATTATCAGTTATTCACTCACCATATCCAACAACACTCACACCTAAAACGAATAAAAAGCGAGAAGCAGTGTTAGCATCGCTGCATAATGATCTTGTAATTGCGGATGCTTGTGGCTCAATTGGGGTTGTTGTTCATTTTGGAAAACAGTTAGAGCCTGAGAAACCTCTCCAAAGTTATCAGTTGATGATTGAAATACTAAATGAAGTGTTAGTCGGATGGGATGGGCAAGCAAAAATATTATTAGAAAACACGGGTGGATTACCAGGTACGATTGGCACAACATTGGACGAGTTAGCCCAGGTGCGGAATCTTTGTCAGGAACAAGAAAAGATAGGGTTTTGTTTTGATACATGTCATGCTTTTGCAAGTAGTTTGTGGGACGGGGATAATTGGCAAGAAGTGATGGAACGTGGTAATGAATTGGCATATTTTGATCATTTGGAAGTTATTCATTTAAATAATTCTAAGTATGCTACTGGGACGGGAAAAGATCGCCATGCGCCAATTTTTAATCAAGGATACATTTTAGAAACACAATTTAATGATATATTGACAACTCCCCAACTTCGCGACATCCCATTTATTTTGGAAACCCCGAAAGAAGAAGTACCACATGAAAAAGAAATCGCCATGTTACAAGAAAAATGGTGAAACGCAGGGACGGTTCTCCTGCATCACTTGAGTGATGAAACAGGAGAACCGTCCCGGTGTTTCAATGTCATCCTTCTTTCTGTAATTTATGATTTCTTTTGTGATATAATTTCTCTAATATGGTGTGTTTACTTTGGACATTTACATAATGATTTTATTTCTTTTTGGAATCATAATATTATAATGTTTTCTTTAATTATCTTCACGAATATCTTTAGATTCGACAACCCTCATATAATTATAATAATTCAAAGTTTATTATAAACACTATTATTGAAGAAATTAGTCGATGAGAGAGTTGTATAATTTTAACAGTAGGAGGTTTAATTGTGAAAGAGAAATTAGAAGAAAGTGATAATCAAAATAAATCTCATATACAAGTATTTGATACAAGATTTGCCTTAACGTTTGTTAATCAGACAATCCATGTATTATATGATAATAAGGAATATCAAGTACAAGTTAACGACATTGATTTAAACCCAATTAAATTAGAGCATATTGTATCTATCGATAAGCTCGTTGCAGTCATTAATATTGAAACAACTCACTATCTTCTTGTTTTGGAAAATGAAGGGTTATGGATCAGGCGAGATAATGGAAATCCTCTGTTCAATACGGTAATTGAACATAATTACGATATTGGTGTTAGCGTAAAGATTACAAATGGTTATTTTGTTCAAATCATGAAGGGAAATAGCGTTATTTTTGAGTTTGATAATTTCTTTACAACAGATGAGATGAATGAAACATTGTCTGTCGAACTGAACACGTCTCAGGAAGAAAGTCGTTTTATTGTAGTTGCTCTTGTGAATAGTGAATTCCACCATTTGGTAATTACATATGACATTGAAAAGGCAGAAATTAATGTATTTAAAATACTTGTTAAAAAGATTAAATATCATCCGAGTTTTAAAATAGAAATCGTTAACCGAAATCAATTACGAGTTGCCCTTAAAAATGGTAGTGAAGAAGACGAACGGATAATTGATATAAGAAAAGCGAATAGGAAAGCAAAGAAATGGTTTGAGGCAGATTACTTAAATGATTTTAGCGATGAACACATTTTACTTCTAGTTAGCATTAATAAACGAAGATATTATGTATACAACCAAAAAAATGGTATCTTTTTTGTAAGATCGAATCCTTATCGTGTTTCACGATTAGCAGTTAGGCTTTTTGCAAGTAGGTTACCTAAAGGTTTTTTACTTTATGGTAGATTCAAACATAACGCGTATAATTCTCAATTTCGATATGACCAAATTTATTTGCAGAATGAGAAGAAAAAGCTAGGAAAGTTTATTAGGCCCTTTAAAAAAATAAAGTTGTTGAATCAGTTCGGATTTATTCTTATACCATATTATGTTGTTCAGGGTCAAGAAAGGGTTCATGTCAATTTAATGTGTGGTGATGATCAACATATATTGCATAATGTGAAATTAAAGTATCACGATATACCTGTAAAAACGTTGAAAATAAAGAGATATGAAAATGATATGTTAATCATGAGAACAAATTTACATGGAAATATTACATTGACAAAGATCCCATTTAGTCAGGAGTATACGTTTGCTTCTCGAATAAAAAAGGGGCTCGGGAAATTTATTGGGAGCTTCCTTAAACATAAAACAATTAACTTATTCTTTGAAAAGAAAAGTATGAAAGCGGATGAATCATCTTTTCGTGTATTTGAAAAGGTGAAAAAACGATCCGATATAACATCTACAAACGTTTTTGTACTCGATAAAAACAGTACAGACTATTCTGGGTTAAAAAAGAAATATAATAGTAGCCTTATAACTAAATATAGTATGAAACATTATATTTATACGTTCGCATCGTCTCATTTTATTTCATCTGAATTACCAAACCATCTATTTAATGATCGGCTCTATATAGATGATTTACGGGATAAGTTAATGCACACACCATCGGTATTTTTACAACATGGGATCATGTTTGCAAAACCGGTAGATAATCCAATGGCGATGGGATTTCACAAGGAAAATAATCAATATAACATTATAAAAAACGTGATAAGTTCAGATTTAGAAGCGGAGCAATTTTACAAAATGGGGTATTCGCATGAGGAATTAATGAAGACAGGTTTAGCAACTTTGGATTATGCGAAATTAGATAATGATGCAAATAAGATTGCGTATATGCCAACTTACCGGTTTTGGGAGGAACAATTAATTTATTCCGGGAAGATCGAGCAAACAACGTATTATAAGTCAATTATGAAAGTGATTCGTTTGTTTGAGGAGAATCAGTTATTGGATCGTTTGATGGTGATACCACATAATAAATTCTCTGAATATATTTTTGAGAATATGAGTGAGTATAAGGATGTTATTGCACCCAATCCATCGGAAGCATTAAAGAAAGCAATTGTATTTATAACAGATTATTCTTCAGCTATTTATGATGCGATATACAGAGGAGCGTACCCAATTTTTTATTGGGAAGAAAAGTCGTATTTAATTGAAAGCTACCGAGCTATCCCGCCTGTTAATGAATCAAATGCACCCGGACCGATTGCAAAGTCGAGAGATGATTTGTTGCGATTAGTAAAAAATGCATTAGATAGAGACTGTCAGCTCGAAGAAGAATATAGGGAAAAATATAAAAAAATTAATGAGTTCCACGATAATAAAAATACGGAACGAATTATCAGTATCCTACAGAAGGAACACATACTTTGAAACGCAGGGACGGTTCTCCTGCATCACTTGAGTGATGAAACAGGAGAACCGTCCCGGTGTTTCGCTTATGCACTTTTCTGAATGAGGCCGTCTTTCATGGTGATGACTCTATCTGTATATTGAAGCATTTCCTCTTCATGTGTGACGAGTAATGTTGTTATATGCAACGATTTTGTTAAATCTTGTATTAGTTTCATGACTTCTATTGATCTTTTTGAATCAAGACTGGCTGTTGGCTCATCTGCAAATAGCATGGTTGGTTTATGAATAATTGCTCGTGCAATGGCAACCCGTTGTTTTTCACCACCTGATAATGACGAAGGGTAGGCATCTTTTCGGTGATCCATCCCCACAAGTTTTAGCATGCGTTTGACTTCTAATTTCTTCTCCTGCTTTTTCATTTTTGACCCTGAAACATCAAGCATTAACATCAGTTGTTCTTCAACACTTAAAAAAGGAACTAAGTGGGATGCCTGGAAGATAAATCCGAACTGTTCTGCGCGGATTTTACGTACTTGATCTTGTTTCAGTGAAGCTAAATTTTGTCCATTAAATATGATTTCACCATCGGTTGCTGGTTGTAGACCTGCTGCAATAGTTAGTAGTGTACTTTTTCCTGAACCAGAAGCACCGACCAATGCTGTGACCTCACCTTGTTTCAACGTAAGATCAATTCCTCTTAATACTTGTTCTTCTACTTCACCATTTTGGAAGTTTTTAGTGAGATTATCAATTTTAAATAAATCCATTTTACATCTCTCCTTGTTGAATAGCTTGAAGCGGTTGTATCTTTCTAATTTGAATACCAGATAAAGTTGCACCTATAAACCCGATGATGAGAAAAACAATTGCTAATTGAGTAGTTGTTGCCAAAGTTAAATGAAACGGCATTCCCTCAGGTGCAATGGTCGAGAATAACTGACTCAAAGCGATAGATAAAGCAAGGGCGATAGTTGTGATGAGTAACATTTGCGTCCACATCATTTGAAATAACGCACTTGTTTTCACGCCGATAGCTTTTAAAATACCATACAGTCCAATCTTTTGTACGTTCATCATGTAGAAGAAAATACCAAATAACATACCACTGATTACGACTAGAAACCAAACAATCATATTTAATGAAAGTTGTTCAGCGCTGTAACTTGGGATAGTGTTTAGGAAACTTTTGTTTGAAAAGTCTTGAAGACCATTGATAGACGTTGTTTCGTCCTTTCCAGGGACAAACATCATTTGCATTTCTTCCACACGATACATTTCCTGATAATTGATAGGATTAATAAAAGCGACAGGCGAATGGCTGAATTTCTTCTGTTCAACAAAGCCTTTCACAAGAAGATCTTTGCTAAGTTGATTGCTTGTCAATTTGTCGCCAACTTTAACACCTTTATCTTTTAGTGATTCATCAAGCAATACTTCTCCATCTGCAACTTCTGGAAAAAGGCCTGGATTTGTAGCTGTAACAAAGGCAACACCTAGTTGCTTGTCATCTGCATTATTTAGAAAACCCATTTGAATCGATAATGCTGTTGCATCTTCAGTCTCTTTGATAATCTGCTCCGCAATACTTTTATCTATTTTTGAAAGATTATAAGTTTCATCTGCATTTTCATCCATATAAAATGTACCTTCAGGCATATCTTTAATTAACGCTGCGTTATCTTGAGACAGGCCATTAGCTAATCCAGATATAATGAATGTTAATAGACTCACAAGAAAAACTATCGAACCTAATATAATAAAACGTGATTTGTTTTTAATAATTTCTTTCCATGCCATCTTCATCATTATTACCTCCAACTTGTTGATGAAAATAGTATATTCCCACCATATGAACGCAATGTGAATCATGGGGACGGTTCTCGTGTTTCATGTTTCACTCGTGAATGCTGCATTAATCATGAATCATGACGGTTCTGTAGTGCACTTCAATAGTTAGAGTGAAAATAAATAAACTTTTGGGGTGTTTATTTTGCTCAAAAATATAGGGATAGTTTGAAGTTAAAGGTAGTAAAAGCGTATCAAGAAGGTAATCTAGGGGTTAGACCTTAGTGAGCTAGTTTTTCTATTACTTGATGGGATTTACATTTTCTAAAGCAAGCACTTCTAAGCATAATTGAAGAACTTCATATATATGTTCGCATCATTTCTGACGTGACGTGATAAATTACCTTTTTATGTAAATTTAGTAGATACTTTTGGAAATCGAATCTAGCCGCTCTTTCGTTATTCTTGTGGATTATCATCATATATTTTTTATCAAAAAGACCCTAGAAATTAGATTTTATCGCTAACTTCTAGGGGCAGCTCCTAAGCGTACTTTATTATTTATTTTTTATTGTAATGTTTATCGAGTATTTCTTTATTTGCCTTCATTTGTTCAATTGCATCATGAGGTAATCCGTTTTTCTTATATAATTCACTTTCAACAGAAAACATTTTACTTTGTTCTTCATCCTCAAACGTTAGTGTGAATAATTCATCAAATGATTGAATACGTAATGCAATCATGATTGCGGTTAAATGTTGAAGATTTAGGGTTACCTTCTTATTATTTTTCAAATCGCATAATGAAGCATACCTAATACCAGTAAGATGCGATAATTCTATTAATGATATGTCCATCTCATCTATTTTCTCTTGCAATTTACATTCGACTTTAACTTGTCCAAAAGTCATAATTGTATCATTCACTAATTCGATAATATTTTTACGTTTATACATATTAACCACCTTGCAAAGTTTAATTAATTTTTAAAGCAATTATAATGTGCCATTAAATGTATACAAATTCAAGTTAAAAGTACTGTTTAAAAATGTAAAGGATGGAAAGAGGCATACGAAAATTGTAGTTGCTAGAATGATGAAAAGTGAAAGGGGATGCTGTTGTAGTTTGCATTTATACAAGGTAAAGGCGATGATTATGATATAGTAAACTTCACTTTTGAAAATACATTTCAAATGATGACTCATCTGGGAAGGAATGAAAATCTTTTGCTTACTACTAATTATATAAATCGCACATCACTTATTATAAATATATTGTTATAATTATAAGTAATAGTGTATATTAATACATAACCTCTTCATATACTGTGAAATAAAGTTAGGAGTGCAAATAAGTATTTGATACAAGAATAATAGTGTGTAAGGAATCTCAAGATAATATGGTGCTAATTTAGATAAGCGTCGGGAAGAATGGTTATTGTACAAGGAAGCATCTTAAGTGCCGCGTCATATAGTTAGTGTCATGAATGCGGTGTCAAAAAAGAATGAGGTTATTCCTATTTTACTTTTTCATCTTATTTTGTCGGTGGATATTTATTGTTCGTAGTATGAACTGCTGATGCATAATATACGACATCTCGTTGTATTGTGAGCACCAGCATGGTTCGATGTGTTGTGTGATTTTTATTTTCATAAATTTGAATAAGGATAAAAAGTAAATGGGAGTAGGAGAAATACATGAAATATGCAACATCATGTGGTAGATTTTGTGGGCCCGGGCTCTTGCTGATTGAGATATCTTTATTTGGTAAAGTTAGAATAGAAGTTATGAAATAAAATTGGAGGAATCAAGATATGCTAGAAAAATTATTTGAGAGACTAGAAGAAATTTACCCCGAGTTAGTAAAAATCCGTAGGGATCTCCATATGTATCCAGAACTCTCCCATCAGGAAGTGCATACACCAAAGAAAATTGCGAATCACTTGGAAGATTTAGGGATTGAGGTAAGAACTGGGGTTGGTGGAAGAGGCGTTGTTGGAACGCTTAAAGGAGGAAAACCGGGTAAGACAGTAGCGCTACGTGCCGATTTTGATGCATTGCCAATTCAAGAGGAAACGGACGTAGACTACATGTCGCAAATCCCTGGTGTTATGCATGCTTGTGGACATGATTTACATACTGCTGCACTACTTGGGGTTGCAAAGATTTTAAGTGAAATAAAGGATGAGATTCCTGGTACGATAAAATTTATTCATCAGTTTGGGGAAGAGGTAACCCCCGGCGGTGCAAAGCCAATGATTGAAGACGGTTGCTTAGATGGTGTGGATATTATTTATGGTGCTCACGTCGTATCAACGGAGGAGTTCGGTACGGTTGGTGTCAAAGAAGGGTACGCTTCTTCAGCACAGGATGATTTTCACATTGTTATTCATGGAAAAGGTGGACATGGTTCCCAACCACATCAAACCGTGGATCCGCTTGTTACAGGGAGTCAGTTAGTCGTAAATATGCAACAAATTGTGAGCCGACGCATTAATCCATTTCAGGCAGCAGCTGTAACGGTCGCATCATTTGTTAGTGGTGCTGGAAATAATGTCATTCCAGATACTGCCGTAATAAAAGGAACGGTTCGTACATTTGATGAAGAAGCGCGTAATATCATTGAAGAAGCTTTAGAAAATATTACAAAAGCAACATGTGCTGCGAATGGTGCCACGGTTGATTTCGAATATGTGAAAGAATGCCCTTCGATGTATAATGACCCACAAGAAACAAAGCGTGTAGAGGAAACGGCGAACCTTCTATTTGGTGGTGAAAATGTCATGACTGATGATCCGTTAATGGCTAGCGAGGACTTTGCCTTCTACCAACAAGAAATCCCAGGTGTTTATTTTACAGTTGGAGGTAGAAACGAAGAAATTAATGCTGTCTACCCCCATCATCACCCCAAGTTCAATATCGACGAACGAGCAATTATAAAAATTAGCCAAATGTTCATCGCATTAGTTTTAGGAAAGTGACACATGGGTGACACATGGGGACGGTTCTCGCGTTTCATTCAAGTGAGCTAAATATGGGGGCTACTCTTGCGTTTTATCAGGTGAGCTTCGTGAAGGGAAGGGCAGTGACACAGCGGGACGGTTCTGTTGTTTCAATCAACTGCTTAAGAGGAATATATATGAAGTGGACATAAATTTATAGGTGTTTATAGAAAACAATATGAAATCGAACTGTTGACATCCATCTAACACTGAAAAATATTTTTTATTTTATCCCCCCAAAGTGTCACTTGTTTCGATTATAGATATAAGAGCTGTTTACGGCTGATTTCATGTTCTAATGTTGTATTTTTTCCTTAATATAGAGGAAAATGGTTATGGAAATGATAAATAATGTCTAATAGATTGGTATTGATAGGGTTTTCATGGATAGAAAGCTAAAAAATGGGATGGACTTAAAATAATAAAGTCCATCCATGAAGTGATGTTGGTAAGATATATTGTATTTTGTGGATTAAAATGTAAAAATTGTTTAGGATGATTGGAACCGGGGGTGAAGCGGAAGAACCGCCTCCATGTGTCGTCCCCATGTGTCGTCCATGTATCGTCCCGTGTCTCGGCAAAACTCGTGTCTCAAACGACCATAGATGAAACACGAGAACCGTCCCTATGTTTCACCCATGTTTCATGCGGATGGTCCAAATATTTTTTCTTTTAATGCTTTTCCTGTTGGTGTTGCTGCTAGGCCGCCTTCTCCGGTTTCTCTGAGTGTGGCTGGCATTCTTTTTCCAATTTGATACATTGCTCCGATCACTTCATCACAAGGAATTCTACTTTTGACACCTGCTAGTGCCATGTCTGCTGAGACAATAGCGAGAGAGGCGCCACCTGCATTTCTTTTTACGCATGGTACTTCGACAAGCCCCGCTACTGGATCGCAAACAAGCCCAAGCATATTTTTTAATGTCATTGCAAAAGCATCTGCAGATTGTTGCGGTGTTCCTCCTGCCATTTCTACAATTGCAGCTGATGCCATTGCTCCGGCTGAGCCAACTTCTGCTTGACATCCACCAGCAGCCCCAGAAATAAAGGCATTATTTGCCACAACAAATCCGAAAGCTCCTGCTGTAAATAAATAGCGAATCATCTGTTCATGTGTTGGATTTAGTTGCTCTTTAACAGCAAATAATGTACCCGGGACAACGCCTGCACTTCCTGCTGTTGGGGTTGCACAAATTGTTCCCATTGCTGCGTTTACTTCATTCGTTCCCATTGCTTTACTAACTGCATCCATCATTAGATTTCCAGATAATGGGGTTTTGTTTTTCATATATTCCTGAATTCGTACGGCATCGCCACCTGTTAATCCAGTTACTGATGTGACTCCTTTTCCTTTTAAACTATCATTGATTGCTTGTTCCATTACTTCAAGGTTACGTTCCATCTCAGTAAAAATCTCTTCACGTGTTTTTTCTTTTACATCCATCTCTTGACGAATCATCACTTCTGAAATTGAGATGTTTTCTTTCTCCGCCATTTCTACTAATTCAGCAACTGTGCGAAACATATGCATTCTCCTCTCTTAACTGTCTAACTAATGATTGTTGATATGTGTGTAATATTATCTGCTTCATTTAGTTCTTTTAAAATGGCTTCACCGATATTTTGGTCTGTCTCAATTACCATTAAAGCTTCTTTCCCAACATCTTTTCGGTTTACTTCCATATGACCGATGTTAATTTTATGTTTTGCGAGAATGGTAGTCACAGAAGCAATAGCACCGAAACGATCATCGTGCATGACAAGAATTGCTGGGTGATTTCCAGATAAACGTAGATTAAAACCATTTAACTCGGTAATTTCTACTTTTCCACCACCGATTGATATCCCAACCAATTCAACTTGTTCTACATCATTGCCAATAATTAGTCTAGCTGTATTCGGATGGTCGACTGCCGCAGTATCTTCAATAAATTCTATTTTAATTTCGCGCTCGTTTGCAATCTCTAGTGCCTTACTCATTCGTGGATCGTCCGTTTCAAAACCTAATAATCCTCCTACCAAGGCAAAATCTGTCCCGTGCCCCTTGTATGTCTTAGCGAAAGATTCATATAAGTGGATCTTTGCCCACCGAGGTTCATCACCTAAAAGATTTCTTGCTGCCTTTCCAATACGTGCCGCCCCGGCTGTATGTGAACTTGATGGCCCAATCATAACTGGACCAATAATATCAAAAACAGAATTAAACTTCATATTTACCACCGCCTTGTTATTTTTGTGAATCATGGGGACGGTTCTCCTGTTTCATCTCGTGCCCTCAAACGTTAGTGAGGGGACTTGTTATCAAATATGAGGCAGAAGAACCTTCCATCTGTTTTCCGCTGTTTTTACGCCTAAGTAAGTGAAACACAAGAACCGTCCCTGTGTTTCATGCTGGTTCTAGTTCTGTATCGATTGCAGTGACTTGATTGACTCTGCGAATTTTAAAGTTTTTAAATAAAATGGATCCAACGTATCCCCAGAATGCGCTGATTAATGCGCAAGATAGTGCGATGATTGTTACTTTGATTGGGTCATTGAAACCGAACATTACGGCAAATCCAGCGATTGGGGTAGCGGTACCTGTTGCTCCGTTGACTAGTCCCGATAGCGCGATGATGATACCGGATGAAGCCCCACCTAGGAAGTTCGTAACGTAAATCGGAATTGGATTAGCTGAAATAATATCAACCTGTGATAATGGCTCAATTGCAACAGAAATTGTTGTTTTGCGATCACCAAACTTCATGCGATGGAAGAAAACAAAGTTCATAAATGATGAACCGAACACGGCTAGTGCGCCTATTGCCATTGGGACACCAGTTAGTCCTAACATCGCTGTTAAGGCCATGGAACTTAATGGTGCTGTTGCAACGACTGTAATAACGCCGCCTAAGATAATTCCCATAACAATCGGGCTAGCGTCTGTTGTTTGTGTTATAATTCCACCGATATTAAGTAGTGTAGCATCAACTAACGGATCTGCATAGACTGCAAGTAATCGGACAAGCGGTGTTGCAATAACTATTGTAACAATTAAATCAAGTCCATCGGGAACTTTTTTCTCAATTTTTTTCACGACGAAAGACATCAGGTAGCCAGCAACAAAACCTGGTAATAATCCTAGTCCAGCACAAGATACCCCCATCATTAATGCATAAACAGGTGATACTCCCATTGCCAGGGAAACGAGGGCAGCAGCTGCTACACCGCCCATACTTCCAGCTGCATCTCCTACTTCACCTAAAAATTTAATGTTTAACAGGTCTCCACCTACATAACGTTGAAAAGCCTCGACTAAGAATGTGGCAATGGCAGCACTTGCCAAAGCTCCCATTGCTTTCATACCTCTTGGCGCTTTATAACTAAATAACGTAAAGCAAGCTAGTACCACTAATAATAAAATACTTCCCTTTAAAATTGCCATTGATGTTCTCCCCTTTGATGTTATATGAATGCGCTATCATTTTAATGCGCCTTATTCCGCGTCTTGATCGATAAGATATTCCTGCATAGAACGGACTTTATTCAAATAATTGTAGACAGTAAATTTTGAAACCCCTAGAACATGTGCAACATACTCTGTTGCTCCTTTTATGAGAAATGTCCCTTTCTTATCTAGTTCACTGACACAATCAATTTTTTCTTCCATGGACATTTGGGAAGGTGCTTTTTTATAACGAAGTAGTACTTGGTTTACCATGTCATGTGTAACATCTTGAACAGAATGATAAAATGTTTCGACTGGTTGTTTATCTTGTTGAAAATCAATAAAAGTGTCAATCTCGCCACCAAATTCCATTAAAAGACTAATGTCATAGTTTGTACAAAGTGCCCCAATAATCTTGTTATCTTCGTCTCTTAAAAAGACTGTAGTAGATTTTAAAACATGTCCTTCTTTTGATTGGGTGCGATAACTTGGAATATCTTCTATATCTTCCTGTTCTTTTCTTAGTTCATTTAAAACGAGGTCTGTGATTGGAGAACCGATTTCACGGTGTGTTACATTTCCAGCAATATGTATCAAGGACCTTTGTAAATCTGAAAAGTCATGAACTGCAACTTCACATCTTGGTCCAAACAAGTCTACTATCATATTTGCGGTTCTAATAGCATGATCAAAAATAAGCTTGTCCTTTTCCTTCATTCCTCTCACCTCTCGAATGTAATCGTTTTCAAAGTGATCTTCTATTAAACTATACCACAAAATCAATAGAATTCAAACAAAATTTTAACCCTTCAAATAAAATTTGAAACATAGGGACGGTTCTCATGTTTCATGGCGACACATATCCCGAATCTTTGTGACACTTTCATGCGCATAATGACCAATGACCACGATTAAATGGGTCATAACTCGAATATTAGATTAGTCCGCAGTTTTCAATGCTGTGTATTTTTTATATTAATGATTACTAAATTTTAATTATGAGTAGGTTTAAATGATTAAATTGGTGTTTATCTAGCATATTTTATATTAATAGTGAGTTTTTAAGTTTTAAAGTTATGTAAAATACAATTTTTATAGGAATGTGTGTTCTTGACTAAGAGAATAAAATAGACTATCTTGTGAAGTGTTGGGACGGTTCTGGTGCTTCGCGATGTAGAAAAGTATGCATATTAACCTAATAATCTTGCTAATCCTATACCTTCAAGTTTTTCCCCGAAAAGAAAATCCGTAAAAAAATTACTTCGACTATTATTAAATTTCATAGATTGGGAGGAGAAAGAAGATGCCGCGTAAAGCCAGAATACAAAGTAAAACTGGTGTTTACCATATTATGTTAAGAGGTGCGAATAGACAGGAGATTTTTCATGACGATGAGGACTGTATGAGATTTCTTGAAACAATTCAAAGATACAAAAGCAAATCAGGAATTAAAGTTTTTGCTTGGTGTTTAATGGGGAATCACGTGCATTTGTTACTCAAGGAAGGAATAGAAGACATTTCAAATACGATGAGGCGAATTGGGGTAAGTTTCGTTTCGTATTATCATTGGAAGTATAAGACAACAGGTCATCTATTTCAAGACCGTTTTAGAAGTGAAAATGTTGAGTCAGATAGATATTTATTAACAGTTACAAGATATATTCATCAAAATCCAATAATGGCTGGATTGACTCGTAAAGTGGAAGAATGGAAGTGGAGCAGCTGCCTGGGATATTATGGTAAACAATATTTTCCAATGGGACTACTGGATAAGGATTTTGTTCTGGAGAAATTCTCTGATAATGCGGAAGCAGCTAGAAGAATGTTTAGAGATTATAATGAATTACAAAATGGTGATCAATGTTTAGATGACTTTCCTAGACGGGTACGAAAAACAGATACAGAAGCAAAAAAGGAAATGGAGATATTGTTGGGTCCTGTTGAGATTGCACATGTTAAAAGTTTACCACGATTAAAAAGAAACGAGATTCTGAGGAATGTTAAAAAAATTGAGGGTGTTTCATATCGCCAAATCGCTAGAATTTTTGGAGTCTCACCGAGTTTAGTTGCTAGGGCTTAAGATGGGCAAACACGAGATTTGAATAATACAAATGGCTCCGAACAATGCAAAATCTATTGTGGAAATTGTGGATGAAACGAGAGAACCGTCCCCATGTTTCACCGTGTTTCCCCGAATGGTAATTAAGGCTTAGGAATGATGGAGTGGAAAAAACGTCTATATGCTTCAAAAGTGATACTAATAGACTATATATTTTTCCCTTACATTGTATATAATGGTAATAATAGATTTAATTACCGAATTATTAAACTTATTAATTTTTTGCGTACCTCACTAACTTCATTAGATTTACCTACGAGTTTTTCTCACCATGATTTTACGCGAATACTGTCCGTATTGCGAAATTCCTTAATTTCTTGTAAGTATCACAGTTTTTGTTGCTCCAGTAAAGTTAAGGAGCACTAAAATATGAAACCATATATCCAACTGTAATCAGGCAAAGCTGTAAGGCCAATTAAAAGGTAGCCAGTATAGTGCACTGTTTTCTTCAGTTCAAATATGTTTTGTATGTATATCTCATATTCGTCAGTTTATAAGGCTAGTAGATTTAGGATGGCTAGAATAAGAAGAGTTGACTAGGTCGTTGCTGAAACATGAGAACCGTCTCGCAGTTTCTCCATCTCTTAAGGGAAGCGACTCATGTTTCCTAAAAGCAGCGTGAAACATGAGAACCGTCCCCGTGTTTCACGTAAAGGAGGTGTTTGTTTGAGGGGGATTATTATGGCTGGTGGGTATGGGTCTCGTTTGTACCCGTTGACGAGTTCTGTGTCAAAGCAGTTGTTGCCGATTTATGATAAGCCAATGATTTACTATCCGTTATCTGTTTTAATGCTTGCGGGGATTCGGGAGGTTTTAATTATTTCAACTCCGACAGATACGCCTAGATTTAAACAATTACTTGGCGATGGGGAAAATCTTGGAATGGATATCACGTATGCGGTCCAGGAGTCCCCGGGTGGTATTGCAGAGGCGTTTATTATTGGTAAAACATTTATTGGCCATGATCGTGTAGCCCTTATTTTAGGTGATAATATTTTTTATGGTCATGGATTTGCGACGATATTGGAGAAAGCAGTATACCGACAATCATGTGCTACTATTTTTGGCTATCATGTCAATAACCCGGAGCGGTATGGGGTTATTGAATTTGAAAAAAGTGGTCAGGTGAAAAACATTGAAGAAAAGCCTTTAAAGCCAAAATCGACATATGCGGTTACAGGACTTTATTTTTACGATAACGATGTCATAGATATTGCGAGTAATCTCCAGCCGTCAGATCGCGGTGAATTAGAAATTACGGATGTAAACAAAGCGTATTTACAACAGAAAAAACTCCATGTGGAAATACTTGGCAGGGGTTTTGCTTGGCTAGATACTGGTACGCATGCCTCTTTGCTTGAGGCTTCTACATTTGTTCAAACGATTGAAAAAAGACAAAGTTTGAAAGTTGCCTGTTTGGAGGAAATTGCTTATCACAAAGGATACATTGGCATAGATCAAGTACTAACAGCTGCAGAAAAGTATGCCCAAAGTGATTATGGAAAATATCTTTTCAATATAGTAGAAAGGTCTAGAAAAACTTTAACAAAGGATGTGTTAATTTGAACATCGTTGAACGGGTATGGAATCAGGTATTGTTGCTTGAACCTGACATTCATGAAGACCATCGAGGTTTTTTTCTAGAAAGCTATCGGCAAGATCAATTAGAGAGGCTTGGTATCATTGATTACTTTGTTCAAGATAATCATTCGTATTCAAAAGAACCAGGTATTTTACGCGGTCTACATTATCAACAGTTGGAAAAAGCACAATCAAAGCTTGTCCGGGTGACAAGCGGAGCGATTTATGATGTGGTCGTCGATATTCGTAAAGGATCGCCGACATATGGAGAATGGGTTTCGTTTATTTTATCCGAGTATAACAAAAGAATGTTGTATGTGCCAAAAGGATTTGCACATGGATTTTGTACGTTAACCCCTAACACAAATATCGTTTATAAAGTGGATACGTATTATTCACCGGACCATGATTGTGGTATCAAATGGTGTGATCCACAAATTGGGATTAGCTGGCCTATTTCAACGCCGATATTATCAAAAAAAGATGAGTTGCAGCCCTTTTTGGCGGAAGTCGATACAACTTTTTCATATAAAGAGATGTATGTATGAAGGTATTGGTGACAGGTGCTACAGGACAATTAGGGTGTGACATTGTTCGCGAGGGGCAGAAGCAAGGCTTAGAAATAATTGGTGTTGGAACAAGTGATTTTGATATAACAAATGAAGCTCAGGTTCACGGTTATATGGATATCATTAAGCCAGATATCGTCATCCATTGTGCTGCATATACGAATGTTGATAAGGCGGAAAAGGATAAGGAAACATGTGGAAAGGTCAATGTTCAAGGTACAAGACATATTGTAGAGGCTGCAAAAAAGCACCATGCAACTTTATTGTATGTGAGCACCGATTATGTGTTTGACGGGAAAAAGCTGGGACCTTACACAGCGTGTGACGAAACATGTCCAATAAATGTGTATGGTCAAACAAAATTAGCTGGTGAAGAAATTGTTAAACATACACTGGAACGTTGGTTTATTGTTCGTGTCTCTTGGCTGTATGGTTTTCATGGGAACAATTTTGTTCATGCGATGGCAAGACTTGGACAAGCAAAAGATACCCTTCATGTTGTTGATGATCAAATTGGAACCCCAACATATACGGTAGATGTGGCAAAAGTGATGATTCAACTCATACAAACATCCCATTTTGGAATATATCATCTTACGAATGCAGGATATTGTACTTGGTTTGAATTTGCCCAAGAAATTTTTATGCAATTGGATATGCGCCATGTTCATGTACAACCTATATCTGCTAGGGAGTTTGCATCCCCAGCCCAACGACCATCTAATTCTCGTATGGATTGTGGGAAATTGATAGAATGTGGAATTGCACCGTTACGACATTGGAAGGATGCTTTAGAAGAATATGTCATGGAAAATAATATAAAAAAGACTCTGTAGTACATGTGTGGCCAAATAGAGTTATTTTCTATTCCATTATAAGGGGGGAAATCAATGCGATTATTAGTTACTGGTGGGGCTGGCTTTATTGGCGGAAATTTTATTCATTATATGATTGAAAAATATGCGGAAGTGCAAATCGTAAATGTTGATTCACTTACGTATGCAGGAGATATAAAAAAACATCAACATTTGGATGGAAACTCGCAGTATACATTTATAAAAGGGGATATCACCAATCAAGCGTTGATGCGAACGGTTTTTGAAAAGCAATCATTTGACTATATCGTTCATTTTGCCGCGGAGAGCCATGTTGATCGTTCTATTGTGGACCCCCATTTGTTTTTACAAACGAATGTAATCGGTACGCAGCTGTTGTTGGCGTTGGCAAAGGAATTTCAAGTTCAAAAGTTCATCCACATTTCAACAGATGAAGTGTATGGTGAATTAGCCTTTTCAGAAAAGGAGACCTTTACGGAGCAGTCCCCGCTTGCACCGAATAATCCGTACAGTGCAAGTAAGGCGTCTGCAGATTTATTCGTTCGCGCGTATTTTGAAACATATGATTTACCAATGAATATTGTAAGATGTTCAAATAATTTTGGGCCATACCAGTTACCAGAAAAATTAATCCCATTAACTATTACGCGACTATTACAAGGTCAACGAGTTCCGATTTATGGTGATGGCCAACAAATTCGTGACTGGTTACATTGTCATGATTATTGTGCAGCAATTGACCTTATTATGGAAAAAGGGAAAAGTGGAGAAGTTTATAATGTAGGTAGCCAAAATGAACGGACAAATATTGCAGTCGTTCGGCAAATCATTGATACGCTAGCATTAACAGATGATTTCATTCAATTTGTACCAGATCGATTAGGGCATGACAAGCGTTATGCGATTAATTCGACAAAGTTAAAAAATCTTGGCTGGCGACCGTTTTATACATTTGAAGATGGTCTAAAGCAAACAATCGAGTGGTATCTTACACATCGTGATTGGTGGGAGAAAATAGAGGAAAAAGTATCATTTAAATGAGCTATAGAGAATGCCGTAGTGTGTTTCAGCTTAAATGAATGCGAGGAATGCCGTAGTGTGTTTTGGCTCAAATGAATCTAAAAAAATGCCCACGTGTGTTCGACTGAAATGAAGGACATCTTGTCTTAAATGAACTGTAAAAACCACCGCCTTGTTTTACTTGTGAATTAGTCGAGCAAGGGGAGGCGAAAGGATGAAACACGAGAACCGTCCCCATGTTTCAAGGGGGGGATATAAGGGAGTGTGAGTGTGGAAATGAAGCAAGAGAACCGTCCCGATGATTCAAAGATTATTTCGGCGAGGCAGTTGACGAAGTCTTTTGGGAAGTTTATGGCTGTGGAGAATGTGGATTTGGATGTGTATGAGGGGGAAATTTTAGGGTTACTTGGGCCAAACGGTGCAGGTAAGACAACTCTGATTTCAATGTTGACTGGGGTTTTAAAACCAGATACTGGTCAGGCTGTTGTTTGTGGGCATAACTTACGAACGGAATTGAGCAAGATTAAACGTAAAGTTAGTTTGGTTCCACAAGACCTGGCGATATACCTGGAATTAACCGCATATGATAATTTAAGTTTTTTTGCAAATTTGTATGGGTTAAAGGGGAAATTAAAAAAGGAGCGTATAGAAGAAGCATTAGAAATTTCTCAACTGCATGATCAAGCGACGAAAAAGGTGGGGAATTTTTCCGGTGGTATGAAAAGAAGATTAAATTTAGCAATTGGTTTACTCAATCATCCGAAAGTCATATTTTTTGATGAGCCAACTGTCGGTGTCGATCCGCAATCTCGCAGTCATATATTTAAGTCAATTCAGTATTTAGTGAAAGAGCTAAAAATGAGTGTCATATATACAACGCATTATATGGAAGAAGCAGAGTTGCTATGTGATCGTGTCGCAATCTATGATCAAGGGAAAATTATGGATTTAGATGATACAGAAGCGCTCCTCACAAAGCACGGACAAAAACAGTTGGAAATTAGAATGGATCCAATTGGGGAGGAAATGTTAACGGAAATTGCGCATGACAACTATGTTGACTCTGTTCATTATGTAGACGATAAACTAGTTATACATGCACATGATCTCTTAATTCCAACAGAAAAAGTATTAGGAATGATCCGGGAAAAACAGTTACAAGTGAAAAGTTTTAATGTGCGGGAATCTGATTTAGAGGACGTATTTTTAAAGTTAACAGGTAAGAAACTACGGAATTAATCTGGAGGAATAGGAAAATGAATGTATGGAACATAGCAATGAAAGATATAAAAATATTTTTACGCGATATTCCTGGCCTCATTTATTTAATTTTAACACCAATTATCGTAATTGCGATTGCTAGCTTCGCGTTATCAGGTATTTTTACGGAGGGGGAAATGGAGAAGTTCTCTATTCCGTTAGTTGTAGAAGATGAAGGAGAAATGACAGATCAGCTAATCGCTGTGTTAAAAGATACGTCCGTTTTAAAAATTGTAGAAAAGACAGATAAGGGAAAGGATTTAACACGAAAACAGGCTAGGAAACTCGTGCCAGAATATAAGGCTGCAATCGTAATTCCAAAGGGATTCTCGGAAAAGGTACTACAAAGTGAGCATGCGGAGCTCATAGTAATGAGTGACCCTGCAGATCTCGTTATACCTGGTGTTGTAAATGATATTTTATCTCAATATACTGCGAAACTATCTATGCAATCGGTGGCGAATGAAGTTGCGATTGAGGCAATCACGCAAATGACGGAGCAATCGAAGGAATCCCATGGGGTTACCTTAGATCCGTCAGGGGAAATTGAATCAGCCAAAGAAAAAAGTGCGTATTACGTAGAGAATCCCCCAATTGTTGTCACGACGGATGTTGTAAAAAATGGTGATAAGGCACGTGAAACGACCCCCTTTGAATCCAACGTTCCGGGATATGCGGTTATGTTTGTATTATTGGGGACGACTGCTGCAGCATCAAGTCTACTAGATGAGCGGGAACGGGGCACGCTAAGGAAATTGCAGACATTACCAATTACAAGAATGTCCATTTTAAGCGGGAAAATGCTAGCGAATTTCATGACGGCTTTATTCCAAATGCTTGTGTTATTTACAGTGGGACATTTTGTTTTTGGAATGTGGCTTGGGCACTCGATTACAGGGCTAATTTTGCTCATTATCGCAACTGCCTTTGCGGCTACTGGCATGGCCATGCTTATTGCATCAATTTGTAAGACGCGGGCCCAGGCAAGTGGTGTTTCTTTGCTCATCGTATTATCAATGTCAGCTCTTGGTGGCTCATGGTGGCCCTTATACATTGTCCCAGAATGGCTACAAACAGTAGCGCATGTAACATTAACAGCTTGGGCAATGAGCGCATTTAATAACTTACTCGTCTACGGACAAGGAATCACATCCGCACTCGTTTCAATCGCAGTCCTGTTTTCCATGGGAATCATATTTCTCTTATTATCCGTCCGCCTCTTCCGATTCAACTGAAACATGGGGACGGTTCTCCCGTTTCACTAGAACCAGCGGTGAAACACGAGACGGATCTCCCGCCCGAACAAACCAGCGGTGAAACACGGGGACGGTTCTCCCGTTTCACACAAATCAGCAGTGAAACATGAGACGGATCTCCTAATTCCGCTGTTTCACCAACTGAACCGTGCATCATATATTCGCCACGTCGCTCTATTAGAAGATAGCGTGTAAGCAATAGAAATTGGAGTATATCTTAGGTGTGTAAATGATAGTTTTTTAGCGTATGTTTCATGTGATGTAGGAGGTAGCCATGACATTGAAATGGGTAAGAACGGAAGTACCGGTCCGGTATGTAGAGTGTGATCCGATGGGAGTTGTGCATCATTCTCATTATTTAAATTGGTTTGAGATTGGCAGAATGAAACTAGCGGAAGAGGCAGGAATTTATTTTCGAGAATTAGATAAGGAAATATACTTTCCTGTTGTGCACATTGATTGCGCGTATAAAGAATCAGCAAAGTTTGGTGATGTTGTCATTGTAGAAACTGCACTGCAACAGCCGAAAAAAGCTTATTTACAATTTTCCTATCGCATATTTCGTAAGTATGGACGAGCATTGCTTGCAAAAGGGGAATCTGAACATGCACTTACGTATCCTGATGGTAGATTAATATATCGACTTGATGCGGAATTTGAGCAAAAAATAGAAAGATTTTTATCATCGTAGAACTAATTAACAAACACCGAACTAGTTAATTAACATAGATTTTGTGAATTCGCTCGTATTTAAACATAATAACCGAAAGTCCACACGCAGTAAAAGCGTAATTCGTTTCACCAAATTGTAATCGTATCTGTAGAACTAGTAGAAGCCATTAGAATGAATAGAACGAATAAAACTAAAAAAACAATTAAACTAATAGAATCAGTCGTGTCATTAGAACCGTAGAAAAATACAGCAAGTGCGACCCCCACTAATTGAAGTTTACTATATTAGGAGGTGTGTAAAATTGAACGCTTTTATTTTTCCCGGGCAAGGTTCACAGCATGTTGGGATGGGGAGGGACTTTTTAAAAGCTTACCCTGACGTATTTGAGGAATTATTTGCAGAGGCCAATGAAGCGCTTGGTTTTGACTTAAAAGAAATTTGCCTTTATGGACCGACAGAAACATTAACAAGCACAGAGATTGCGCAGCCAGCGATTGTAACTTTAAATGTCGGAATATATCGACTCTTGCAACATGAAAATATTACACCAACGTACGTAGCGGGGCATAGCGTGGGACAGTTTGCGGCTTTGGTTGCCGCAGGTGTATTCACTTTTTCAGACACGATTAAAATTGTCCACCAACGTGGAAAAAGAATGATGGCTGTAACGAAGAAAGGAACGATGCTTGCTGTAGTTTGCTCTCGTCAGGAACAATTACAAGAGGTAATTGCAGAAGCAATGAATCATCGGATAGATGTGGCAGGCTATAATTCTCCACAACAAGTTGTTTTTTCAGGAGAAATGACTGAAATAGACGCATTACAAGCACAGTTAGCCGTCATGACAGGTGTTCGGGCAAAGCGAATAAATGTTAGCCAAGGCTTTCATTCTCGTTTGATGGAAGAAATGGAACTTGATTTTATGCGTGATGTTCAGCAATTTCCAATGCAAGATGCATCTATTCCCGTCGTATTGAATTGTAGTGCTTTGGAAACCAAAAATAAAACTGCGATTTTAGAAGATATTCGTTTGCAATGTACTTATCCCGTTTTATGGGAACAAACGATTTCGCATTTATGTGAAAGAGGTGTGTATCATTTTATTGAAGTTGGTACAAGCAGGACATTGACAGGTTTTATGCGGGCATTCGAAAGACCACAAATCAAAACATATGCAATGGAAAGTGCGATGAAGGTAAAAAAATATATTCGTACGTATCAAAAATCTTATCAAAGATAGACAGAGGTGAACGCTTTGTTTTCAGGTGAAGAATTAGCAGTTGTGACTGGAGCATCTCGAGGAATTGGGCGTGCAATTGCAATAGATCTTGCAAGACGTGGGGTTACTACTGTGCTCACATATGTGGCAAATGAAGAGGAAATGGGAAAAACGCTGCAGCAAATTGAAGAGCTAGGTGGAAGGGCACATGCATATCAAGTAGATGTTTCAGTGGAAAAAGAAGTGCAACAGTTTTTCAGAAATATAAAAAAGCATCATGGAAATGTAAATATTTTAGTGAACAACAGCGGCATAACAAAGGATGGATTTTTACCACTAATGAGTAGCACGAAATGGGATGATGTACTGAATGTTAATTTGCGAGGGACATATTTATGCACACGGGAAGCAGTTAAGCAAATGATGGTGCAAAAAAAAGGCGCCATCGTCAATATCGCCTCTACGAGTGGTATTTCAGGAACAAGTGGGCAAACGAATTATGCGGCATCAAAAGGTGGGATGATTGCGTTTACGAAAAGTATTGCTCAGGAAGCTGCTAGTTATCAAATTAGAGCGAATGCAGTGGCACCCGGATTTATTGAAACGGATATGACGAAATCAATGGACCAGCAAACATTAAAACAGATGATAAACCTCATTCCGTTACAGCGTTTAGGGAAGCCAAAAGAAGTCGCCAAGATGGTCTCTTTTTTAAGCTCGAATGATGCATCATATATTACTGGAAAAGTATTTACCGTAGACGGGGGACTAATAAATGGCTAAAGAAAGGGATGTGAATGGACATGCTAACATATGAAGAAACGAAAGAACAAGCGCTGAAGCGAAAGGAATTAACAGAACGATTAAAAGAACTTATTGTAGAACGATTAGACCTTGATATCGAGCCAGAGTTAATAACGGATGACCAACCAATTTTTGGGCGCGGTTTAGGACTTGATTCGATTGATGCATTGGAGTTATTTGTCGCAATTGAGGATGAATTTAATGTAACAGTTTTTGATGATAATATAGAAGTTTTTAGTTCGATTAATAAACTCGCAGATTATATTGTAGAAAATCAGGAGGAGTGAGGGCGCATTGAAAACAGTTCTTTCTGTAGAACAAATTCGAGAGCTAATTCCACATCGGTGGCCTTTTTTACTACTTGATCGTGTAGTAGAACTAAAACCGGGCGATATGGGAGTTGGATTAAAAAATGTAACCGTAAGCGAACCATTTTTTGAAGGACACTTTCCACGAGAATCCATTATGCCTGGCGTGCTCATTGTAGAAGCATTAGCGCAATTGACTGCTGTTGTTTATGGTACGAAAGCACTTCAATCGATGCAAGAAAATGATGAAATTGCAGCAACAACCGTAGAGAATGATGAATTTGTTATCGATCGTCATGTGGATATATCTTCACGTGTTGGTTATTTAGTTGCAATAAAGGAAATGAAATTTTTAAAAACAGTCGTGCCCGGTGATCAGCTTCGTTTAAAGGTGAAAATTGGAAAAAAATTTGGGGTGCTTTCCCAAGTAAAGGTAGCGGCTTATGTTGCGCGAGAATGTGTTGCAAGAGGGGCATTAACTGTCTCCGAAAGACCTGATGGAGATAAAGATACAAGATGAAGTTAGATCAATTGCATATTCGGTCATGTACGGAAGATGATGCGGAGAAAATTGCCAAACTGTATAACGCATTCGGTTTTGGACCGGTAACTTCGGGATATCCACTAAAGGAAAGTGACATTCGTCGATTTTTTGAACAAATGGAAATCATATTATTTTTATGTATGGAGTATGAGGAAAATATTATTGCAACGGTATTATTTACATCTGTTTGTGGGCAAAAGGCGGCAGGGCCACATGCAGTTTGGGGGAGTAAACTGTTTATTCATCCACAATTTCGTAATGGTCCACTGCCAGGAATTTTATTTTCAAAAGCAATCGTGAAACTTACAGACCTTGGCTATCAATATATTGATGTAGATGTAGATCCGAGCCATCACATTGCATTGCCACTTTATAAGCGGGTAGGTTTTATTCGCTCGAGTCGAAGTTATATCGATTATGATGGATTTTTGGAGTTACGAAATTACTTACCATATGTCATTAATTTTTTAAAAACCGGCTATCGTGTAACGGACTTAGATGAGTCATTGGTGGATAGTGGATGGAAAAGTCTTTTAAATACAAAAGCTATCCAAATTCGTTCTAGTGAAAAAGATACGTTTTCGTTATATGGAATGGAAACGTATAAATATGAGATGACTTTTGGTGACGATATTATCGCCTGTTGGATTGACCTTCAATCGGAGCGGGTCGCGATGATGGCTGATCCGCGATTTCACTTTATTAGTTATAGCATGGATGGACAAGAGGTTATTGCAGGACAACCTATTACGCTCAGATTTGAATATGAAAACCGCTTAGCACAAACTGTACTTGTCACATTTCAAACGACTTTGGGAAATGAACGAATGAAATATAAAAATGGACGTAAGCGACGGTTCATACGGGCAGGTGAAAAAATCGTATGGGAGGAAAATGTTACGCCATCCACACAATTACTCGGCCCGCAATTACTACAAACAACGATAAAATTGGGCACATATTCGTTTACATTTCATTATGGTATCCATGTGAAACAAGCTTTGGAAGTTCACTTATGTGAGAAGCCAACAATGATTCTGCACCAATGGGCACCAATTACCGTAGCGGTAAAAAATAACTTACCAGAAACAATCGTGAAATATTATACGGTTCAAGCGGATGATGAAATGTACCTTGAAATTGAAAATAATGGAGCGGCTTTTATTGCATTAAAGGGACGAGAGAGCAAGGAAATACCGTTAAGAATACGGGCGAAAAAAACTGGAACACAACTTGTTTATGTCGCCTTGTATGATATGGAAAATCAGTTAGTTTATCGGAAGGAATTTACTTTTTATAGTATTCTACCGCAAGCGAACAGTCGCTACATGCAAGCAGAAAAAGCTTACTTGGAAGATATACAAACTATCGTGGAGCTTGATGCAGAAACGGGTAGCTTAAAATTAGTTGAAAAGACGACAGATAAAGTAGTTGCGATAGAAGCTTGGCCGGATTTGGATTATCCATTTACCGGAGCAATGAAGCGAATGAATCGTAGAAATATAAAAGTTTTATTTCCAAAAACGGAATCAAAAGTATTGTTAGTGGAGTGTAAAGAAGGCTACTTGCATTTTATTCGAGAAATTACGCTGACGCGTGCTGGCTTCGTACAAATCCATGATTACGCACTTGGAAATGGGAAAAAACTTAAATTTTATCCGTGGTGTACATTATTGGATGCACAAATTACGTTGCCATTTCAATCGGGAACTGTCACGGAGCCACTGGTGTATGAACAGTTTCCTTTTGCAATCCATGATTACGAATATATGTATGATACAGATTTGCCAAGTGATCCCGCGCAATATGCCATGCCATGGAGTTCTTTTTCGAATGATGCATTGCATGTAGGATTGATTTGGCAAGGAAAGGTAGAACGTGTCTTATATGGATTAAGGTGGATGCCGGCTCTTATTGCGACACGGCAATCAGAACAAAAGAGAATTCACTTTTATCCGATGTTACGTCGTTTGTTTGCAAAGTATCAGCCAAAAAATGAACGACAGCTGGAAAGATATCTTTTAAAACGGAGTAAATCTTATATAGATGGTAGAGAACCTGACTTTACCCATTATTATACAATTGGCTATGGAGATAAAAAGGCTACAGAGCGTGTATGGTACGCACTAACTGGCCAAAAGGGTAACGATATGTATCCAGTAGCAAAGCGGATTAACATGAAGTTGACATCAAAAATAGCTGTTGTAGATACCCCAGTATTGGAAATAAATGTGCAACTGTTTACCGAACATATGCAAAAAATGAACGGAATATTATCTGTCTCCATTATAGAACTTGCAGTTACTGAACGTAGGGCAATCGAGCAACTACAAAAAGAGCATGACAGTGCAGTTCAATTTACATTCCCTATTGACACGAATCATATGATGCTTACTGGGACAGTTAAATTTGAAAATGAACAACTAGGAATTTGTGTAACAGAGCCTTTGTCTTTATATATTTCTCATGGGGACGAAGAAGGGGTCCAAATCGTGGAGAGCATACGACGCGAGAAAACGATTGTCACCCTTACGAATGCTAGTTTACAAGTAGAGATGTCACCTGATTTTCAAGCGTCATTGACAGGCATCCATTATAAAGAAAAAAATCTTGTACAATCTTATTTTCCTAAACTCGGTAAATGGGGCCAGCAGCGAACGACACCGGCGGGCATTCATCCCCAAGGACTTGCACATGAAATAACGGCAAGTCATGGGTATATGTTTGAAAAAGGCCAAATGGAAAATTTCACATATGAGAGAAACAAGCTTGCACATACGGCTTGGGAAGGCGTTGCTTGTCACGGAGAAAATTATACAGTTGCATATTACTTGATGCCGGCTGCTCCAGTTATTCGGGTTGACATCGCAATGGGGAATGAGCAGGCAATAGCGTTAGAGCATGTGATCATGCATTTTTATTGGAATCGATATTCACGAGAGAGAACGATTTATTATTGGCATGATACAAAATCATATCAATTAAAAGAAGCAAAGGTAAAACGGCGTATGTATCCGTCCGAAGCAAAAGCAGTGCTCCATTTGGGGAAGGAGTTGTATGTTGCAATATGGACGGAAGAAAAACCTTCCCAATTAGCCATTTCGGAATGGGTTGATAAAGGATTTCAAGTATCGCTGATAGTATCACCAAAGCAACTTTCCAAGCAGCAGCAATCGACAAGTTTTTTTATCGCTGTTACGACATCTTTAGAAGCGGCTTTAGCCTATGTGCATCAATTAAATAGGAGGTGGATGATGGATGAAAGTACTGTTTATAGCACCGAGCCAATATAGTATTGGAGAACTTCATAATGCGATCTATTTAGCTAAACAATTAGTAAGCGAAGGGGTGCAGTGTCATTTTTTAACGAGTGAAAAATTCATTCACTATACGAAACATGCTGGTATGGAGGCAACTTCGCTAACGAGACAGGTGAAACAGAGGCGTGTTGTCGATGCGTGTGTTACGCATTTTCAGCCGAACCTGATCATACTAGCAGACTATCATATTTTGGAAATAGAACCACCGTTAGTAGATTTGGACCATATGATTGGATTTGATATTCCAATCGCGACAATCGATTCCTTATGTTTTGCAACCGAAAGTCCTACCTTATATAACAAGTTGTTTGAGCCAACTTCACATCAAAAGGAAAAATCAAGAATGAAATATGAAACAAGGATACGTAAAATACCAAATGAAATAAAGGTTATTCGTACGTGTCCAATTAATCACCCAGTTCAAGCGGATGACAATATCATAACTGTCACATTATATACCGAACCATTTTCCATCGATGCACAAATAAAAAAGGAAATACGTAGCACATTTGCCTGTAAGGATGAAGATAAACTCATCATGCTATCAAAAGCAGCATGGGCAAATATGTATGTAAAAATGCGTCGGCTTGAAGCAGGTGTTCATATGGATAGTTCATATAGTTATGAAAATATCATTCAAAAGTTCATGGTGAATTATTTAGGTGTAAAAGAATTACCATCCAAAGTCGTGATTGTAGGTATTGCGCCGGAAGATAATTTTATTCATTCAACTGAAAATGATCGAATCCAATTTAAACCAATGCCATTTCTTGATTTAGCTGCATATGAGGAATTACTATTTTCCTGTGATTTATTTATTACAGACAATATTACGTCTTGTTCTATGGCAAAAGCAATCTTTGGTTACGTCCCTGTATTAAGTTTACAAAACTCACAACTGACTACGAACGAACAAGGTGAAGTTTCGATTCCGCACCACTGGGAAGTAAATCGCAAAAGCTTCATACCAATTATGGAGAAATGGCAAACGATATTATCAACGAAAGTATATCCATTTATTACATTTCCAAATGGCTGGGTGAAGGAGCTTGCACCCTTATTAACGGATAATCCGTGGATGGAAGTAGTTGAAACGGCAGAAATTTTCAATATACAAGAAACAGGCATGAAGATCCACGATTTATTGTATTGTGAACGGACAAAAGCGGCTGTTTATGAACAACAGAAGCGGTATATCCAAGCTGTAACGGAAGTTCCTCAAGCGATGGAAATGGTCAATAAAATAATCGAGAAAAGGGAGGAAATATGTGATGAATCTCAATCGCGTGTTGCAAAAACAATTAGGTAATATTGGTGATAAATCTGTAGTGGACGAACTTGGAGACTATCAAATAGTGCAACGATATGTAGATGTTGAAAAAGAGTATGACGCACTTCGAAATCATGTCGGCATAATAGACTACACGGCAAATGGAAAAATAAAAATAACTGGCGATGATCCCGTTGAATTTTTGAATGAATTCCTCACGATTGATATCGAATTTATGGATATAGAAAAAGTAGACTTTTCCTTAATATTAGATGAAGACGCACAAGTAATCGATTTGGTTACAATTTATCATCAGGAAGATTATATATTAATTGAAACATCTGCACATCAGCGTGAAAAGATACATCAATTACTTTTGCATGGAAATAACGATGATATCGTCGTCGTGGAAGACGTAACAAATCAATTTGCAATTATTGGTTTTGAAGGTCCATATGCTTGGAAAGTAGGAAGAGAATTTTTAGACTTTGATATTTCGTCGTTACCATTCCAATCTTTCGTCGAGACAACATGGCAAGATCAATCGATTCTTTTTGCGAGAACAGGTGTAACAGGAGAGTACGGGTACAAAATATGTGTTGCTGCATCAAGTGGGCTCAAATTGTGGGAGCATCTTTTAGAACAGGATTCGGAAGACTTTTCGGTTCACCCAGTTGGAATGCAAGCGTTAGAAATTGCGATGTTAGAAGTGCGGCAACCGAATGTTCGTTACGAAACAAGTGAGTTAAACGTATTTGAAGCATGTTTAGAATGGCTCGTTCATTTTGATAAGGATGAGTTTGCTGCAAGTGAGGTGCTGCAGGAAATACGAGAAGAGGGAGTAGATAAAAGATTAGTTGGTTTTTGCTTTGATGCGAAAGAAGTGCTGGCAAAAGATGATACGATTCTAGTTGAACATGTTGAAGTGGGAAAGGTAGTACAAGTTGTTCATAGTTATCAACTTGGTAAAAAGCTTGCTTTAGGGGTAGTAGAGGACATATTTGCCGTTTCGGGATTATCATTAGTAGCCTATCATCATGAGAAGGGTCAACTTGTGCCAATTGAAACGATTTCATCGCCATATGTTATTCCGAAATCATGGGAAATAAAAATAGTCTAATGAAGGAAGTTATGCTATGCAATGGAAAAAGTATCAAGTAGTTGTCACAGGGATAGGCATTATTTCTGCTAATGGCCATCATATCGAGGAGTTTTGGCAAAATGTACAAGCGGGATCTTGTGGGATAAAGCTTGTCCAAGAATTAGATACTTCTGATTTAAGTACTAGTTACGGTGGAGAAGTGGGGCAATTTAATCCAACAGACCACTTTACTAAAAGGGAATTGTTAGACTTAGATCGGAGTGGTCAATTCGCCGTTCTAGCTGCCCGTGAAGCAGTAAAAAATGCTAGAATTCGATTTACTGAAATGGATCCATATCGAATCGGGATTGTCGTTGGGACATCTTTAGGTGGTATTAGGAGTGGGGAGCAATTCCATAAACAATGGATTGAAAAAGGAATTCGTAAAACAAACCCTGGATTGATTTACAAATATCCGATTCACGTACCGGCGGATAATGTTGCGAGAGATTTGAACATAAAAGGACATAAAAGTGTCATTTCAAATGCATGTGCTGCAGGAACGAATGCGATAGGATATGCATTAGACACAATTCGTGCAGGGAAAGCGGATGTAGTCGTGACAGGTGGAGTAGATCCATTAACGAAGCTTTCTTTAAGCGGATTTAATAGTTTACAAGCGTTATGTGACGGCCCATCATCTCCTTATAGTAAAAGTGATGGGGTAAACATTGGTGAAGGTGCGGCATTTTTAATTTTGGAACGAAGAGACATTGCTTTGAAAAGAGGTGCGACCATTTTAGCAGAAGTACTAGATTATGCTTTATCAGCAGACTGCTATCATCAGACAGCACCTGATCCGGCTGGAGATGGTGCGTTACGCGCAATGAGGCATGTACTTCAGCAAGCTAGCTTGTCAGAAAATGACATTTCATATATTAACGGTCATGGGACAGGTACACCAGCAAATGATTCTTCTGAGCCGAAAGCATTACGGTCACTATTGAATGGACATCAACCACCTATTTCGTCTACAAAGTCTATGATTGGGCATATGCTAGGTGCAGCTGGGGCGGCAGAAGCGGTAACGAGTATTTTAGCTATCCGAGATGAAATCATACCACCTACTGTAAATTTTAAAGCGGAATATCGCGCATTCGATTTTGACTTTGTCCCCAATCATGTGAAAAAGGGCCCACTTCAAGTTGTATTATCGAATTCATTTGCGTTTGGTGGTAATAACGCAACCATTTTATTACAGAAAGATCAAGAACAGGCACGCGAAGAAAAAATTTATCAAAAGAAAAGGCTTGTCATCTCAGGTATAGGAGCGATTGCTGGTAATGCAAAACATAAAGAAGATGTTTTTGACTTGCTACGGAACGGCGAATCCGGCTTAACAGAGATTGCTACATTCGATTCTACTGAATATGGTATCAAACATGCTGGCATTATTCCGGATATTTCATACCGAAAATATATGAATCCAAGTTTATTACGTAAAATGGATACGATTAGTAGACAGGCGACAGTAGCGACAAGGATGGCTTTACAAGATGCAAACTTAAAAATTAATCGCCGTAATAGCGAGCGGGTAGGCGTAATTTTTGCGACTGGAACGGGACCAATTGAAACGGTAGAAGAATTTAATCGAATTGTTATTTCAGAAGGTGCACAAAAGGCAAATGCACGATTGTTTCCTAATACAGTAATGAATGCAGCAGCTGGACATATTGGCTTAAATTTTAAGTTAAAGGGGCCGACATCGACAATATGTGCAGGTGGTGTCTCCGCAATTAATGCATTATTTTATGCAAATAATTTCATTCAGCAAGATATTTGTGATCAAGTCATTGTGGTAACATCTGATGAGTTTAATGAACCGCTCGTTGCCGGTTTACATCGAATTCCTCATTATTTAAGTGGAAATATGCCGATGCCTTTTGATGCACATAGTCAGGGACATGTTTTAGGAAGCGGTAGTGTAGCTTTTGTAGTAGAGAGCGAGGAAAGTGCGCAAGAACGCGATGCATCTATTTTGGCAGAAATGACGGGCTTCGGTTTAACATGTGATAATAGTCGCGTTGCGCGTATCAATCCAACAGGTGAAGAGTGGAAAAGGTCATTCGAACTTGCGTTGGAATCAGCAGACATAACTGCACATGATATTGATTTTATCGCATCCGCAGCAGGTGGTCTCTGGTCATTTGACAAAGTAGAGGCAAAAGCGCTTCATGATTTATTTGGTACAAAAACCCCAGTGACTGCACCGAAATCGGTTTTTGGCGAAACACATGGAACAGCGGGAGCATTAGGGATTTTAAGTGCAATTTTAGCGTTTCAAGGGACACTTGCCCCCATTCAAAATTTGAGTGCAAAGCATGAAGCGGTAGATTTAGATTTGATAATGGAAACGAGAGAAGCGAAAAATATTAATCATGCATTAATTAGTTCCTTTGCCTATGGGGCAAATTACAATTCGTTAGTACTCAAGCGATATGAGTGAATTTATTTGGTGCTATTTGATTTTGCTGTATGTTGCGGAGGGATTTGGGTTGGGAGAGCATGACTCATGTTTAAGTGGAATCAAACCCATTCTTTGAGAAAAACAATTGTTTATCACTTTATTATTTGGCAATTACCTGTCACACAGTTAGGAATAGGGCATTTAGTAAATCCTGATGGTGGGGAGGGAATGGAATATCAAGGTGGCGGTGGGATAAACAGGTGGGGGAGGAAGCAAAAGGAAAGCGCAAAGATGCTTGAATTGGTGAAATCCTTTAAGTGATAAAATAAATGGAAGGGGTAGGTGATCAGTTTGATTTTAGGAATTGGCATGGATTTAGTTGAAATTGCACGAATGAAAAAAGCTTGTGAACGGTCATCTCTCCCTTTTGTTAAAAGAATTCTAACAGAACAAGAATTGGACATGTATCATGCACTCGATTCAGAGAGGCGTAAAGTAGAGTGGCTGTCAGGACGCTTTGCAGCAAAAGAAGCCTTGGCTAAAGCGATTGGTACTGGTTTTGGAAAAGAGTTGAGTTTTCAAGACATCACAATAATGCAAGATACACGAGGTAAACCGACTTTTCAACTACATCCAAAGATTGAAGCACGATATCAACACGCCACTACTTTCCACTTATCAATCACACATACCGCACACTACGCCGCCAGCTTCGTTATAATTGAACTGGGGTCAGACCCCATGTGAGGGATTCCACAAACAAAGTGAAAATGCGTGAAACATGGGGACGGTTCTCCTGTTTCACGCATTTTCATAAACTTTTAATTCTCCTAATGATTGGAAGCCGGCTTTTTGGTAAATCCTTTGGGCTTCTGGGGATGCCTGAAGCGAACAATATGTTGCCTGATGCTTGATGGCTTCATTTAATAAAAATTGGACCATTGCGGTGCCGATACCTTTCCCTCTCATACGATCCTTCGTTGCAATGTCGTACATTCCCACGGAATTACCAGTAAACATGAGGGAGCCAACGGAGACAATTTCATCGCGAAATATGCCGATATAGTTTTTTAAATTTGGGTACGCTGAAGGTGAGAGTGTTGCCAACTTTTTAAAATATGTTTGCATATGACTAGCTTCTGGTTCTTCGTATAGGTTTGATAAAATGGCACCGAATTCAGCAACTTCCGCTAAAGTAGAAACTTCTTTTATGTAAAAATCGTTTATTCGTCTTTTACTGAACAGGGGTATATGATCTAAATCAGCAATCATTCCCAAGTACGTAGTTTTGTATTCTTTTAAACCAATAGATTGTAAATGTTTGATGGTTTCCGGACAATCTTTCCAACACCATACATTCATGGGAAAGTTTTTTTGATTATAATGTTTCACCATGGCGTGTAGCGCTTCCTTAGATGTTAAGTTATCTTGTTGTTTTGAAAGTGTCACGATATTTAAATTATAAGATGGCAGACCAGAATCTACGTATATCATATTATTGGTTTCGTTAACTTCCATGAAAGGAAGAGATTTGGCAACATAAGAAACCTTAGCTGCTAGATTGTCGATTAATACTGCACGTAAATCAATTTTTTCTTCTATCATTGTGATTTTCCCTTCATTTTGTAAATCTAAACGATGCATCTTCTGTTTTTTGAACGGTATATGATTAACTATCATTTTTTTGACACGTCAACTAGCTTTAACCCCTCACATGAAAGAGGATGTATGTATGATATGTGAGAATGAACTGCCAGTAAAAGTTTCATTCGTCCACGAACAACTGATGTGAGAAGTGCGAAAAACTCTGACTGTGTAGCTTCACATGATATAGCAGTGAAGGTGAAACAGGAGAACCGTCCCCCTGTTTCACTAGCTTTATTTAATTGCTTCTTTTACTTTTTGGGCGATTTCTTTTGGAACCCAAGTAGTCCATATATCTTCATTTTCATGTAAAAATTTAATTGCGGCATCGTGTGCGGATGCTTTTTCATCTTGTATATAAACGAGTGCATTGTTCGCAATCAAACTAGAAGTTTTATATTTTTTTAGAAAATCTACTACGTCTGGGGCTCGTTCTGGCAAACTTTTATTTGAGATAATATCAATATCTTGTGCACCAATACTAGATAGTGGACCATCTTCAACCTCTTCTAAAATTGGTGTCATATCATATTTTCCCATGACCCAGTTTGGTTCATAATTGTATCCAATCCAAGGTTCGCCTTTTTCGTACGCACTTGCTAAAGATATATTAATACTAGATTCGGAACCAGGCCGGAAATAGTTATAATGATCATCTAATCCATATTCCTGAATGCCTTCATATAAAATTTCGTCAACCGTCCATCCTGAAATGGAGCCAATAATGCGACCTTTTCCTTCATCCTCAGGGTCTTTGAAAACTTCCCAGTAATCAGGTAAGTCCGTTATATATTTCAAATCAGGCGCAATCGGATCTATACCACGCGCTGAATCACCTTCAATAACATAAGTTGGAACGTATAATCCTTGAAAATTATCATCAAAATTAACGGAGAGCTGAATATAATCGCCATTTTCCACACCATCAAAATAAATATCCCCGAGGTTTTCCGACCATAATTCCATATGGATATCTATTTCTTCTTGCTCAATTCCCTTCATTAAAGCCGCAGTCGATCCCGAAATCGTTTCGGTTTCATAACCGTATCCTTCACTAATAATGATCCCAGCAATCTCATTATGGAATTTCAAACTGTCCCAGCCACCATCTGCAAAAATGATTGGTTCCTTCTTATCAGCACCTGCATCATTACTACAAGCTGTCATGACGAGCATGAGTACGATAGAAAGTAAACCTATCAAAATTAATTTTGGTAAATTAGAAAATGTAGTTTTGTTCCTGTCTACGCTAGTACAACCAGGATTATCATGATATTCCTGGCTCTTCTTAAATTGCTTCATCTTTCTCCTCCACTATATTATTTTACAGTCCCAAGTGAAACGTGTTATATAACTGTAATGGATGTAAGTAATCGGTGAAATTTGATAAAAGCTGGTATGATGGGGTACTTAAAAGGCCGTTACTTATTATGATATACGTTTAGAAAAGCTGATTCAATGCGGTTATCATAGCTGATTCTCAAGCTAACTGTTCTAAGACAGAGGAAAAGCAGCCTGAAAGTAGAGTAGCGCTATATCTTCATAGAAAAACGCTAGAATATGCTGGAAAACTGGGGTCAGACCCCATGTGAAGTATTTAACAAGTGGAGGTGGAGGTGTGGGAATCGTTCTCCTGCGTCACTTCCATGAAGCAGAAGAACCTTTCCTATGTGTCACTCTCAGATGAAACAAGAGAACCGTCCCCATGTTTCAAATTGTTTTTAATAATAGTTTTTTTAGGATGGGGGTGAAGAGTTCGGGGAGGTCGGCTACGTCTTGAATCATGAGGCGTTCTCGGCCATAAATATTTTTCATTGTTTCATCTTCCCGTTCATCTATCATCCCATCAGACAAGAACATGCCGATGACGTCGATCCCTTTCTTCCTCGCTTCTGATACGGCAATATGTGTGTCGACAATACCGTTTTGGTCATAGTTTGCTGCTGCAGGCTCGCCATCGGAGAAGACAAGTAAGAACTTATGATTTTCTCTTCTCTCCATCATCTTTTCAGTAATAACTCGAATACTAAAACCATCACGATTATCTTCTTCAGGTTCAAGTTGCATAATTTTTGCACCATTGTTCCCGTAGAATGAATCTGTAAATGAATGAATGATATGAAAATAGTTAGGTTGTTCCCTTTCTTTCACTGTTGTGGCATCTTCCCAAAAACCAACAATGGCGTGTGGGATTTTTAATTGATTCAGTACCTCATGAAATAGTACGATACCACGTTTTGTCTCCTCCATTTTTTGATGCATCGAGGCAGAGCAATCGACCATTAGTGTAAAAATAGCATCAAATTCATGTGATTCCTGATCCTTTTTATAAAAAAGACGTGGATACTCATCCGTTACGATTGGAAGTAGTTTTTTGGAAAGGCGTCCGTAATGTAAGTCCTTCCGCGGCAACACTTTTTTATGTTCTAGCACTTTTTCAATTGTGTTAGCTAGTTTTCGCTTATATGCATCGATTTCAGAGACAAACTGCTGGTATTTTAAAATATCCTCTACGGGTGGCGTTTCTGCTTCTTTTATAATGGCTATCGCATCAATATTTTCATCACCATAAGGTGCACTGTTTTGTTCACTCGCTTTTTTTTCTGCTTGTTTTTCAAGTGATTGTAGTTTCGAATAATCATTTTGCTTACTTTTTCTAGCTGTTCCTTGTGCCGTACCAAATGCTTGGTCGGCGTCTTCTGTTTCGCGAGCACCCCCGCCTTTAAGGTTTGTTTTCGTTCCTACACCAAGCTCCATTTGTAAAAATGTTTGTTTTCGGTTGGCATTTTCGTTCTCACGATGCCACGTAGAAAAGGTTTCATCGATATATTCACTTTTTTCCTGATCAACATCTTCCTGATCATTGTTGGCAACATCATCTGTACGGGTAAGCTCATCAAACAAAGTATTTCGCTTATATTTTTTATCCCACTTGAATATTGGAAACGTAAAATAAATGTTAATGGTATCCTCATATGAATCAGTAAGTTTCCAAACAATCCGGGTTGCAACGTTAGCAATATCCTGTGTGGATGTCGCCTCGTAACTTTGATACAAGTCTGGTTTTATTTTTTCTAGTGCGTCCAATTGCTGTTGATTTGCATGAGGGAAATCTAAATCTGGACCGTCAGATTGTAACAGTAGATAAATCATGCAAAATAGTTCATCTAAAGCATAACTTCTTGTAATATTTGTTGTTAGTTGGGTGTTGAAAAAATGCTTTAGATAGTGCTTGCGAATTGTAAAATCCTTGCCTGTACCTGGACGTGAATGTTTGATTACTTCTTCCAAACGCAAATCCTCTAACAGGGCAATTAATTGTGTAGCGAATCGGGAAATACTAACATCCTCTATATCATTCCAGTAGTCATGAAACGCTGGTAAATGAGTATGATACAATGTCCCGACAGCACGTAAATACACATCAGTTTTATAGCCGGATTTCCGAATCTCTGGTCTAGTTGCATCCCATAAAGTACTTCCAGTTATGCGCCTTTCCTTCATATCTAGAAAAGAACCATACGTATATTCAAAATTAAAATCGGGAACCTGTGACAATACTGTCGTAAGATCTTGCAGTTGAACAAAAAGATTCGTATCAATCAGAGCATCGTCCCAGCGATTGTATTTCATGGTATCCCCTCCTTACTGAAATAATGTTTCTGCAATATTCATGACAAGTTCACGCTCTCGTACTTCATCCAATTTATCGACAATAGCACGTAAAATAGCTCGTTTTGCAGGTATCATGGTACTTAAATCACAAGCATCAAGTAATGCACGAATTGATGCTGCTTCTTCGGAAAGTTTTCCTTGGTTAACAGCTGCAACTAAGTCTGCGGACAATTTTACAAAAAGGTTGATTGTCTTGCTTTCCGTCAATCTTGTATTATTTGCAATGAGTTGCTTCAGTTGGTCACCTTCGATATAAGGCACATCTAAAATAATAAAGCGATTTTTTAACGCTTCATTCAATGGCACGGTACCGATATACCCTTCATTAATCGCGGCAATTACATTAAAGCCTTTTTTTGCAGTGACGATGTCATTGGTAAATGGATTGGTCACTGTGCGTCGATAATCTAAAACTCCGTTAATAAGTGGCAGCGTTTCGGGCTTGGCCATATTAATTTCATCTATATAAAGGAAGGTGCCATGATTCATTGCATTTGTAACTGGTCCTGGAATGAAATCAATGACCTGCTTTTCATCTTGATAAGTAAGTGTTTTAAATCCCATCAGACTTTCAGCATCTAAATCAACAGAGCAGTTGACACTGTACATCGGTTGGTGAAACAGATTTGACAATGTTTCCGCAAATTTCGTTTTTCCAGCTCCAGTAGGTCCTTTTAGTAATAGGTTTTTACCCATACTTAATATTGTAATGGCATCAATCATTAAATCCATACTTGGAGGAACATATCCCCCCTGGCGAACAAGTTCTTCTAAATTTGTATTTTGATTCCGAGCGGATTGAAGTATATTCAAAACCTCCTCAGGAAGTTGATCATCGAAATGATACATCTGCATACTCCTCTCTTGAAACATGGGGACGGTTCTCCTGTTTCATTTTCACTTTTGAACGTTCTTACTTATTTTAAATGTAAATGCATCATGGAGCAAAATTTTAATCTGTGTAGCAATCTCAAAGTATTACGTCATATGGTTCATTTCTCTTTTAGTTTCACTTGTGTTTTGAATTTAGAGTAAAAATGGGTTGATAGCACGATGATAAACAGCATTATTTCATTTTTAATCCCCTTTTCATAAGTAGGCTGTTGCAACGATAATAAGAACGTATGACTAGTACTTATATGATGATACGAACTGGGTGATATAGTAGTTTGGATTCCCTTTATGACATAAAATGAAAATACCATGTCCTTTTGACATGCCATAATGCATCATCGCAAATGCTCAAACGCTCAAACTTCTGTAAGTAATATTTTCCGAGAAATAAAAGGTGACGGAAACTCCATTTTCCCGTATAGTCGAAGTAGTGAGTAGTTGTTAAAATATGGGAGGGACTTTTAAATGATAAAGAAGGCGACATTATCTGCTCATGGAAGTTGGGAAGATAATTTAAGGAATGAGGTCAAAGTTAGAGATTTAACTCCCTTTATAGTCGATGAGCCAGAAAGACTAGGTGGAACAAATGCTGGACCTAATCCATTAGAATATTTTCTTGGAGCATTGTCATCCTGCACTTCTATTGTCACGGCAATGGTTGCAAAGGAAATCGGTATTACATATGATGCCTTGGAGTTTTTTGTTGATGGTGAATTAGATCCTCGTGGTTACCAAGGTGTAGAAGGGGTGCAAACTTATTTTGAAACAGTAGCACTTGAAATAAAGATAGATACGAAAGCCGATGAAGAAGCACTTCAGCAGTTGAAGGAAAAAGTGGAACAAAGATGTCCGCTGTTTAATCTACTAAAAGATGCAGGTGTAGCAGTACAAAGTCAATGGAATAAGATATAAGGGCTAGATAAACAGAAGGAAGTTAACGGGGGGTCTGACCCCCGTTATTTTGTATATCTATTTGCATAACTACTTGCAACGAAGGCATTTGGTTTAATTTTCGGTTCTAATCCAAGGGATTCCATTCTTGCCACCATTTCATTTACAAAAATCCTCGTTTTATTTCTTTGGCTGGAACCAATATCAATATGACCTTCAATTGTAAAAGAAGCACCCTTGTAAATATGTGGTAGTACAATATCAATGAGTTGTTGTTTCTTCTCTTCGGTAAATAATGCGACTACTTCTTCAGTTAATGCTGTTTCAAAGGAAATTCGTTCATGAAGATTTGTCATTTTCCTTGGGACATTTACTTTCCGGATGCAGGCCCATGCCCCTTTTCTCTCGCGCTGAATAACGATTCCTGTAATAAATTTAGTGAAGGTTGTATGAATTTGAGAATCTGTACCAAATATTAGTCGGTAATTACCCGTTATATCTTGTTTCATAAATGTAACGATATGGTTAAAAATTTGTTCGAAAGACATATGCTTCTGACTTAGATTTTGAAATGTTTTATTTGATTCATTCCGATATGTCATAGCTTTCATACCTCCCATTATCGTGGCGAATAGATTGTCACGGTTTAAAAAATACCTCACTATTTTCATTATAGGATTTGTATAAGCTTAACATACCAAAAATTTGCTAAAGGGGTCTGACCCCAGTCGAAGAGACGGTAGTTTCTGTTTTGCACTTCTATCATAAATTGTTCTCTCTGAAGTATTTTACATACGGCTAGCATGATTTTACTTTAAAAAGTCTGCCTTTTAAAAAGTTTTACTTACGAAGTATTTACTTCATTTGCTATAATAACAAAGCAAATTGAAAGGAAGGAGAGATGACACATGCCAACGACAAAAAGAGAAAGTTTATATTTTGGCCTAATGATGTGCTTTGGAATGGTGTTAGTAATGACAATCTATAACCTTTACCTAAATGGAACAATTGGTAAAATGACTTTTATAGAAGGAATTTCAGACTTTTTTATCGGGTTTATCATTGCGTTTGTGCTTGATATGTTTATCGTGGGACCTAATGCTAAAAAAATAGCATTTAAATTGACGATGAATACGGAAAAGAAAATCTATACAGTCCTAACAATATCAACTTGTATGGTAATAGGAATGGCTTTCTTTATGTCCATTTATGGTTTAGTTACAACTTATATTCATAGTGGCTATACTTCAAACACTGTAGTAAAAGATTACTTTATCGTTTTCGGTAAGAATTTCATAATGGCGCTGCCTTTACAAATTTTCATCATGGGGCCGTTAGTACGGTTCATATTTACTAAGTATATGAAATCCAATAAAAAGCAAGAGCTGGGACAAATATAATGGTAATGAAGTAGTTATTAAGAATGTAATGTACCTGTTTGAATATGTGTTTAATAAAAAGATTATTCGCTTTTATAGTTGAATAATCTTTTTTGTGTTTTCAACTGTTTCGAGCGTGGTGAGGAAAAACCTGCACAAAGGAAAAGAAGCTTGTTTCTTTAGCATATCTAACTGAAAAGGACTATAAGTTGAAAAAATATATAGAGAGAAAAGATATGATAGAAAAGACATGGGTCTTATGATAGAGGGGGGATATTCAAAGATACTTACAAGATAAACGGAATAGTAGCTTTTTTATGGAATAGAAGTTAAAAATCGGCCAGAATGCCATTGTAGATAGGAAATAAAGTCATTTTTATAAATTGTTATGGACTTCATTTGTACAAATTATTATCGTAGGCATAGGTGTTTCGATATAGGAAAAAGCACTCTTGTTGATCATATTTTCGTATGCTAGAATTTTAAGCGAAATAAGAAAATACTGACTTAATCTGTAGATTAAAGTCGAAACAAGGAGTGATGAAATGTTTAAAAAGCTGTCAACAATATTTCTAGTCTTTCTTATTGCTCTTTACCCAACAGTAGTATTTGCTGATAGTGTTGTTGGAGAAAATGAAGCGGCAAGTGAGGACAATGTGACAGAATCGCAACAAGATGTGACAGAAAATGAAGATACAATAGAAGAAGAGGTTGCCCAAGATGTTGAAATGGAAGAAGCTGAAGTTGATTCAGAAGAACTAGTAGTTTCAGAAGTTGAGAAACTAGCATCTGAAGAGGAATCTCAAGAACAACAAGAAATAGAAGTAGAGGAAACAGAGGAAGTAGTTGCGGAAACTTCTAAAGATCATACTGTCCAAAATGGAGCGGAAGTTTCAACAGTTCAAAATGATGAAGGCTTATCTGTTGCAGATGATAATCCAGCGTTAGATTTACAAGGCTCTATCGTAGGAAAAGCGGAATTCGATGAGGAAAAGGGCTACTACGTGCTGGATGTTACTGTTACAGCCCAAAATCAAACTGAAACTAGCACGGAAGGACTTTATGTCGGATTTAAAGTTCCGGAAAATGTAAGTGTGTTAGATACTGAAATCACACCAGAGGATTTGAAGCTTCTTAGATTAGATGATGGTTCAACTGCTGTTGCTGTAAAGCTACCAGAGATGACAACGGATGCTGAACACTCGATAACGTATACGATTCCAGTCTTTGGAGTTTCAGATGATAGAATTGTAGACAATGTAATTAACGTATATGCATTTGACGAAAATGGCTATCATCCTGTTGGGCATTTTTCAGGTTCGATTGATGTTGATTTTACAGCAATGAATTTGCGCTGGGATTTTAAGGCGAAAAGTCAACTCATTAAGGACTACCCTGGTTTAGAAGGGAATCAATTTGGTTTACGTTTTTCGTTTGAAGCTATGAATTTATCAATCCATAGTGAGGAACAAGTTAAAATTAAGTTTGATGTGCCAGAAGAAATTACGGTTCATGAGCCTGACCAATACATAGGTAGTTTAGATATTGAATGGGATGGAAATACAGCTACTATTGATCTGGGAACAGTTAATGGCGGTTATGGCTATGAAGGATTTTTTGAAGCAATTGGTGAGAGTACTAAGGCTTTAGAGGAATTAGAAGGCTTAAATGTTACAGTTATGCTTATTAGAGATGGGACAGTAGTAGAGGAAACAATCGAAGTTCCATTTGAAATCGCCTCCTATGATGACGAAGACGGAGAAGACGGCGACGATGGATCCGACGGAGATGATGGAGAAGACGGCGACGATGGATCCGACGGAGATGATGGAGAAGACGGCGACGATGGATCCGACGGAGATGATGGAGAAGACGGTGACGATGGATCCGACGGAGATGATGGAGAAGACGGTGACGATGGATCCGACGGAGATGATGGAGAAGACGGTGACGATGGATCCGATGGAGATGATGGAGAAGACGGCGACGATGGATCCGATGGAGATAATGGAGAAGACGGTGACGATGGATCCGATGGAGATAACGGAGACAAAGATGGAGATAAAAATAATGATGTTGATCAAACTCCAACACCGGTAGATGGTGATGCTAATGGGGATGGATCAAAGTTACCAAACACGGCAACAAATAACTTTTTGTTTATTTTAATTGGAAGTTTACTTTCTGTTACTGGTGGAGCTCTTGTATTAGTTAGAAGAAGATTCATATAAGTTTTAGAGTTTGTTATCAAACTGAAAGTAAATTTTAGAAGACCACAATACGTGCAATGACGTGTTGTGGTCTTTTTCGTGTTCTAAACATGTGCATATTTTCAATTTGCGGGGGTCAGACCCCAATATTCAAAGGAGTGAAGCTATAATAATATCAATGCAACTACAACAGGGGTGAAGAGATGAGAGTGATTGTGATTGGAAGGTGAAGCTGTTTTAGTTCACGAAAACAGAAAGTAAATCCACTTAAATTGTAAGGAGTAGATCGTGGTTCATCTTATAGTCTGTAGATTCAAAAAACAACATCATCATATGCCATTCCATTAGATATGATAGAAGAAATAGCTGATGGCAAGGACTTCACATACAATAGAACCATTAAACTCAGATTATTTACATAACAAACATTTGCCTTTCATTTATTTACTGTCTAAACTATACTTGTTACTGAAATATGATTGGAGGAAACATCATGTCCGTTTTAAAACAATTTAATCTTGCAAGAACTTCGTTACTAACGTTTATTCAGGATTTAGATGAAGAAATATTGGACCACAAATTCAAAGGTTTTGATAATACAATACGTTGGCATATCGGAAATATATTGTTCTCTGATGAAAAGTTATTATTTGTGAACAAAAAGGAATCACAGGATATTCCAGCAGAATATGCTGATTTATTTAGCTCTGATATTAAAGTGAGCGATTGGACGGTTGAACCTCCTTCACTTGCACAACTCATAGAGGATTTGCAAAAACAGCAAAATCGAGTTAATAGTTTTGATGAGCTCTTTTGGCAATCTAACGTAAAATTCAAAGTACCATACGGTTCAGTAGAAACACACGGAGATTTACTCATTATGCTCGCCTATCGCGAAGCAGAAACCGTAGGCAGAATAAAAGCAATGAAAGAAATGCTGTGAAACAGAGGGACGGTTCTCTTGTTTCATCCCTTTACAAGATGAGGGGTAAATATAACTAGTGACATTCAGAAGCTTTATACAAAAAAGGCACAATAAGCGGATATAATCTGCTCATTGTGCCTTTTTATTGTAGCTAAGGCGATAGAATCCAAGTATCCGCATCGAGAGTTGAGGGATTTTAGAATGATAGTGGGAAACAAGGGCTAGTAAAATCCAAATTTGGCCAACTAAAAAAAATTCGCAATGAAGATTAGAAATTGGCAAATGGAGGTCATGATTGATGTATATGGATAAAAGTAAATAAATTTTACACTACATAGGGGAAGCTGAAAATGGCAACTAAACTCATCATTGATGTAAATAAATTTAATGTAAATGGGTATTTTAAAAGTAATTGTGATTAAAAGGTGGATCAAAACATGGTGAATCGGATATTTATCATTTTGGCAGCTATTGGCATACCGGCATCAGTTATCGGGGCATTGTTTGACTGGCCAACAGTTATGATGTTTATTGTATACTGTTTGACAATCGTGGCACTAGCGGGTTTTATTGGTAGGGCTACAGAAAGCTTGGCAATTGTAATGGGGCCAAGGATTGGTGGCTTACTAAATGCTACATTTGGAAATGCTGTGGAACTAATTATTTCATTTTTTTCACTAAAAGCAGGATTAATTGGCATAGTATTAGCCTCATTAACTGGTTCGGTATTAGGAAATTTATTACTTGTAGCAGGTCTTTCTTTTTTTGTAGGTGGATTGAAGTTTAAACGTCAATCATTTAGTGTCACGGATGCACGGCACAATGCTGGTTTGTTAATTTTTGCAATCATCGTTGCATTCGTTATACCTGAAGTTTTTTCACAAACATTAAGTGATAAGAAAACGTTGACGCTTAGTATTGGCGTTTCAATTGTGCTAATTATTTTGTATTTAGCAGCACTGTTTTTTAAACTAGTGACCCATCGTGGCGTATATCAGAATAGTGAAGAGGAAGTAGAGCAGGAAGAACAGGAAGAGGAAATTCCGGAATGGAGCTCGAAGAAGGCGATTATAATTCTTGCCTTAGCGACCATTACCGTAGCGTATATCTCAGAAAAATTGGTACATACATTTCAAGTAGTTGGGGAAACATTTGGTTGGTCAGAGTTATTTATTGGAATCATTATTGTAGCGATAGTCGGAAATGCTGCCGAACATGCTTCCGCAGTACTAATGGCTTACAAAAATAAAATGGATGTAGCTGTAGAAATTGCAATTGGTTCAACACTTCAAGTCGCCATGTTTGTTGCACCTGTACTAGTTTTACTCTCTTTTATGTTCGCTACTCCCATGGCTCTTGTTTTTACATGGCCAGAATTAATTGGCATGATAACCGCCGTTTTATTAGTCATTATGATTTCAATCGATGGCGATACGAATTGGTTTGAAGGACTGGTTTTATTATCCGCATATGTAATTATGGGGATTGGATTTTATTTATTATAGTAATATACACTTTATTCATTTGAGTGAGGAGCATTTAACAAGATGCAACTGCTATTTTTGGAGTTGCATCTTGTTTTTTGTGAAGAAAGATATTGAACCTCGGAGAAGAAAGAACTGCTATTCGTTAAAGAAAGCATGAAGGATCCTTATTTACTCCTGTTGTTGTGGAGCAAAATAAAGGTGGAATATTTGCTATCTACTAGCCATATTCATAATCAACTGTATATCTAACAATGTTGAGGGCATTAGTAAAATTTTGCGGAAGGATATGGTAAATTACCTACTTTAAAGGGGATACGAATAGAGATAGAAAGAAAAATATCGCCTCCTGTATCATGTTACTATTTATTCATTTTATAAAGCGGATGTCTCGTGGAGGTACATGAAGTTTAGAAGTAAAAATTCTCTTGACATATCATATGATATTCGTTTTAATTATAATAATAAAACAACTTAGAAAATTCCTGTAATTGATAAAATGAAAGGGTTTACAAGACTGTATAAAATGGATTGGGAGGAGGCCGGAGGATATTCTAATAAGAAATTGCAATTTTTGTTGAAAAAGGGGAGGGAGTTTGGATGGAAAATATAGAAAAGTTTTTAAGCAAAATGAGTGATCTCGTTTGGGGAGTACCATTAATTGTCTTATTAGTTGGTACTGGTATTTATCTTACTTTTCGACTTGGACTTTTACAAATTCGTTCATTACCTTATGCCTTAAAACTTGCCTTTTCTAGAAATCAAGACAAAACATCAGAAGGAGATATATCGCACTTTCAGGCACTGATGACAGCATCAGCAGCAACAGTTGGTACAGGTAACATTGTTGGGGTAGCGACAGCGGTAGTACTTGGTGGTCCTGGTGCTGTTTTATGGATGTGGCTTGCAGGTTTATTCGGAATGGCGACAAAATATGGGGAAGCAATTTTAGCTGTTAAATATCGCGTGAAGGATCCCGAGGGTAATATGGCTGGTGGGCCAATGTATTATTTGGAACATGGCTTAAAACAAAAGTGGCTCGGGGTGTTATTCGCAATTTTTGGTGCGCTTGCCGCATTTGGAATTGGGAATGGAACGCAAGCAAAAGCGGTAGCTGATTTAATGAATGATACATTTTCAATACCGTTTTGGGTAACAGGTCTGGCGCTCGTTATTTTTGCAGGTCTTGTCATTATTGGTGGAATTAAATGGATTGGAAGAGTAACAGCATTTTTTGTACCGATTATGGCGGTATTTTATATACTTGCTGGGTTAATTGTAATGATTATTAATATTAATCTTGTACCGGAGGCAATTGCAACAATCTTTTCGTATGCATTTTCTGGTGAAGCTGCTTTAGGAGGTACGGTTGGTGCTGTAATCCGTTTTGGTGTTGCACGTGGATTATTCTCGAATGAAGCTGGGATGGGTTCTGCCCCGATTGCAGCCGCAGCAGCGAAAACTGATTTACCTGGTAGGCAGGCATTGGTTTCGATGGTTCAAGTTCTGATTGATACGTTAATTATTTGCTCCATTACTGGCATAACAATCGTGATGTCTGGGCAATGGCAAGATAAAAGCATTCAGGCAGGCGTGTTGACATCTTCTGCATTTGAAACATTAATCGGGGGTGCGGGCCCTTATCTCATTACAATTGGACTATTGTTTTTTGCATCGTCCACAATATTAGGTTGGGGATATTATGGTGAAAAATGTTTCCAATACTTATTTAAGCATCCAATAGCTGTAAGGGGATACCGTCTTGTTTTTGTATTGTTTATATTTGTAGGTGCAACTGCAACACTTGATGTTGTTTGGAGTTTAGCAGATGTATTAAATGGCTTAATGGCTATACCGAACTTGATTGGTTTGCTCGGATTATCAGGTGTCATAATATATGAAACAAAGCGTCTCCAAAAGAAAGTGGAAGAAGAAAAAGAAGAAGCCACTAAAAATACAGTAAAAGGCGCGTAGTTAGGATTAAGGGGCTGGGAAAAATAAATGTGCTAGACCCTTCTGTCGCAGCCCCATTTCTTGAAAAAGCTAATAATATTATCATATCAGATATTAATAAGAGCTTATGATTTGTGTCTAACTGTCAATGTGATTAAAATTGTGGTAGTTTCATTAGTATTTATGTAGTTTAGGTTTCCTAGTCCATTAGATTGAAGCTTTTTACAAACAAAATTTTGTGTGTTACGGATTTAGATTGCAGAAAGGGCATAATTCTATTTAACTGTGTAATGTAATGTTAGAGTAAAATAGAAATTGCTATCTTTTGATAAAAAATGGAGCTAGTAACATATGAGGAGATTTTAAAATGAAGCAAAAAGTACTTCCAGCTTGTTCTAATATGAAAGAGTTTGAAGCTTTTCTTAAAAGTCCATACAAAATAGGTGTGTTTTTAGACTTGCATCTTTCACAGATAAAAAATGTGACAAAAATGGCAAATGCCCATCACAAAAAGTTGTTTTTGCATATGGATATGATTCATGGGCTAAAAAGTGATGAATATGCTACTGAATTTATTTGCCAAGAATACAAACCATTTGGATTAATTTCTACAAAATCTAATGTTATTGTTAAGGCAAGACAAAAAGGAGTTTTGGCAGTACAGCGAATCTTTTTATTGGATTCACATGCGTTGGAAAAAAGTTATAAGTTACTTAACAAAACTAGGCCTAATTTCATAGAGGTATTGCCGGGGGGCATGCCGGATATTATAAAAATAGTTAAGGAAAATGTTGACGTTCCAGTTTTTGCAGGCGGATTAATTCGTACAAAGGGAAATGTACAAGCTGCGTTAGATGCAGGTGCATCAGCTGTTACGACATCTAATATAGAAATTTGGGAGCACTTTTCACAAGACTATTCTATATAATCTTGGTGATTGATTTGGCGATTTGTGTAACAACAAAATGAGTATAAATGTTGACAGCGTTTTCACCTTATAATAAAATTAATATTAAGTTAATAATTTGTGAAGAGAAGTAGGAGACACACTGTAATCTTTGATTCTGTTGTTTTTCAGGACCTCAAAGAATGTATTTAGTGTGTCTTTTTTTGTTCTCTTTACACTATAGGCATTGTATATACCGTGCTTTCTATAATAATAGGGAGGAGGCATAGCTTCAAAATATCCTTCATTCTAGTATCAGAAAATATCATACATATGAAATGATATAAAGTAGGATGATTAGAATCAAATTAGTATAAAGATTAAATTTTGTAGTACAAGGGGGAAGATGATGAAAAAGCTAAGGAACCCAGTCATATGGATTGTAATCTCTTTATTATTAATTTTTGCAGGAAGTTTTACCGCGTCACAATTTAATAGCTCAAGTGGAGACGTTGATGTTTCACGGATTTACTTTGATACGCCAAGAGGGGAACTTTCAGGGTTATTGTATAAACCAGACGGGGCGGATCAAAATGCAAGACCTACCATTGTAGCAACACATGGTTATTTAAACTCTGCTGAAATGCAGGATGCCCAAGCAATTGAAATGTCTAAGCGCGGGTATGTTGTTTTAGCTTTAGACCAGTATGATCATGGCCATTCAACAGGTACGATGGAAAAGGATTCGGCTTTTTTTTCATTTTGGCCACATGCTATTTATGATGCGGTACAATATATGTACGACCAAGATTACGTTTTAAAGGATAAAGATGGAAATGGAATTATTGCTGTCTCTGGTCACTCCATGGGTGGATTTTCTTCGACGAATGCGGTTGTTTTAGATGAAATGGATTTTCAGGAGAGTGGCATACGAAAGATTTATAGTTCTTTGACTTTTGGATCGGATTACTGGTGGCTAACGGTACTTGGGTATACTCCTGAGGACATTAATCATTCGTACGGTCCGAGAACATCTGGAAAAATCGCTGCACAGTACGATGAATTCTTCTTTGATAGAGATGCAGAGATTGCTTCCCAATCTGTTGTGAAAAAAGATTACGTAGATACGGAAGAAGGGCAAGGATTTTTAGGAAATCCAGATAATCCAGAAGCTGCGAAAGTTTATGAAGTAAATGGCGGAAAGCGAGTTATTTATCAACCCGCAGAAACGCACCCTTGGAACCATTTTTCTAAAACATCAACTGCTTATGCTATCGGCTTCTATGATATGGCGTTTGCGGATTATGGGAATCTTGTAACAATTGGTGACACTGGACAATCATGGATGTATAAAGAGTTTGCATCATTTGTAGCTCTTATTGGATTTTTCCTACTCTTTGTACCGTTGATTTTATTGCTAGGGAAATTACCATTCTTTAAAAATATTTATACGGAAAAACCAGACGCACTACCAGTTCCAAAAACAACTGGAGCAAAGGTAGCAAGTTATGCAATATTAGTTTTCGGTGGCTTATTCCCAGCATTATTCTTCACTTCGTTGTACGGTGGAGATGTAACTGGCATGAGATTATTAAGACAAGTTAGTCTCGTATTGGTTATTACATTTGCGATTGTGATGATTTCTTCGCTTGTGAAAAATTCAAATAAAAACATTAAATCATGGTCGATGATTATGCTTGTTATTAGTATGATTCAATACTTCTATTTGAAGTGGCAAATGGAAATCATACCTGAATCAGCATTTTTTGGAGCACCAACGGTAAATCCAACTGTGTATTGGGCAATCAATGTAGCCATTGTCATGCTCATGCTCATGATCAGTTCCCACTTTATTGCTAAAAAACCAGAAGGAGCAACCATTGCCAATTACGGTGTGAAGGCTAGTGTGAAGACTGTTCTAACAGCGTTTGTTACAGCTGTGTTGGCTATTGGGGTTGGATATGGACTTCTTTATATCATCGATGCTGTGTTCAAAACGGACTTCCGACTTTGGACATTTGCAGTAAAAACATTTGAATGGCATCATGTGATTGCTTTGCTAAAATATGCACCACTATTCTTTATTTACTACTTTATTGCCGGAATTTCTGTCAATATGAATACGACTGGTGAGAAGTATGAAGGATTTAAAGGATATATCGTTTCTATTTTACATTTTGTGGGTGGCTTAGTCCTTTATTTGATTTATCAATATGGACTATTGTTTACAACTGGAGTTGCAGGATATCCTGCAGAATCTCTATCATCGATTATCGTAATTGGTTTGGTACCAGTGCTCGCGGTTGCTGCTGTATTCAATCGATTCCTTTATAGAAAAACAGGGAATGTCTATGTTGCAGCCTTCTTAAATACGGTACTCATGACGATGATAACAGTTGCAAACACTGCACTATATACTGTATTTTAGTTATGAATTAAAATGACGTAATATCTAAAAAGAGCAATGGGCCACTGGATGGTCCTGCGCTCTTTTTTAGAGTTAAGAAAACAATGATTCGTAGGTGACTAATAATGAAAAAATATATGCTATCTCTTGATCAAGGAACAACAAGTTCAAGAGCTATACTTTTTGATAAACAAGGAAATGTTGTTGCGAGTTCACAACACGAATTTGAACAATTTTTTCCGAAACCAGGATGGGTGGAACATGATCCAAATGAAATCTGGACTTCCATTTTAGCATGTATGGCAGATGTCATTCGTAAGGCGGATATTTTTGCCGATGAAATTGCTGGAATTGGGATAACAAACCAACGGGAAACAACGGTAGTCTGGGATAAAAAAACTGGAAAGCCAATATATAAAGCCATTGTTTGGCAATCACGCCAAACAGAAGATATTTGTCGTGATTTAAAGGAGCAAGGATACAATGATATTTTCCACGAAAGAACTGGATTACTACTTGATCCGTATTTCTCAGGTACGAAGGTAAAATGGATACTTGATCATGTTGCTGGAGCGAGAGAAAAGGCGGAAAAAGGAGATTTGCTTTTTGGCACGATTGATACTTGGTTAGTTTACAAACTTTCAGGTGGTAAAGTTCATGTTACAGATTACTCAAATGCAGCTCGTACGTTAATGTTTAATATTTATGACCTGAAATGGGACGATGATTTACTTGAAATTTTAACTGTACCAAAAAGTATGCTTCCAGAAGTACACCAGTCAAGTGAAGTGTATGCCAATACAATTGATTATCACTTTTTTGGATGTGAGGTACCGATTGCGGGAATAGCAGGAGATCAACAGGCGGCTTTGTTTGGCCAAGCATGTTTTGAAAAAGGAATGGTTAAAAATACGTACGGAACTGGTTGCTTTATGTTAATGAACACCGGTGAGGAAGGGATAAAATCCAAGCATGGCCTCCTCACAACCTTAGCATGGGGTGTTGACGGCAAAGTAGAATATGCGCTTGAAGGTAGTATTTTTGTTGCTGGTTCTGCTATTCAATGGTTACGAGATGGATTGCGTATCATAAAGGATGCATCGGAAAGTGAAAAGTATGCCGAAAAAGTAGATTCAACGGAAGGGGTTTATGTAGTACCAGCATTTGTCGGACTTGGAACACCGTATTGGGACAGTGATGCACGTGGCGCTGTATTTGGTTTAACGCGTGGTACGTCGAAAGAACATTTTATTCGTGCAACACTTGAATCGATAGCTTATCAAGCAAGAGACGTGTTGGACGCAATGGTGGCGGATTCTGGAATTGAATTAAGGTCATTACGTGTAGATGGTGGTGCAGTAAAAAATGACTTCTTAATGCAGTTTCAAAGTGATATCCTAGGTGTGCCGGTTGAACGCCCTGTCATAAATGAAACAACAGCGTTAGGAGCCGCTTATCTGGCAGGCTTGGCTATCGGTTTTTGGAAATCAAAAGATGAAATCGCTGAGCAATGGAAAAACGAGCGCACATTTACACAACGTATAACCGAAAGTCATCGTGAAGAACGTTATGATGGTTGGAAGAAAGCTGTAATGGCGACAAGGAAGTTTACGTAAGGTTTGTAAAAATCTTTGAGCCTTAGAGGACTTACCGATTCATGCGTGGTCATAGCAAACCCTAAAGTAATATTCTATTTTCTAGGCGCCAAGCACCAAAAGAATCTGGGCCCGTAGACGTTGCAAATAACTATCCAATCAGGGGCTTTCGTGCTATACTGTTAGTAAGTTAATATGATGGATGGAGATTTGTTGAGAGACCAATTCACTCTATTTCTAGCGATAGATAATAGAGAGTTTGTGGTCTCTTTTTTGTTTTTCTAATGGAGAGTTTAGGAGAGTAATAGAAAAACATCGTTAGACGTTGCACTTAAAATTTAGGAAGGGAACGATGATTTATGCAATTTTCAAATTTACAAAGAAATGAGATCAAACAAAAAATGCAAGACGAAGCTTTAGATTTACTTGTGATTGGTGGGGGGATTACTGGAGCAGGTATTGCATTAGATGCGACTACGAGAGGGATGAAAGTTGCAGTAGTGGAAATGCAGGATTTTGCAGCTGGTACATCAAGTAGATCAACGAAACTAGTTCACGGTGGACTTCGGTATTTAAAACAATTTGAAATTAAAGTAGTTGCGGAGGTTGGGAAAGAACGCGCTATTGTGTATGAAAATGGACCGCACGTAACAACGCCTGAATGGATGATGCTACCTTTTTATAAAGGGGGAACTTTTGGCCCGTTTACAACAAATATTGGTTTAAAAGTATATGATTTTCTTGCCGGTGTTAAGAAGCAGGAACGAAGGAAAATGTTAAAGCCGAATGTTGCGATGGAGCGGGAACCCTTATTAAAAAGTGAGGGAATGAAAGGTGCAGGGTATTATGTCGAATATAAAACAGATGATGCACGCCTCACGCTTGAGGTAATGAAAAAGGCAGTTGAAAAAGGAGCAGTTGCACTAAATTATATGAAGGTAACAGATCTTTTATATGAAGGTGGAAAAGTAGTAGGTGTTCAGGTACTAGATTTAACAGATGATACAGTGAGTGAAATTTACGCGAAGAAAATTGTCAACGCTGCGGGGCCATGGGTAGATACGATAAGAGAAAAGGACGGCTCTAAAAAAGGGAAAACATTGCAGTTAACAAAAGGGATTCACCTTGTATTTGATGGGGAACGGTTCCCGTTAAAACAAGCAATCTATTTTGATACACCGGATGGACGGATGATTTTCGCGATTCCTCGTGAAGGAAAAACGTATGTCGGTACTACAGATACAGTGTATGAAAGTGATATTACGCATCCAAGAATGACGGTTGCCGACCGGGATTATGTGCTCCATGCGATTGACTTTATGTTTCCCAATGTGAAAATTACAGCGGATGATGTTGAATCAAGCTGGTCTGGAGTTCGCCCATTAATCAGTGAAGAAGGCAAATCCCCTTCTGAAATTTCGCGTAAGGACGAAATCTTTGTATCCGATTCTGGGCTAATGTCGATAGCAGGGGGCAAATTAACTGGTTACCGTAAGATGGCGGAGGGTATTGTTGACCTTGTTGCAAAACAATTAAATGTCGAAGAAGGGCAGCATTATCCAGCAGCGCATACGGTGCATCTTCCGATTTCTGGAGGAGATGTCGGTGGTTCGAAGGGATTTGAGAGGTTTATCGAACAAAAACTCATAGAGGGAAAAGAAATTGGGTTAGACCAAGTCACTTCGGAAAAATTAATTAGAAGATATGGCTCAAACGTAGACATTGTATTTGATCTTTATAAAAATAATTACGAGCATGCAAAAATTGAAAAACTTGACCCGGTTGTATTGGCCATGCTTCGTTATGCTATTGACTATGAGCTAGCATATAGACCAATTGATTTCTTTATTCGCCGTACCGGAGCATTGTTCTTTAATATTAACTGGGTACAGGAATACAAACAACCCGTCATCAACCATATGGCAAAAACATTCAACTGGACAAAAGAAATCAAAGAAAACTACACCAAAGAACTCGAACAACAACTGTACGAAGCAGTACATCCTATAGAGGATGAAATCAACTAGTTTTGCATGTGTGGATAAAAATTCCATAGGTTGAAAAAATGAACATCTTTGTTTACAGAAATAAAAAAGGCTCCTATTGTAGAAGAGTGTTCCCAAATCTTCTACAAGGGAGTCAACTGTGAATAAAAGTATAGGTCATAAACAGTTAATAAGTCAATGTTTATCTAGTTTACCTACAGGGTCTTTTTCATGTCCATTGCTGAACTATGGCTATGACAAGCTTTCTGTGGATGCATGCATTAATGAAGATTCTTGTGGCTGCACAACTAGACAACTGGCAATCTTACGGGAAATGGAAGAAAAGCTTCGTGCTAACCCTGAGTTTTGCCAATCTATCAACCTTCCAAGTATAAGTGGCGTGCAATTAAGCCGTAGAATTAATGATTTACCAACTGAGCATGCACAAGCGCTTTTTCAAAGCGTAGTGCATAAAATTCAGGAGCTAACGAAGAACCATAAAGGAATAAACCCTGAATTAGGACGTTTAAAGATTATTGATTCACGCATATCAAGCTCCCACTAGAGCTCTGTGATTGAGCATTCGTCACCAATTCCATTGATAACAATAATTGTTATAGTATACTGTGAAGTTATTATAAAACTTGCATGGTTTTTTATTCATGCAAGACCAACTAATCTGACCCCTTCAAAAACCACACAAGGCCAAATATTCTAAATTATATAATTTGCGCTTTGCGTTATGTTGTGTAATATGGTACTATTAACCTATAAAAATAGGGTAGAAATATAGGTAATTAGTTTCATTTATACAGAAGGTGTAATGTGCAAAAATCTTATGTACAAATGAACTTAGCAAATCTAAATGAATTAGTATATCTTATTTTATGATATTCATTTAATAGCGGAGAAAAAGAAAGAAAAATACGCATCATAACATGAGGAAGTGAGATTTACTAAAGTTTCCTATCAAAATTTAACGAATAAAATAATTTCATAAAACATCATATACTTCCATCAAGCCGCAATTATTTGCTAAAAAGGAAACACGATATCATGTATCAAAATCAACCTAAATATACAAGGTTAGTTTGTTTTCGTATATCTTTTTGGCTGATTATATAGAAATGTATTGTGTGTTACATGAGGGGATGAGAAATATGATGAAATTTGAAGAACTAATGGAGCAGAATGGAAAGCGATTTTGCTATCATCAGCATAATCTGCGGCAATGTAATAGTAAAACGGATGAATTTTACGTAAAGGATTTATATATTTTATGCGTCGCTTATCATAAATATAAACTGATGAGGGGCCCGCTTTCTACCTACTTTAATTACTTGTTTCAAAGGAGATGATTGATTGTCATCATCTCCCCTTCAGACGTGATCAGCCCCCATGATGAAAGGTGATGTAATAAGATGAGATATGTAAAATTTCAGGATTATATTCAGGCCATGCAAAGTTTATGTTCCAATCGCAAACTCACCAAACAAGATTTACTAAACCGTAAATTTTTAATTGAAACGGATAAGAATTTGAGTATGTATTATGCACCACATAATGATTATATCAATCGACATGCGAAAATTGTTATCGTTGGGATTACCCCAGGTTGGCAACAAATGAAAGTAGCCTATGAGCAAGCCGTTAAAAGTATTCAGCTTGGACATAGTCAAGAGCATGTAACGAAACATGCCAAAGTTGCAGCAAGTTTTACAGGAAGCATGCGAAAAAATATTATCACGATGCTTGATCAATGTGGTGTACCGGAGAAACTTCATATCAATCGTTCAGCAACCTTATTTGAGGAAAATCGGTCATTACTTCATACTACTTCTATAATAAAATATCCCACCTTCTATCATGAAAAAAATTATACGGGCTATCAACCGACAATTAAACAATCTACATTATTATCCACATATGTGAATGAGGTTTTTCCAGAAGAGTTATGTGAAATGTACGAAAAAGTCATTGTTATTCCGCTTGGAAAAGTGGTGGAACAAACTTTAAAGCAGTTGGTTAACGATAAGAAGATACCAGATCACACGTATCTTTATGGATTTCCACATCCATCAGGAGCGAATGGACATCGAAAAAAACAATTTGAAACAAATAAAGAACAGCTAGCAAAGCTTTTATTGGGGTCTGACCCCATATGAAACCCAATAAAAGCTTCCTACAAAGACTGCCCCCCCGATTAAGTTTCCTAAAAAGACAGCTCCAAAGTTAAAAAGATAGTCAATCCAGTTAAAATATCCGGCAAAAATAGCAGCAGGAATGATAAACATATTGGCAACGACGTGTTGGAAGCCAATAGCGACAAAGGCCATGATCGGAAACCAGATGCCAATCACTTTACCTGCAATATCATTCGCAGCATAGGCTAACCATACTGCTAGACAAACAAGCCAATTTGCTCCAATACCAGAAACAAATGCCTTGGGAAAAGATTCGCTAATCTTACTACCCGCAACGGATATTGTCCTTTCTAAATATGGCCCAGTTTCCGTTAGGCCAAGAACATGTCCAAAAAAATAAGCAACAAACAAAGCGCCAATAAAGTTACTAATCGTAATGATTGTCCAGTTTCTAATGATATGTGATGTTGTTATTTTTTTCGCTAGTCTTGCTGTTATTAATGTCATCATATTTCCGGTTAAAAGTTCACCACCAGCGATAATTACAAAGATTAGTCCAAGTGGAAAAACCCCCGCACCAATTAAGACCGACACTGATCCCCAAATATCTTGTGGAAGCTCCGCTGTTACGCGAATATATAGTAAAAAGCCAAGGGAAATATAAGCCCCAGCTAAAAATCCTAATAGAAGCGTACGTAATATAGAAAGGCGAGTTTTCCATTTCCCAGTATGAGCCGCAATCTCTACTATTCTCTCAGGAGAATTAAACGCCAATGTATCCACCTCGTTTATTGGGGTCAGCCCCCCTACAAAAAGCAATCTAATAGAGTATATGATAATACTAGCAATTTTATAACTAAAAGGAGTGTCCACAATATGGCAAGAAAACCACGTGTTTGGTATCCGGGCGCGATGTATCACATAACTTCTCGAGGAAATCGACAAAATGCATTGTTTTATGATGAGAAAGATTATCAGAAGTATTTAGATATATTAGAAGAAACGCGCGCTACCTATCCATTTTATCTACATACATATTGCCTCATGACCAATCATATCCACCTCCAATTAGAAACGATAGATCATCATACAAAGGACATTATGAAAATGCTGAATTCCAAGTATGCAATGTATTTTAACAGGCGTCATGACTATATTGACCATGTTTTTCAAGGACGTTATGGCGCAAAACTAATAGAGTCAAAGGACTATAAACTAGATGTGAGCCGATATATTCATTTAAATCCAGTGGAAGCAAAGATGGTCAGCACGCCAAGTGAGTACCTTTGGAGTAGTTATGCAGCATATATCTCAAATAAGGAAAACCCGCACATTCGAACGGATAAAATTTTAAAATATTTGGACGAACCTGTAAAAGAAAACTATCAAAAGTTTGTAGAAGAGAAAGATGAGGGGTCTGACCCCCTGCCGATATTTGAAAAAGAGAAAGATTGAAGAAGCCCGAAATGATTTTCTTGATATAGCAAATAAAAATGTTAAAGGAATGACAAAAACGTAGTATGTGAATAGGTTGTGTTTTTTCCCCCATGAAGTGCTTATGTGGAATGATATGGCTGCTGTACCTTTATAATTTTATAGAAAGGGGATGAGGTACAGGCGGTGCTTAGCTTATTTGATCATGTACGTTAATAACGGTGAAGAGCTGTTTTAGAGGGCTCTCATTCTTGAGAGTCCTCTAGCCCTTTTCTAATAAGTGTTCTAATTGCTTCATTTCTCGTTCTAATTCTGTTATCTTCTTTGAATTCTTTTATCTTTTTAAGTAAATCTTCTGGCAACATCACAAACATACTGGTGGTCCTATTCTTAATTGGCATATGCTCACCTCATATTAAGTATGGCGCATAAACCCTGTTATAGCAAGGATTAGACATTATCCTTGTGAAGCAATACACAAGGGGTCTGACCCCATTAATAAAATATAGCTTGTGGGAGGAAGGCGGATACGAGTGTGTTTGGTGTGTTGACGATTTCGCTAATGCGTAGGTCAACTGCAACACTACAGAGCATATATGCTTCTTGCTCGCTCATTTTATACGTGTCGACTAAATGTTCAATCATGTAGCGAATAGCGTGTTGTGATGCCTGATAAATATCTTCGCCGTGTCCTGTTGTGACATAGTATCCATTACTGTCTGCTTCGGGAGTCGGTGGCCCAGGAATTTCGTATCGTGGCCCTTGAATTGTTTTACCTTTGTGCAATTTAAAACGAACTGTCGTTTCTATTGACGCCTCGACAGCGGTACCACAAACTTCGCCATCACCTTGTGCAGCATGTGTATCCCCGATGGAAAATAGTGCCCCTTCCACCCAAACAGGAAGATAAAGCTTTGTTCCTCGGATAAGATGCCGTATATCCATATTCCCCCCATTTTTCCTTGGGGGTAAAATACTGTGGCTTCCAGGCTCGGGTAAGGCAACACCGACAGTACCCGGAAATGGTTTTAGAAATAGATCGATTCCATCCAAAAATTCAAATCTATTTCGTTTTGTTAAGTCAAATGTTTTAAATGCTGGCTCTTTAAAATCATCTGCTAGTAGTCCGAGACCAGGAACTAAAGCCGTCCAGCCCCATTCAAGCTGACGGAAATCAATCATTTCAATTTCAAGTGTATCCCCGGGCTGTGCACCTTTAATATAGATTGGCCCAGCCACAGGATTTATTTTATTGAAATCGAGTTTCATCACGTCAGCAGCTGTCGAGTTTTTGGTAAATTGTCCACCAGAAGCATCTGTAATTTCATATGTAATGGTCTGTCCTGAATCTACTTCAGCAATTGGCTTTAAAGCGTGATCCCAACTGTAATGGCTATGGGATTTGAAATCGTGAATGGTCATATAAGGATGATGGTGGTGAATTGTCATATTAATCCGCTCCCTTTAGAAATTTTAGATTAATAATATACTAGATAATATCGCAGCATAATACAAGTAAATGTGCATGGTTTCTAAGAGATATTGGGGTCTGACCCCACATGAAATATTATTACATGATATAAAATAAATATTAATTTAATATTTCATTTTTTGTTATGTTGTGGTATTATATGAAATAAAATAATATATTAGAAAAGTTTCAATAAAGGTAAAATGTTATTTCTGTTATTTGGATTTATTTTTAAAATTTATCGTAAGTTACTAGCTATATGATCCATTTCATAGGTTCGCAGGGATTCAAGATCATGAGTGGGGAGCTAATAACGAGTAAAGGTCAGATTAGTTTGACTAACAATCAATGGAAGAATGACGCAAACTTCCATTGATTCATGTAGCACATAATAGTAAACGCTTTCAGGATTTGTCATAAAAAGGATTATCAAGTGTATAAGTTGTTACAGCAATTCCAATCTTTGGTGTGAGGAAAACTAGCTACTTTGAAATCCAAAATCCAGAAATCCAGAAATCCAGAAATCCAAAATCCAGAAATCCAGAAATCCAAAGTCCAGAAATCCCAAAACTTTAGAATCCTAAAATCTAGCCTGTCGTGTTTTCTTACATGCATAGCTGAACCGAATGGTAATGATAACGGATCATGAAGCCCGTACATGATGCGATAAATTTCCAGAATTCCAAAAACCGTAAAGGAGGTGAGGTAAAAAACACTCATAACATAAAAACAAGGAGGATATGGTATTTATTTCATCATACTCCAATCCTAAGCATCAGCGTTTTTTTCAAACAGCAATTTTATTGCCATTGTTAAGTAAGTCAAAATGTTTACCATCTAAAGGTAATGGGTGGGCGAGAGAAAATATTGTGGGGAGGTTTTTTAGTGAAACAGTTTAAAAAAGTAATGTTACTAATGTTTTTGGCCTTTTTGTTACTTCTTGCAGCATGTAATAAAGATAGCAAGCAGGAGTCAAAAGTTGGTAATGAGGAATCATTAAAGAATTTAAATAAAACGGATATGCCTATTGTAAAAGAGGAAATCGAGTTAAATATTTTTGCGGGAAAATCTGCGACAACAGCAGATGATTGGAATGATGTTTTACTATTAAATGAATATGAAAAAATGACGAATATGAAAATTAAATGGAATCAAGTTCCAGCAGATGGTTTGGAAGAAAAGCGGAATTTAGCTTTGGCGAGTGATGATTTGCCAGATGTATTTTATGCTGCAAATATTCCAGTATCAGATATCCAAAAGTATGGTGCACAAGGGACATTCATTCCGCTTAATGACTTAATTGAGGAGTATGCACCAAATATTGCCAAAGTGTTAGATGAAAATCCAGATATTAAAAAAGGTTTAACATTCCCAGATGGAAATATTTATTCCATTCCAACTGTTTACTCACCAGAATTTACTTCATTATTAACTGGTGCGAAAGGCTGGATAAACGGGGAATGGTTGAAAAAGTTAGGGATGGATAATCCGGAAACAACTGAAGAATTCTATGCGTATTTGAAGGCTGTGAAAGAAACAGATTTGAACGGGAATGGGGAACATGATGAAATTCCGTTAAGTAGTGTTGCGCAAATGTCGCGTATTATACACTGGATTTCAGGTGCATTTGGCGTACAAAACAAAGGACAGTTACATACGCTCGTGGACGAGGATCCAGAATCTAGTGATATCCGCTTCTTCCCGATTACTGATCCATATAAAGAAATGCTGAAATATTTGAATCGACTATACGAAGATGAACTTATCGAACAAAATATTTACTCTCTTGAAGTTGATCAACATTTAGCAAATGCAGCTGCAGATCGTTACGGTGCAGTGCAATTCTATAATCCTATTGAATTGTATGGAGAAGAAATAGGTGGACAGTTTATTCCAGGTAATGCTTTGGAAGGCCCAGATGGAACAAAAATGTATACAGGGATTACGTCACCACTACGCTCATTAGGAAACTTCCTTATTACGAAAGTAAACGAAAATCCCGAAGCAACTTTACGTTGGATTGACTATTTTTGGACAGATGAAGGATCAAAAATGTTCTTCATGGGGATTGAAGGCGTGACATATGAGGAAACAGCGGAAGGTCCGAAATTGAAAGAAGAAATTACAAATCATCCGGATGGTTTAACATTAACGCAAGCACTTGCTGAATACATCATTAATCCAGGTGGTAACCATCCTGTAATGGTTACGGACGATTACTTTACTGGTTCTGAAAATGCGCCTACGGATAAAGAAGCAACAGAAAACTTAATGCCTTACTTAATTGATGAAGTATGGCCTAGCTTTACGTATACACCAGAAGAAAATGAGAAAATGGCGATTTTAGAAACAGACTTATCAAAATATGTAAGTGAAATGCAAGCACAATTTATTACAGGCGAAGCAGACTTTTCAGAATGGGATGCGTATGTCGAACAAATTGAAAAAATGCGTTTAGATGAGTATATGGAAATACAAAAAGAAGCTTATAAACGGTATAAGAGCAACTAATATAAAAATAAAACATGCAAGGAAGAAAGGATTAGTGGCTGGATATATTCCGGCCACTAATTAATAGGAGGGTAGTCAGTATGAAACATGGAAAAGCAGAAGTAACCACTCCTGTCCCAACGAAATTTCATATATTTAGGCGAAACTTTAAAAGAAACTGGCAAATTTATTTATTTCTCATTCCGGCGGCAATTTATTTTATCGTTTTTCATTATGTACCGATGTATGGGGTACAAATTGCGTTTAAGAACTTTATTGCAACGGATGGAATTTGGGGAAGTCCATTTGTAGGATTTGATCATTTTACAAGGTTTTTTGACTCGTATTATTTTTGGCGGTTATTAAAAAATACGCTTATCTTAAGTGGTTACCAATTATTATTATTCCCACTTCCAATCATTTTGGCGCTATCTTTACATGAAGTAAGGAATAAGTATTTTAAAAAATGGACGCAAACGTTAACGTATGCACCCCATTTTATATCCGTCGTTGTAGTGGTAGGGATGATTGTAATCTTTTTAGACCCGACAACAGGTTTAGTAAATCGGATTATGGTTGCAATGGGTGGCGAGCCGATTCCATTTTTAACAAGCCCGTCTTGGTTTAGACATGTTTTTACATGGTCTGGTGTTTGGCAAACGTTAGGTTGGGGTTCCATTATTTACTTAGCGGCATTATCGGGCGTAAACCCGGAGTTACATGAAGCAGCGAAAGTTGATGGGGCTACGCGTATGCAAAGAATTATACATATTAATATTCCAAGTATTTTGCCGACAATTATTGTGTTATTTATATTGAATATTGGCAGCTTTATGACTGTCGGTTTTGAAAAAGTTTTATTAATGCAAAACGACTTGAATGCCCCGACTTCTGATGTTATTCAGACATTTGTATATCAAACTGGATTATTAGAAGGACAATATAGCTTTGCGGCGGCAATTGGTTTATTCGACTCTGTTATTAACATTACATTACTCGTTGTGTTTAACTATGTTGCGAGAAAAACGAGTGACAATAGTCTGTGGTAGGAGGTGTCAATCATGTCAAAATCCGGCATGTCAGATAAAACATTTGAAATAATAAACAATATATTTTTAACGGTCATACTCATTATTGTCGTCTATCCGTTACTATTTGTATTAAGTGCATCCATTAGTGATCCTCAAGCTGTAAGTTCAGGGAAAATGTGGTTATGGCCTGTGGATATTACATTTAAAGGGTATGAACGTGTTTTTGCGGATCATTCCATTTGGCGTGGATATGGCAACACAATTTTATATACAATTGTTGGAACGGCGATTCACTTATTCGTGCTATTACCGTGTGCTTATGCGTTATCACGGAAAGAATTAATGGGTAAGAAATTTATTTTATGGTTTATTTTATTTACGATGCTATTTAATGGTGGACTCATACCGACATATTTAGTAATTAAGTCACTAGGTATGCTCGATACGATGTGGGCAATTGTCATTCCAAACGTCGTCGGTGCCTGGTCGATTTTAGTTGCGCGTGCATTTTTTCAACAAAGCATTCCTGATCAATTAGTGGAGGCTTCCAAAATTGATGGTGCATCTGATCTTTATATTTTTATGCGAATTGTTTTACCTTTGTCGATTCCAATTATTGCGGTAATGGCACTATTTCATGCAGTGAATTTATGGAATCAATATTTTAACGCGCTCATTTATTTATCAGACCGAAGTAAGTATCCATTGCAATTAATTTTGCGGGAAATACTCGTTGTCAATCAAATGCAATTAAATGACCCAACCGGTGGTGGTGCAGAGTCGTTAGTGGATCAAGTCAAAACAGCAGGGCTTATTAAATATGCAGTCATTATTGTATCCTCTCTACCATTACTATTAGTTTATCCATTTATCCAACGCTTTTTTGTGCAAGGTGTATTAATTGGATCCATTAAGGAATGATATTGTCATTTTGAAAAAAGTATCCAAAAAGACTGGTATGATTCAGTCCTTTTTGAATAAAAATGTGTAGGCAATCAAGATAACACTAGGAGGTACAGCAATGAATGGGTTTGTAGCTGGTTATTATCGTGTTTCAGTTTGGGTGACCCGATTTGCATATTTAAACTTGTTATGGATTGGATTTTCAGCACTTGGGCTCCTATTCGTTACATTTTTTCCGGCAACTGCAGCAATGTTTGCAGTCGTTAGAAAATGGACGAATAAAGAAACGGATATCCCGATTTTTCAAACCTTCTGGCATGCTTTTCGGAAGGAGTTTGTGAAAAGTAATGTATTAGGTTATATCCTCCTTATCATCGGATATTTGTTAACCATTGAGTTTCAAATATTGCGCTCACAAGAACATGTCACATATTTAATCGCGAGTTACGGTGTGATTGGGTTATTTCTTATGTATGCCATTATTTTGCTCTATGTATTTCCAATGTTTTCTCACTTTCATTTAAAAATTACTGGCTATATAAAATGGGCATTCATGGTTGGCTTTGGGCACCCGATTTTAACAATTTTCTTACTAGGGATCACAATTGCAATCCAATATTTTGCATTTGCTACGATTCCGATATTGTTATTTTTCTTTGGTGGAAGTGTGACAGCATATATTTTAATGTGGGGCACTTCGCTTGTCATCTATAAATATGAAAAGGTAGAAGTATAAAATTTCTTTGCTTGCGAGTACGATAAATGAAGATATGTGATATGGAGAAAAAAGGCAAATACTTTTATCGGAATGTACAGAAAGGCTGGTAGCTTTAAGCAATAGGAAAGAACAATATCTCATATACAAGTAGGTTGATAAAGAATGGAAAAACTAAAAACTTTAACAACGGAACAGCGGAATGAAAGTTCCATGCATATCGATCATTTACCGACGATGGATATTTTAAAAATAATAAATGAAGAGGATAGAACCGTGACAGAGAAGGTGCATGAAGTATTACCGGAAATCGGCAAAACGATTGATGTACTTTGTCAATCAATGAAAAAAGGCGGTAAATTATTTTATGTCGGAGCTGGTACGAGTGGTCGCATTGGTATATTAGATGCTGTAGAGTGTCCACCTACATTTAGTACGCCACCGGATTTGATTCAAGCGGTGATGGCTGGTGGTGATGGCGCATTTAGGCAGGCTGTTGAAGGTGCAGAAGATGATGAAGCGCAAGGAGCAGCGGATTTACAAGAAAGAGGCGTGACAGAACTCGATGTTGTCATTGGTATTGCTGCGAGTGGTCGGACACCTTATGTTGTAGGCGCACTGAAACATGCGCAAGAGATCGGGGCTACGTCAGTCAGTTTAACGAGTAATAAACATGCGAAAATAAGTCGCTATGCTGATATCAAAATAGAAGTGTTAACGGGACCCGAAATATTAACCGGATCTACAAGATTAAAAGCTGCTTCTGCACATAAGTTGATTTTAAATATGATTACAACGACAACGATGATAAAAATTGGCAAAGTATATGAAAATTTAATGGTAGATGTAAAAGTGAGTAATTATAAGTTGAAAGAACGGGCAAAAAGTATCATTAGTACGATTACATCTGTTTCAAATGAGGAAGCGGAAAGGGTGTTGAACGAAACGAATCATGAAGTAAAACCTGCTATCGTCATGTTAAAAACAGGCGTTTCCTATGCCGAGGCGAGACAACTGATAGCGCAAGCAGAAGGTTTTGTTCATCAAGCCATTGCTTTAGTTGATGAAACAAAAAAGTAATTAGAAATTAATCTGGTCCTACTTCTAGACTAAACGAATTATTCGTTCAAAGGAAGTTGTTGTATGGAAAAAAAGCAATTACTATTGGATGATTTTACACATGGGGATTTATCAAGATATGAAAAGAATACTACTTTTGTGCGCACATACCAGTTAGCAATAAGTGACACACATGTAAAGGGTGGGAAAAGTTTACAATTAAGCTATCATTTTGGTGGTTGGACTGCTGGAAATGGTGCGATGTATATCATTTTCAAGGACAATCTTATAACAAAATCTAGACCATTAAAACTAGGAATGTGGGTACATGGAGACGGAAAATCCCCATGGTTAAGAGCCGTGATTGTGGATGGAGAGGGTCAACGAAAAACAATCAATCTAACGGATGGAAACATTGACTGGTTTGGCTGGAAATATGTTGATGCACCATTAGATGCGACTTGGCCCTTGCCATTCACACTAGAAAAAATATATGCAGTGGAAATTGATAAGTCACTTGTTGGAAATGCAGATTACAAAGGTGACATTTATTTTCAACAAATTCGTTTCGTATACATAGATGATGAGGATTTAACCGGACCGACATTTCATCATGTTTACCCGAAAGAAAATGTGATGTATCGACGGGCATTTGTACTATCTGTTCAAGTTAGCGATGATAAATCTGGAGTTGATCCGACAACCATTCGTATGCTTGTAAATGGTAAACTCGTAAAACATGCGTATGATGCGAATGAAAGGATCGTTTCATATCATTTTCGAGATTTGGATGAAGGATTGCTCCATATCATGATAACTGCAAAAGATAAAGCAGGGAATATTTCCCTCCCGGGTGTGGACAAAAAGCTTTGGATTGATTTAAGTCCAGATACGAAAAGTCCCGTCATCTCACAAATGACACCGACACAATATGAAATATGTTATACGACAACACCACGAATTACGTTTCATGCGATAGATGAACAAAGTGGAATCGATGAAAATGACATTACAATTACCTTAAATGGGGAACGATTGCACGTTACATATGATGAAAAAACAGGGTGGGGGTACAGTCTTCCTGAAAAAAAGTTGCGTGATGGAGAACATGTTTTACGGATTACCGCGCAGGATCGAGCAGGAAATACATGCAGTCCAATCGAAAGACGGTTTTTTATACGTGAGATACAAGCACCTATTAACACGGAAAATTTCCGGATTGCAGTGATACCTGATACACATGCAGTAGCGTATGCAGCGTTTGTCTTTCAGCATATTGCAAACGAAGACGTCTCTTTTGTCATGCATATGGGTGATATGGTGGATGCCGGCATAAATGAAGAATATGAGCAATTTATCAAGGCAACTTCCTTATTACAAAATAAGAGATTACTAGCTGTTGCTGGAAATCATGAGGCATTTCAAGGGAATCTAGATTTATTTATGTCGCATTTTGGATCCCCCACATACCATTTAGAATATGGAAATACGTTATTCATCGTGCTTCATTCGGCTTATGACCAAAGTATGAGTCAATCTGATGCAACACAATTGCATTATGTGGCTACGCTACTAGCACGTACAAATAAGAAAAGTATTGTGATCGCGACCCATGTCCCGGTAAAAGATACGTTTGGCACAGCACATGAAATGGAGCAAGAAGATGCCGGCAAATTTAAAAATCTATTACGTGATTTTAAACAGAAAAATCAAGACGTATCCATTACAGTTCTTTTTGGTCACCTTCATGTATTAAACATGTGGGAACAAGATGGCGTGCATTATGTAATTACAGGTAATGCGGCACCAAAAGGTTATGTTACAAAAGAGCGTGGGAATATCCATGGTTACGGAATATTGCACATTACCCCGTCGGGAATCACTTATGAATTTAAACCTTTCGTAATGGGCTTGGAAATTTTCACGAAACATGCAGCTGCCATGAATTATTTCAAAATCAAACAGGGAGAGAAGCTTCGCTTACATGTCCGGGGGTATTTTCAAATGTTAGACGTGCAATATGATGTTGATTTAATAGATTTTCCAGCCATTACAATGAAATGGAAATCTAGTCACGAGCATATTGCATCAGTAGATATGTGTGGAGTCTTATATGCCAAGGAAAAGGGAACGACGCAAGTAACAGTTTCAATCGTTGGAAAGACAACGACGGCTACGATAGAAGTAATGTAGTGGACCGTTTGTAGAGAAATAACGTATGCTATTGCATGCAGGGACATATGTGTGTGACCTATTTTGTGTGCAATCATTGCATGACAGTAGAATGTACCGTAGATTACCGGATAGCAAGCTTTACTTTATGATACATTCCAATCTAAATAAAGGGTGAGTACATGTTCAAGTTCATACCGTTAGAAAAAAGTAGATTAGAAGGGTTATTGTCTTTATGGGAAAAAGAGATGGGAGTAGATTTTCCGATGCGCCAATCTCTATTCGAACAAAATAGTTTCGATGATGAAAATATATGTAAAAAGAGTTCCTGTTTGGCGATGGATTCGAATGATCAGCTTGTTGGTTTTATCATTGCGAAACGCTGGCAGGAAACAATGGATGTGCCAATGAATCCAAAGACTGGCTGGATTCAAGTATTAGTTGTTGATTCGGATTTTCGTAATCAAGGTATTGGTTCGAGGCTTCTTCAGCATGCGGAGACAACATTACGTGCAGCAGGAGTGGAACAAATATGGCTCGGAAAAGATACGTATCATTATTTTCCAGGTATCCCGATGCAATACGAAGAAACAATGCGGTGGTTTGAAAAGAAAGGGTATCAATATCAAACTACCGAGTATGACCTTATCCGCCATTATCAAGTTGATGAAGGTACAGCACTCCCTACAATTGAGAATGTGTCATTTTCGCTATTAAATGCACAGGAAAAAGATGAACTCTTACATTTTTTAAAACGCTGTTTCCCCGGACGTTGGGAGTATGAAGCGAAGCACTATTTCCAAAAGGGTGGAACTGGTCGGGAATTTGTAATTGCTAAAAAGGCAGGAAAAATAATTGGGTTTTGTCGTATAAATGATGCGAAATCCCCATTCATTGCACAAAATATGTATTGGTCACCGTTATTTACACAATCGATGGGTGGAGCTGGGCCATTAGGGATCGATGCGAATGAACGTGGACATGGGTATGGTTTAGCAATCGTGGAAGCTGGTCTTGCATTTTTACGTCGACGAGGAATCAATACAATTGTAATTGACTGGACGGGACTAGTCGATTTTTATAAAAAATTAGGTTATGATATTTGGAAGAGCTATCGAACTTATATAAAAGAATTTGAAAAGTAATGCTTGTTGTTAGAAATCGCGAATTTATCGCAGATTAACCGGCTTTACAACGCTCACTTTCATCTGTAGTTGTGGCGGTGTACCGGATTAGAAAAAAATGTATGTACTGCCGTGTAATTTTGACGAGAAATGATATAATTTGTACGAATTACTACATACATTGAAAATGAAATGAGTTGATACATATGGCAAACACAACTGGTGGACTTGTGATGTTAAAGGAAATGTTGTCCTCATTACCACCTTCAGAAAAGAAGATTGCCACGTATATTATCAGTCACCCAGACGAGACGCTTTCTTTAACAGCAAATGAACTCGGAAAAAGAAGTGCCACAAGTGGAGCGGCTGTGATTAGGCTATGTAAATCATTAAACTTAAAGGGATTTCCTGAATTGAAGTTGCGCCTTGCGGGAGATTTACAAAAAACAACAGTGGAAGGAATCCATGATATTAAGCCAAATGAGTCAGCTACATCAATTATTAATAAGATGACAAATAATAGCATATTAACCCTCCGTGAAACTATCGAGTTACTAAGTAAGGAACAATTGGAAAAGGCAGTTGACGTATTAATAAATGCAGAGCGGATTCATTTTATTGGTGTCGGTGCCTCGAGTATTATTGCCCAAGATGCGCAACAAAAATTCTTGAGAATTAATAAGACAGCATATGCCTTTGCGGATATACATATGGCAACTACGCTTGTCGCTACTGCGAAGGCAAATGATGTCGTAGTTGGTATTTCCTTTTCTGGGGAGACACCAGAGATTGCTAAGGTTCTTGAAATTGCGAACGAAAAACAAGCGCATACCATTAGCCTTACAAAGTATGGGCAATCCATCGTATCTGATCAAGCAGAAATTAAATTATACACTTCAGCTACAAAAGAACCTACATTTAGAAGCGCTGCGACTTTATCAAGAATGGCCCAATTGCATGTGATTGATATTTTATTTATGTGTGTGGCTTCAGCAAGATACGACGAAACAGTGAAGCATATTGATGAAACAAGAAAAGCGGTTCATTATTTAAAAACGGGAAAGAAATGATAGACTGTTAGAAAGTAGCCTTCAAAGAATCAAGCAAATTTTAGCAGGTATTCATTCACCTATTATAGGAAGCAATTCACCTATATCATAACAAGCAGGTTAACTAGAGCTGTAAGATCCCCGATTTCAAGTATTCAAGGGGATTCAAAAATAAATTCAACAATAATAAACGTGGAGCAACAGCAAAGTAAAAACCGATTCTTTCAACTACAATTAGTAGGGAGAGTATGAGAACCCAACTAATTGTAGTTTCATTTTATAATTTAGTTAGAAAATGGGGCGAAAGATAGTATTTAAACTTCTCAGGTGAGGGAGAGAAATGAATGGAACAATCATTACCGCAAGCAGAAGTCCTTACAAAAAGAAAGAAGCCATGGAAAAAAATCATACTTTATGTCTTGCTCGTGCTTCTTATTTTAGGACTTGGGGCATTCTTTTATGTAAACGCATACGTGAACAAATCTTTACCGCAAATTGAGGGGGAAATTGTGCTACCTCAGTTACAGGATGAAGTCATTGTCATAACAGATGACAAAGGTGTACCACATATAAAGGCGAAAAATAATCACGATTTATACATTGCGCAAGGCTATGTGCAAGCGCAAAATCGACTGTTTCAAATGGATTTATCAAGACGGCAAGCATCGGGAACATTGAGTGAAGTAGTTGGAGAAAAGGCAGTTAACAATGACAAATATTTTCGTGCGCTCGGATTAAGGCGTGCTGCTGAGAAGTCGTATGATATTTATTCAGAAGATGGCATACAAGTGCTAGATTGGTTTGCAGAAGGTGTGAACGCCTATATGAAAGAAGCAATCGAATCGAAGAAACTACCAGTTGAATACACATTACTCGGTGTGAAACCAGAAGAATGGACGACAATCGATTCACTTACAATTGGGAAGTTTATGGCATTTGATCTAGGTGGACACTGGGAAAGACAGGCGTTCAATTATTATTTGCTTGAACAATTTCCTGAGGAAAAGGCATTGGAATTATTCCCTACGTATCCTGAAAATAAACCGACAATTATGACGGATGATGAAATAGATATAGCCGGTTTATTTGACCATGCGGTGATTCCTCATGCATTTAATGGAAGCAATAACTGGGTCGTAAGTGGGGAAAAAACTGCATCTGGTTTACCATTATTAGCAGATGACCCACATCTAGGTTTAGCTACACCATCCATATGGCTACAGATGCATTTGGAAACAGCGGAGATGAATGTTAGTGGGGTTATATTTGCTGGAGTGCCAGGTATTATACTTGGTCATAATGAAAATGTCGCATGGGGTGTAACGAATACAGGGCCTGATGTGCAACAATTATATATGGAAAAACGTAATCCAGATAATCATGAGGAGTTTATGTTTGAAGGGGAATGGGAACGAGCAACAATCCATCATGAGCCAATTAAAGTAAAAGATGGTGCGACAGTAGACTTTCAAGTATTGGAAACGCGTCACGGACCAGTTATTTCTGAATTTGCTGGGGATAGTGGCACAGATACAGTATTGTCTTTACGTTGGACGGCACTTGATGCAACAACAGAGTTAGAGGCAATTCTTGAAATCAACCAGGCAGAAAACTGGGAAGCGTTTGAGAAAGGTTTAGAAAAATTCCTTGTGCCAACACAGAACTTTGTGTTTGCTGACAAGAATGGAACAATCGCATTTAAAGCGAATGGTAGAATTCCAATCTATGAAAATGGTGATGATGCGCTTTTACCATTACCAGGATGGGAAGCGAAATACGAATGGAAAGATTTTATCCCATATGATGAATTACCACGTGTCGTAAATCCAGAGAAAGGTTTTATTGCAACGGCTAATAATAAAGTTGCTGGGGACAATTATCCTTATCATATTTCCAATAATTGGGCACAACCGTATCGGTACGAACGGATTGCAGACGTGCTAGAGTCTCGTCAAGATTTAACAGTTGAAGATATGAAAAACTTACAAATGGATACTACGAACATGCGGGCACAGGAGTTTGTTCCAGCATTTTTAGAAATAATAAAAGATGAAAAACGAGGTGACGATGAAAAAGAGGCATTAGCATTGCTAAAAGATTGGGATTATAGAGATGAAATAAACGATGCGCAACCACTCATTTTCCATCGTTGGTTCGAGGAGATTGACAGCATTTTATATGATGATGCGATACCAGAATCGATGATGAAGTTTTTTAAAGGAAGTGGCCAGTCAACAGATATGCTAATTCGAAAGGCAATGAATGGTGAAAAATCGGTATGGATGGAGGAAAATGGTGGACTGGAAAAGGTGCTGCAAACTTCATTATCCAAGGCGATTACCGAATTAGTTGATGAATATGGTAAAGATATGAAGACATGGCAATGGGGCGATTTTCATCAAGTTCAATTTTATCATCCGCTATCAAGTGTACATCCCGTCCTTGCTTTCTTTTTTAACCGTGAGAAACCAATGCCTGTCGGCGGGAGTGCGGTAACACCGATGGCTGCAGCATATGATAAAGATACCGGTGAAGTCGATCACGGCGCGTCTTGGCGCTTTGTTATTGATATGGATCAAACTGAAGTAGGACACCATATTGTCGGCCCAGGCCAATCAGGACATTTCCGAAGTGAGTGGTACCATGACCAGATGGAAGATTGGGTAGAAGGAAATTATCATGTAACGAGAATAAAAGAACCATCCGGAAAGAAACTTATTTTAACACCGTAAAAAAGGGGGAATGATCCCCCTTTTTTCTATATTGTCGTCCGCCTTTATTTGTGGTACGCTATTCTAGTATTAAATACCTAGTATAATAGTACTAAATATAAAGAGAAGGTGGTATGCTTATGCAGTGCAAAAACTGTGGTAATGAGCAAAATGAAGGGAAGTTTTGTGGTCAATGTGGCGGTCCACTAGAAGAAAATGTACATGTTACTGAAAATACGCCGCAAGAAGAAGTAGCAGCAACTTCTGTTGAATCGCAAGAAGTATTGGTGACATCTTCTACTCAGGCTGGAACAGAAGCTAATGGCAACAATACGAGTAATGAATCAATCGAAAAAGTGAAGGAAACATCTAAAATGTTTGGGCAATATTTTGTTAATTATTTAAAACACCCATCGGAGATATTTTCTAAAAAGGGTCATGAGTTTCAAAATGGAATGATAAGTCTCGTCCTATTATCTGTTATCATGTCCTTGAGTTTTTATTTTATGGTAGACGATATGTCTTGGTCTGGTATCCCATTCTTTTCGACATTTGCAAGTATTTTCGTGTTTGTGGCCATTTCCATGATTCTTGTTATTGCGGTATTATTTGTTGTTAACTTATTTTTTGGTGGACAAGTGACTTTCCGTGAAATGGTCAGTGTTTATGGTGTACATATGGTTCCAGTAATCGTTATAGCATTATTATCTCTTTTACTAATATTATTAAATTCTTATAGTTTCGGTGGCATTTTATTAATGGTTTCACTAGGTTTTATTCTTACAACTGTACCGCTATATTTAATTGCAAGTTTATTAACGAAACAATCAAAATCGCTTGATGCATTTTATGGTTATATTGTGTACATTGTAATGGCCGGTATTGTATTTTTAATTTACTTCAGTATTATTATCGATTCAACTATTGGTAATTTAATAGATGGATATTTTTATTGGTAAGAAATTATAGATAATGAAAACGAAGGACAGAGGAATTGCTGTCCTTTTTCTTGTTGATAATTGGATATTTATAACAGAGGTGGATAAAAATGTTTAAAAGAGTATTATTACTTTTAAGTGTAGTCGGATTGATTGTTGCAGGCATAGGTAACATGCATGTTGTACATGCAGCAAGCCAAACGAAATATGTAACAGCAAGTAAATTGAATGTTCGTACTGGCCCAAGTACAAAATATAAAGTTATAACGACAGTGAAAAAGAACCAATCCATAAAAGTTATACAGAAAAAGGGCGCATGGAGTAAAGTAAAACTAAGTAAAAAGACGGGCTGGGTATCTAGTAAATATTTAACTACGAAGAAACCAAAAAGTACAAAAAAGAAAAAGTCTACAACATCAAAGAAAAATATTGCGGACCAATTAAAAAAGGTAGGGAAAAATAAACAATTAATTCTCGTAACTTCCAAACATTATAATAGCACAACTGCGGATATTCAAACCTTTGAAAAAAACGCAAAGGGAAAATGGGTTCCAGTTATGAAAGTAAAAGGGCATGTTGGAAAAAAAGGATTTGCAAAAAACAAACGGGAAGGTGATGGGAAAACACCGGTAGGTAAATATTCGATTGGAACGGCGTTTGGTCAAAAAGGGAATCCAGGTACAAAATTAGCCTTTCGAAAGATTACAAATGATGATGTATGGGTTGATGATTCAAAATCAAAGTTATACAACACATGGCAATCGAGAAAGAAAACAAAAGGGAAATGGAAGAGCGCTGAAAGTATGAATCATCGCTTGTATAAGTATGGATTTGTTATTAATTATAATACGAAACGTGTTCCTAAAAAAGGAAGTGCAATTTTCTTTCATGTGAGTGATCATTATACAATGGGATGTATTGCGACATCTGAGGCGAATGTGAAGAAAATATTAAAGTGGTTAAATCCTGCTAAAAAACCGGTCATTGTGCAAACGCCTATAGCAGATTTACAAAAATATTAAGTAATGGCCGCGAAGCATATTTGCGGCTTTTTTTTACATCAAACGAATGACCTTATCTCACACAATAAAACCAAACTATCTCGTAACTATCTTTTTAGTAGAGGAGCATATAACTTGCTCCGAAAATACACTGCGCTTTCCGCGGGTGGCTGATGAGCCTCGGGCCAACAGGACGTGACCGCTTTTAGCCGACCTCCCACAGGACAAGGAATGCTTCGGCAACATGACATCGTACGAGGAAAAGACGTTTTATCTTTTTCGAGTCTTCGTGTATTTTCTCCGCTAGTATTTGTATTTTAAATTGTGAAATCTATTGCTCATTAATTAATTAGATATTCGGATTTTACACATTAAAATGCGTACTTTGCATTTATGAGGAGTCAACGGTCCTCCGCTCCAAACAACCGCCGTGATTATGCTAGTCAATCTTTGTAAGTCTTTTAAGAAACATACTTCAAAGGGAAAATACTTGTGTACAATTGATTTGCATGCATTGGTAGGGAATTTACCCTTTATTAAATACTGTCACTTAGCGTAGGCAGAATACGTAGACTCCTGCGGGAACAGCACGAGTCTGAAGACCCCACAGCGGTGGTTTTCCGCGAGGAGGCTGAGGCCGTGCCCGCGGAAAGCGAAGTATTCTGCCGAAGCGATGCAGCGAGCTAATTAAGTTTAAAGGCAAGTTTTCACTACTGAACAGTTTGGGTCCATTGCAAAAGGTATGATAAGCAAATCAAAGATGGTCATTGTGAATATACTGTTATAAACTAGAATAGTTTCATTGATTAAGCGATACGTGTATTGGCTAATATAGAAATAGATCAGAATGGTAAACGGGGTTGGAAAAAATGCGTAAGTTGGGTAAATTCATCATATTAATCGCAATTGTGTGGATATGTTGGTCTGCATATGGAAGTACGTTCCAACAAACAGGTATAACCGGTGTCATGGAAAAAGTACGTACGGATGTACAGGATATAAAGGAAAATCAAACGATAAAAAAAGCGATAGAAACAATAAATCATGACATACAAACTTTGTTTGCTAGATTGATGGATAAACAAAATGAAGGTGAAGAAACGCAATCTCCCGAGCCGGAAAAACCTCCGTTACATGCACCAACAGGAGAGTCGTTTTCAATTCATAATATTGAAATAGGTGAAAAGCGTGTGAATGTGGAAAAGGAAGTTGGAAAACCGAAGCGCTCCTCCCTTAATGAATATGATGTAGATTGGGTAGCATATCATGAAAACTATCATCATTTTATAATGGTCGCTTATGATCAGGCAGAACATGTTGCTGGACTCTATACGAACCAGGACTTACTGACATCTACTTATGATATAAAAATGGGAACAACCAGGGAATCGGTACGTGCTCAATTACAGGATCCATTGACAAGTATTCGGAAAGGATTTATTCATTATCAATTTGAAAAAACGGATGAATTTGATACCTTTTTAATCGATGACCAGTATGTCACTATTTTTTATGATAAACATGAAGCACAAACTGTAACAGCTATACAAATTATTTCTAGTAATCTCGAACAGAAAAAGACCGGATTTTTTGGTGTCCCAAACACGCAACTAAAAGAGGGATTTGAATACCAGTTGTTTGATTTAACAAATGCAGAAAGAGTAAGGCGGGGACTTTCCGCTTTAACTTGGGATGATGCGGTAAGGGATACGGCGCGTCACCATAGTGCAGATATGGCTGAACATCACTATTTTAGTCATACTAATTTAGAAGGACTCTCTCCATTTGATCGCATGGAAAGAGATGGGATTACTTACCGAATTGCAGGGGAAAATCTAGCTACAGGACAATCAAGTAGTATATTTGCACATGAAGGGCTCATGAACTCACTTGGTCACCGTGAAAATATATTAAAAGAAGATTACAAAGTTTTAGCCGTCGGTGTCGCTTTTGACAACGAGTCTATTCCATATTATACGGAAAACTTCGTGACGAAGTAAGCGAATTGCGAACCCTATTCTCGTTAACATACCTTTGCACAATGTGAGACTTTTGTATGATTGTGACACAAAGCAATTTGTAGTAGTGTAGAGATGGTATATTTTCATCCTAAATGCAAACTATAAATGCAATATTAGGGAAAGGGTTGAAATGATGGGAAAAAGGGTGCAATCAATTGTATTTTTTATTTTAAACATCCTTGCTTCGGTTGGTACACTATATATGGTCTTTATTTTACTAGCATTTTCTGCAATGAGTGGTTCAAGTCAAACTAGCAAGGTCTGGTCTCTTTTAGTAATAGGGGCTGTCCCCATACTGATTGAAGCAATAAAATGGATTGGATTTTATTATGTTGTGCACCGACGAAGTTTAGGCTGGGTTATTCCACTATTTATGTATGGGCTGATGGCTATTTGGATAGCGCAGCATTTTGGTATATTCTCTCTGCCTGTTTTACTTGCTGTTTTATATAATTTATTCACTTTATTATATTTGATTTCCAATAAAAGATATTTGGAAGCGTCCCGACATTTAAAGCAAACAGATATGCCAGTTCAAGCTAAACGACAGCGGCTATCACAAAAAATAAAAAATAAGGCAACGTCACATTTGTACGGATTCATGTTTTGCTTTATTGCGATACTGTGTTACACGCTTCAATCACTGTTAAATTTACTGGAATTTCTACCTTCTATATTTGTATTGATACTCATGTCACTCACGGCATATTTTATAATCGATTTGTTTATCGTTGTTTTTTCATGGTATGCACTTTGGCGTGTTTGGCAGGATGCTAAGAGTAAGTGGAAATATTTATACCTTTTTCTCATTGTAAAAAGCCTATACGTACTATTTATACAAATGTCTATTGTCATAAAAGAAAGCCATGTGATGAGTGATGTATTTCGTTATCCTTCTATATGGGTAAATATCGCGACAATCATATGCTTGATAGTTGGTATTACACTGTTATATAAGCAATCCAAAAAGACTGGCTAACACCTCGCGGCTGTGTTATTTGCCAGTCTTCTTTATTTCTACAACTTTCCATTCTTGTCTTTATCATATTAACATATTGTTATGATGACACACGCGGATAAATGTACCTTTATTCACAGAGGTATTTTTTTAATGCCATTATCATAAATATAGATACAATCCCTTTATAGAAGCATAGCTAAAACTTAGAAATTAGGATGATGAGGAAATGGAAGATTATTTGAATGAAAGAAAGGAAGAAATGCTTTCGTTATTAGCGCGTCTCGTAAATATGGATAGTGGGTCGCACGATAAAAATGGCGTAGATCAAGTCGGGAGTATATTGAAATCAATATATGAAAAACTGAATTTTTACGTGGAAGTGGTGGAAGAAGGGGAAGTAGGCAATCACTATATTTTACGACATCAGGATGCGGTTGACCCAGAAATCCTTCTCGTTGCACATTTGGACACAGTTTTTCCTGAAGGTACTGCCAGCGCGAGACCATTTAAAATAAAAGGAAATCGGGCTTACGGTCCGGGTGTCATTGATATGAAGTCAAGTCTTGTTTCATTAATTTTTGCGGTAAAGGCGTTACAAGCGTTTCAAATGTGTGGATATAAAAACATCCAAATTATTTTAAATAGTGATGAGGAAATAGGTTCGCCGACCTCAAAAAATATAATCGAAAAATATGCAGCAAAAAGTAAGTATGCTCTAATTATGGAGCCTGCTCGTAAGGACGGCTCTGTCGTTACTGCTAGATGGGGTGGGGGACGTTATACGATTTATGTAAAAGGGAAGTCAGCCCATTCGGGAATTGAACCTGAGCGGGGGAAAAGTGCCATTGAGGAATTAGGCCATAAGATTGTTAAATTACATGAGCTTTCCAGTCAGGAAAAGGGAATAAATGTGAATGTCGGTTTAATAGAAGGTGGAACAGCCGTTAATACCGTTGCCTCGGAAGCAATAGCACATGTGGATTTACGTATTCGTAATCAAAGTCAAGCGCAGGTTTTAGAGGAAAAGATGAGAGAATTGAGCACTACTCCTGATGTGCTTGGAACAACCATTACATTAGAAGGTGGTATCGAACGACCGCCAATGGAAAAAACGGAGCAAACTGAAAGATTATTACATGTTGTTCAGCAGGTTGGGAATGAGATGGGGTTAAAAATAACGGATACAGCTACAGGTGGTGGATCGGATGCGTCCTTTACAGCTTCAAAGATTCCGACGATTGATGGTCTTGGACCAGTAGGTGGTAATGCGCATAGTGAAAACGAATATTTAGAAATACCGACGCTTGTACAAAGAACATGTTTGTTAGCAAGCGTTATGCAGCGCTTGACAGAAAATGGACTGTAAGGGTATCTCAGCCCTATAGATATTAAATAGGCTGAGATAAAGCCCCTCCGACATATACCCCTGGCTCGATTGTAAACATATAGCAAATCAAATGACGAACGTTTAGTTAGGTAGATGTGCTCGTTTATGGATAAAAGTATTAATTTTTTCAACAGGCAAAGGCTTCGAAAAGTAATAACCTTGGACTTCGTCACATCGCTGGGAGTGTAGAAATTTGACTTGTTCCTTGTTTTCTACTCCTTCTGCAATTACTTTTAAATTTAAATTATGTGCGAGATTTATCATCGCTTGCACAATGACTTGCCCATCTGTATCATGCAACATATCGCGAATAAATGATTGATCGATTTTTAATCGATTTGGCGATAATTTTTTTAAGTAACTGAGGGATGAGTAATGCGTTCCAAAGTCATCTAATGATACTTCCACACCGATGGAATTTAACTTCTCAATATTATTTAAAGTTAATTTAGGATTATTCATCATGACGCTCTCGGTTAATTCAATTTCTAAATATTGACCGGCTATCCCTGTCTGTTTTAACGTTGACTGTATGACATCAAAAAGATCAGGCTGCTGAAACTGAATCATAGAAAGATTGACACTCACCTTGATAGGAAGATACCCCAATTCCTGCCACTGTTTTTGCTGTAAACACGCATGTAATAAGACCCATTTATCAATATTTTGAATAAGCCCAGTTTCTTCTGCTATTGGAATAAAGGTTCCTGGAGAAATCATTCCTTTTTCTGGATGATTCCAGCGTAGTAACGCTTCTAATCCAATCACTTGATTTGTAACAAGGCAAATTTGTGGTTGATAGTATAATTCGAACTCATTATGCGTGATTGCATTACGTATATCACTCGCTAATAAAAGTTTTTCCTTGGCGTGGTGATTATATGCTTTATCATAAAACATAAATGTATTTCTACCATTTCGTTTTGCTTGATACATCGTAGTCTCCACATTTCTGAGTAATGTTTCATCATCTGGGCCATCCTGTGGAAACAACACGATACCAATACTTGCAGTAATATATAGTTCATAGTTATCCAATTGAAAAGGAGCCTCGAATATTTCCATAATCTGATTGGCAATCGGTATACATGCAGATGTATCTTCTATGTTTTGAAATAGTATCGCGAATTCATCCCCACCATAGCGCGTAATGTATGCACTTTCTGGGAGGTGTTTTTGCAGTCGTTTTGTTGTAGCAAGTAACAATTGATCCCCAATGCTGTGGCTAAGGGAGTCATTAATATCTTTAAAATTGTCTAAATCAAGTAGCATAAGAGCAAAATTACGATCCTTACTTTCTTGAATATCATGCTTTACATATTTGAACAATGAATTCCGATTAGGTAATTTCGTTAATTCATCGAAATAAGCTTGAAACATTACTTTTTCTTCCAAGTTCTTTCTATCTGTAATATCACGAAAGATTGAAAGATGATTTTGGATTAGACCATTTTCATCTCGAAGCCCTTGAATGGAAATATCTACTAAAGCATAACTGCCATCCTTCTTTTTATGCCACATTTCTCCTGACCAATTTCCGCTTTCTCGCAAACTAGTCCACATATTTTCAAAAAATTCCTGCCTATATGTATCCGAACGTAAAATATTCGGCTTTTTTCCAATGACTTCCTTCGTTTTGTAGCCGGTCAATGTTGTGAATGCCTCATTTACGTATAACAGGTTATTATTTTTATCTGTAATACTCATCGCTAATGGCATATTATCGATAGCTTGCATGATAAATTCCTTGCTAATGTTTGATGGTAGATTATGAGAAACAGCGTTATTTGAGCCTGCAAATAAAACACCGACGATTTGCTGCCCATTTTGAATAGGTAGCAAAATAATCTGTGTGATGTCATGTGTAAAGGAGAGCTCTTTATTCCATTTGATGGCCTGGTTACATTTTGCAAGAAATATTGGCATGTGTTCTTTTGGTAAAACATCCTCTAATCTATGATGGATAACATGTGTTTCATGAACTTGCATATATTGGAGGAAATGGTCGTTTGCAAATGAAAAAGTAAGAGAATCATGGTTTACATCTAATATAAAAATACCTACTCTTTGATCAGAATTAGTGAAATTCTGTAATGTGATGTTTGATTCTGACATGTTTTTCTTTTCCCCTCTTTATTTCTTAAAAGGGATGACGACAGCATAGTCTATAAGTCCCTCCTTTTACCATTATGACAACTTCCTATCAAACTTTCAATGAAAAATAGGTATATATAGCTATAAATATAATAAAGTATCGGTATCATAAAGGTAGAAGATATTTTATTATATTCTATTGAAATGAAGATGTTCTCCTACTAAAATAGAGGATACAGTTACGTTAGGTGGTTCATGATAATATGTTGTATGCTAGCGTTTACCGTTGATCTTTTACAGGAAGGTGATAAATTTTGAAGGAGAATCGCCTATTTTATGATGCACTAGCAAATGGGATACGTGATATTGTAATTATTGTCAAGGTAGAAGAAGGGACAATTTTTACATATGAATTTATAAATAAAGAAGCTAGAAACCGTACAACAGTTGGAAATCATGATATTGGAAAAAGAATTGAAGATGTAGTGCCGGCAGATATGGTCCAGTTTATGTTGGAAAAGTATCGGGAAGCGGCAGTATCAAAGGAACAGATTGAATACGAGGATTCTTATAAAAGGCGGTTAGGAAAAACATACTATACTAGAACAATATTAACACCTTTGATGGATGAAAATAATGTGTGTACACATATTGTCGCAGTTGTAGAAGACATTACATTGCGCCGTCAAGCGGAAATTTCCTCGGAAGCGTCATCTCAAGTCATTCGTGAAAGTAAAGACACATATGAGTCCCTTTACGAACATAATCCTGATGGCATTTATCGGTATGATTTAACAGGTAAAAGACTGACTGGCAATCATATGGCAGAAGTGATTACAGGATATAATATACAAGAATTATCAGATACACTTTATGATACATTTGTCATATCGGAGGATAATGAGGAAATAAAAAGTCATTTTAAACAAGCTGTAGCGGGGAAAGCGACAAACTGTGATGTTTCATTCTATAGAAGAGATGGGGATATTATCAAAATCACCATTAAGTTTTCGCCAATTATTGTCCAAGATGAAATTGTCGGTGTGTATGGTGTTTTCAAAGATATAACGGAAGAATATAAATTAATTTTGAAAAATATAGAAAGCGAAAACAGATTTCGTATTATTGCGGAAAACTCCTCAGATTTAATTCTTCTCATTGACGAAAAAGGTATGATAAGTTATGTTTCGCCATCATGTGAGAGGATACTAGGGTATTCATTCCGTGAATATATTGGCAATCATTTCAAAACACATTTACACGAAGCATATCAAAAAGTTATACAAGATACATTTTGGAAGTCAGTCGAAAATGGGGAACCATGGGACATCAAGTTTCAACAAAAACACCGAACACGGGGATGGATTTGGATTGAGTTAAATGGGCGGCCGACATATGATGAGCAAAATCAATTTTCACATATGGTTGCTGTTGCAAGAGATATTACTTATCGTAAACAGTATGAAGATAAGCTAGAATATTTGGCAAACCATGATATTTTAACGGGGTTACCAAATCGACGTTATTTTCAATTGCAGTTAAAAAAGTCACTAGGCGGAAAATCACAGCACGATCGATATCCTGCCATACTCATGATGGATATCGATCATTTTAAATCAATTAATGATGAAAAAGGTCATGATATAGGTGATGTTGTATTAAGAGAGTTTGCACGTCGTTTACAGCAAGTTATCAAGCCTGACTATGTAGCAGCAAGACTTGGTGGAGATGAATTTGTTATCTTGATTCCAGAGGCTCGTTCTCAAGATGAATCCATTCAATTAGCAAAGAATATTATAAGTGCGGTCCACAAACCTTGGCTAATTGAAGGGGAGGATACAATTATTTCCACTAGTATTGGAATAGTCAACGCGACAATTGCGACAACAGATATTCGCTTGCTAATGAAACATGTAGATTTAGCCTTATATGAGGCGAAGGATGCGGGAAGAAATACGTTCAAAGTAAAAAGAACATGATATAGATTGTTCGTTGTTTTGTTAAAAGAAACTTTTTAAGGAATCATTAAACTTAAAAATTGGTTCTGATCACCAGTATGCGATGAGCAGAACCAATTTTTATGGAATCATAGAAGTACTCATGGAACAGTTGTATCTACCAACTGTTGATTATTGAAAACTTGTAAGTATTCAAATTCCTGCTTATTAGTGTTTTAACATGATTTTATGCAAGTAGTTTTAAAGTTAACAAAAATATCAAGTTCATAACATTCTTAATGCTTTCTTTGCTAATTGATCTGCGTGGAGATTTTCCTTTTCTGGAATCCACTTGATAAAAAAATATGGAAATGCGCTTGTTAATTCCCGAATTTCCTCAAGTAAAGGAAGGAAAACTGGATTTTTAGTGAAGTCCTTGTTGATTACATCTACAACAGTACGTGAATCGGAACGAAAGGAAAGAATCTCACCTGGAAATGCAGTTTTGCACACTTTTAATGCTTGAATCACAGCATGAAATTCTGCTTCATGGTTCGTCATGATTCCCAACGGAAACGCGTATTCATCATGTACTGCGTTCGCCTTGATATAAATACCAGCACCACTTTTACCAGGGTTACCACTAGTAGCACCATCTGTATACACTTCAATCAAGTTACAACCCTCCACGAATTAAAATCTATCAAACATTGTTAGTATAGCATAGTTCTTATTTGTTTTTAGTAATATAAAACAAGACAACGCATAGCATACTATAAATACAGATTTGACTTTTCTATAAATTATGTATATAGTAATATTCATAATTTAAACTACAATTAATTTTGTAGGTTTTAAATAAGTTTTCGTTTAATTTGGTAGTAATGGAAACGTTTACACCCACATGCACCAAGTAAATAATGAAAGAGCTATCGAATAAAACGTATAAACATGCAAAAGGGCAGAGCTTGTTGAACGTTTATGCAAAGGAATGATAGCGTTTTCAACACGAGGAACTGTATTGTTCCATGATGAAAGTTGATTTTTATACATGATCAGTATTGTTATTGCGTAAAGGAGGGAATTGTTTTCTGGTATTGTTAGTGATTATTTTATCGTGTATTCATAATCCAAATTAAAGAGAGCATACCTCTCTCTTAAATAGACTGACTCTTATGAATATAACATTATGGGTCACAAAAAGGACATAATTACGAAACTTACAACGTATCTATTAAACGAAAACTTATTGCTGTTTTTTTGTATAAACAAAGATGGATTAAAAAAGCAAAGTATATATAGGGAGGAAGATATGATGACTCAAAATTTAGTACTGGATAAGGAAAAACTTGCAAGTTACCCACAACAACCACATGGGGGAAAGTTGGTTGATCGTGTATTAACAGGTGAAGAACGTGATAAGGAACTAGAAAGAGCAAAGCAACTGCCAATGATTATGGTAGACTTAGAAGCAGTTATTACACTGGAAATGATTGCTACTGGTGTATTGTCACCTAATGAGGGTTTCATGAATGAGGCTGATTACAAATCTGTTTTAACGACAGGACGTTTGGAAAATGGTTTAGTTTGGCCTGTGCCTTTAAGTTTTGCACCTATTGGGGATCGAAATAGCCAAATTATTCAATCACTTTCCGTTGGGGATGAGGTTGCACTTACTGATGAAACAAAGGAACCAGTAGCAATCTTGAAAATTGATGATATTTTCGAATATGATAAGGCATTTCGTGCCAAGCATCTTTTTGGTACGAATGACCGGAACCATCCAGGTGTAGATGCCATTTACCGACGTATGGGAGATACCGCATTAGGTGGGCCTATTACTTTGCTTCGCCGTGTAAATTGGGGGCCATTTGAAAGCTTGCGCTTGGAACCAAAACAAACTTGGAAGCTCTTTTATGAGGATAAGAAGTTCCGTTCTGTTGGAGGTTTTATTACTGGGGCAAATCCACTTCACCGTGGACACGAATATATTCATCGTAATGCGCTAGAAGAGTTAGATGGGCTATTAGTGCAACCACTTGTTGAAATGGCTAAACGGGAATATACACGTCACGAGTTTCGCATGTTAGCTTACCGTAGTGTACTCGATACGTACTATCCAAAAGAGCGTTCTGTTATGGCGCCACTTCGCGTAACCTATATATTTGCTGGACCACGCGAGACGGTACTACATGCTTTAATTATGAAAAACTATGGGTGTACACATGCATTAATTGGGCGTGACCATGCAGGGATTGGTGATTATTATGACAAATACGCAAGCCACACCATTTTTGATGAGTTTACTCCAGAAGAATTAGGAATCGACGTTCGCTTATATTATGAAGTGTTTTATTGCACACGTTGTGACAGCCAGGCAACACAGCAAACGTGCCCACACGATGAGCGCTTTAGAATTAATATTTCTGGTACTGGAATTAGAGAACTCTTACGACATGGAATTTTACCACCAAAAGAAATTGTCCGTCCAGAATCGGCTCGTATCGCGATGCAAGGTGTACAGCCAAAAGGTGTGGATGAAAATGGTGAAGCAGTTTTACCTGTTGGAAAAACTATTAAGAGTGTCTTTCCATTCTATTTAAGCCATACGAGATTAGGCGGAAGAAAGCGTGAACAACCATTAGCAATTGAGGAGCTAACAATCCAAGATTTAGAGCGAGCTGTTCTAGATACGCGGGAAAATGCGACACGAATCTATAAAGATATCTTTGATGAGTTTAGTTATTTGGCAGATACAAAGCGTTCCGTTCAACCTGAATGGGTGGCAGATACACGCGAATCCATTCGTTCACAACAAGAAATGGTTGTGGAATATATTGAGGGGAAAGTTGAAAATGCACTCGACAAAGCCTCAGATGAATTTATGTATCAAGATAAGGAAGAGTCTGGACGTGAACTAGAAGTTGCAAAGAAAATCTTAGATGATATTCCTAAGCCATTCCGTGAAGAGGATTTAGCATACCGGACGTGGAACGCATTACCTTATAATCGTTACCGTGGTAGTGACGAAGAATAATAGAATGGTGGATTTGCTGCAAGGTTCATCTTGAAGCGAAAGAAACTATCGCTGATTCCAACATATAACTAGAAGATGAGAAAATCCCCGTCCATGCATTGTAGCGGGGATTTCTCAATTTCCATTAGCATACTATTGTTTGATTATAAAGAATCTAAGCATGTTTTCTACGGCTTGACGTATAAAAAACATAGTTAATAGATAAGTATAATATGTTAATTTATATTTCGCAGTTGTTGGACCTAGCTAATATGGTATATGTGTATAAAACGAGAGTTGCATGCAGGAATCAAAATAATTGGGAGGGATCATTTAGTGACTGAATTACAACATCAAAATAATTCACAAGCCTATATGGTTGCCGTATCTGGAACAGTAATAAATCTTTGTCTCGGTGTACTTTATGCATGGAGTGTTTTTTCCAAGGAACTCCAAGATCAGTTAGGAATGACAGCAACAGAGACATCGTTACCATATAGTGTGGCCATTGCACTATTTGCTTTTTTTATGGTTCCAGCTGGCATTATGCTTGACCGCTTAGGGCCGCGTTTACTGTTACTATTATCTGGATTTTTAATCGGAATCGGTTTTGTAATCGCGGGTCTTACATTAAATGTTGTTGGACTTGTAATTGGATTTGGAATCGTTGCTGGTGCGGCAATGGGGTTTGGGTACGCAGCACCAACACCAGTTGCAGCAAAATGGTTTAAACCCCATTTACGAGGAACAATTACGGGAATTGTTGTATCAGGATATGGACTTGCGGCTGTATACGTTTCACCATTAGCAGATTATCTGATTCAAGGATTTGGAGTTGCAAACGCCTTTTATTATCTTGGTGCCTTTTTTACTATTTTAATTGTAATCGCTTCCATGTTTATGAAGTCGCCACCAGAAGGATGGAAGCCAGTTGGTGGGGAACCTCCTAAACCGAAGATAAAGGCAAACGGAGAGCAAGAAAAGGAAGTAGTAAGAAAGGATTATTCACCAGGTGAAATGATGAAGACATTTCAGTTTTGGTCATTGTGGGTCATGTATGCATTTTCTGCTTCCGCGGGACTTATCATTATTGGACACGTAGCTAAAATTGCCCAGACACAGGGTGGGCTTGAAACAGGTTTCCTATTTGCGGCATTATTGGCAATTGGTAATGCGGGTGGACGTATTGTCACAGGTGCAGTATCAGATAAAATTGGCCGATCAGCTACATTGATTTTAGTGTTTATTTTACAAGCTATTAATATGTTTGCATTTATTACCTATACATCCGGACCGATGCTCACATTCGGAGCAATTGTCACAGGTGCAACCTATGGTGCGCTTTTAGCATTATTCCCAGCAACAACTTGGGATTGGTTTGGACTTAAAAACTCCGGAACAAACTATGGATTGATGTTTACAGCATGGGGTGTAGGTGGACTTGTCGGACCGTTAATGGCAGGAAGAATTATTGATGCAACAGGCGGATATGATATGGTTTATATTGTATCAGCAATCCTCTTACTCGTTGCAGCGGGCCTTGGGTTTATAACGAAGGCACCGAAAGTAGAATACGTGGAAGAAGATGTTGACGATAAAGTGGCAAGCCTATAAATATCACTGATGTAATGAAGAAATAGGTAAAAAATATAAACACACTGTCGGGAGAGTGAAGTCCCCCCTGACAGTGTGTTTTGCTGTCATGATAGATAGAAAATAAACTTCAACATGGAGTGCGCGAACTTCAACCCGGGTCGCGTGAACTTCAACATGGGCCACGCGAACTTCAACATCGGACCGGCAAAGTTCGACCCGAGAGCCCGAATCTCCAACATCCGAATGAAATGAAATAAAGTCATTATTGGAAAGAAATAAGTCTAAAAAAACTGTGAGAAAAGACCTATTTTATGATAAAATTTAGGTCGGAAGGATAATTTTCTTATGTATGTTAAATAGTTGAGCATGAATGAACGCGTTTTTATCATGCAGGGCTCTTTTCAACCATGGATAAATCAGTCAAGTCCTTTCATTGCAAGTCTGTCATAGACTTCAGACATAGCAATACGTGCCTAAAGGGAATGATGCATACTACATTTTATAACACAGTCGCTTTTACAAAAAATGAAAATGACATGGACTAGGGGGATAATCTAGTGAACTTTTGCCCAAATTGTGGTAGCGAATTGGAAAAAACAAAGAAATTTTGTGTTCATTGTGGAACACCAATTGTAGAAGAAAAAGAAATACAAGGTAGTACGAATCATGTAGAAAAAATCGAGGAAATAGAAATACACGAGGTAGAAACGACGTCAGAGATAAAAGAAAAAGAAGGGATTCATAGTAAAAAGGATACGCGTGTTAGTAAAACAGAACAGCGACATATTCCAAATAAGTCAAAAAAGCCATTAAGTAAAAAGAAGAAAATAGTTTGGGGACTGCTTGCTGGACTTGTTATCTGCGTCATTGGATTTAGCATATGGGCAAAGTCTTATGAATCCGCAGAATCTGTACATAAGCGTTTTGAGACCGCAATTGATAAGCAAGATGAAAAAGCATTAACTAAATTAGTAGTACATGAAGATGGAACAAGCATGAAAGATTTTGAAGCAAAAGCTTTTTTACAACTTGCCAAGCGTGATGGATTGAAAAATATAAAAAGCTTGTATACAACTGTACAAAAGGGGAAATTTATTGGAATCTTTGATGCACATAAAATAAAAGTGATGAATCAATTTGCCACCTATGACATCATGGAAGGATTGCATTTTACGTTTAATGGGGTAAAGTTAACGGAAAAGATCACTGAAAATGAAACGATTGTATATGGTCCATTTGCACCAGGAGTGTATCAGGTTGAAGCAATTTTTACTGGGAAATATGGAGAAACGTCAAAAAAAGCGACAATCACATTTGCCGATGAAGAACAAAACGATACGGTAATGGATATTGATTTACCGATATCCCTTGTTACTTTCTTTGTAAATAACTATGAAGAGCTTGACACGGATCAAGCATATATTTTAATTAATGATGAAAAACTACCATTAGATGAAGCTGGAGAAACAAAAGAAATCGGTCCATTACTCCTTGAAGGGGATCAAAAGGTAAAAGTAGTGGTGACGATGCCGTGGGGTGAAGTTACGTCTGAGCCAATTGTTGTAACGAATCCGTATATGGGAATTTATGCTAATCTTTTAACAGATGAACAATATAAAGGTGTATTAGATGTTCTAAAAGACTTTGGTGAACAATATGTACAAGTGCTGGCAGACAAAAGTACGAAGCCATTAACGGTAGCAAATAAAGCTGTAAAAGAAGATCTAACGGATGAAATTTCTAACAGTGATTTCTACTCAGGTAAATTAAATACGATTAAAGTCGATCGTCAATCAATTTCAACAAATCAATCCGATAAAGCGAGCATTCTTCTTTATGCGGAATATGGATTTGAAGAAGCGTATCACGAATTGACGGGGAAACCAGAGCTTTTGGAAACGACGAGACGATGGACAATTGGTTTATCTTACAATGAGGACAAAGAAAAGTGGATTGTAGGTTCAATGGATGAAGGACCATGGGAAGCTATTGATCCAACTGATGAATTAGATGGAACGAAGAAATTATATGGTCCAAGTAAACAAGCTATTGCAAATGCTAAACAACAAGATTTGGAAGAAACGATTGAACAATTTATGTATGATTATACCGCAGCAAATGTAGATGCAATTAATTATCGTGATTATGATTTTGTACAAGATTATATCGACGAAGATGGCCCGCGTAAAAAAGATGCGATGAACTATATAGATTATGCTGATTCAAAGGATCTTTTTGAAGACCTTGTTTCTTTAGAATTAGAGAAAGTTGAAAAGGTCGATGATCATATAATGAAAGTTACAGTTAAAGATACATTTCAAATCCATTGGCCAGACCGTTCCGAACAGAAAACGTATCGCACGATCGTCCACTTAAAAAAAGTAGATGATGGATATGTCGTGAATAAATTAATAGACACGACTCCTATTCAGGAATGATTGTATGTCGAATGAGCTACTAGCATGTATGCGGAAATGATTTATTTATAAGTTTATGAAAATAAACCACATGAAATCAACTCATATGTTGTTGAATTCATGTGGTTTTATGTTTCACAATGATACTAAAGCTAATGAATGTATTACAGGTGTCACAGTTCATTTATCACGATGTTTCCAATCGGTTTATCGAAACTGAATGGGGCGTATATATTCTTGAATAGCTTTCATTTCATATCCACTTGCCTGTAAATATTGTAGTAGTTTTTCTAAATGGGCTGCCGTATTCGGCTTTTCATGTAAAAGTATAACCAATGGTCGATTACCAGAGAGGTTATGGACTTGTTGCATGACCTTTTGTACGAAACTACTGTTTGCAACCTTCCAATCTTCTGAGTCAATATTCCAATCCCAAAGTATCATTTTTTCTTTATCGATTGCTTTTTTATACGCAGGTGTAATGTATGGTACTGAGCCATATGGTGCTCTAATAAGATGCGTTTCTACACCTGTTATTTTTTTTATCGATTGAATGGCTTGTTTCATTTCATGTGTAAAGCTCTCAGGTGATTGATAAATTTTCGAAACGGAATGTGTTACACCATGAACGCCAACGGTATGCCCATTATCAACCATTCTTTTCACGATATTTTGATTTTGCATCATATGTGGTTCTAACATAAAAAAGGTTGCCTTTGCATGATATTTGTCGAGTAAACGTAATATTTCATCGGAAGCAGTGGTATGTGGCCCATCATCAAATGTTAAATATGCTACTTTCCCAATTTCAGGATGAATCGTTTTTGGCTTTACTGCATCTTTCATCTTACTATTTAGTTTAGATAATAATTGCTCATGATTTGTTGATTCTGCACTATTTAGTTTAGCTTTACGATCTTTCTGTTTATTTGGTGCGGTTGTCATCTGTTTGTCCTGTGAATTTTGCATATTGGAATGTGGAGGATCTTGTAGATGCGCATTCTTTACTTCCAAATCCCGCGTAGAACTCCCCGTTTTAAAAAGAATGATGATGAGAAGTAGTGTTACAGCTAATGATAGTAATGCACGTTTACCGCGTCTATTTAATTGATGTCGTTTCCTTGGTGTGTTTGTCATGTGAATAACTCCTAATTGTTCGTAAATCTATTATCTTATTAATATCATAAACTACTCTAGTGAAACTATCTATAAAAAGATGAAAAAGATTGTGAATGTATATTGAGAATTACTGGTAAAAGTGATGCGAACTGTTTAGGTACTGCTAGAAGATGAGAAGTTAAAAAGGATGTCTTTCAAAAAATAATGCAACATCCCAGCCGTCCGTCTAGGCAAAATCTAGTTATAATTAGAATTCAACTAGTGAAACGGGTAAAATAATAGGGGAAGCATATGGATAAGATGAATAAGGAAGTGAGTAGGATGGATCAAATAAAATTTGTTATTTTTGATATGGATGGATTACTTTTTGATACAGAAACAGTCGCTTACCGAGCAATGAAAAAAGTAATGGATAAAGCGGGATTTCCATTTACGATGGACATTTATAGAAAAATTATCGGTGCTGGGAGCGATGAAGATGAACGGATTTTACAAAGTGTGTATGGTGATACCTTTACAATAACTTCAATTCAAGCACCGTTAAGTAAGGAGTTTGACGACATTATAAAAGCGGAAGGTATCCGTGTGATGCCGGGAGTTCATGAATTGTTAGACATACTTGATCAAAAGCAAATTAAAAAATGTATTGCATCATCAAGTCCGCTATCTACAATTCAATCCTATTTACAAATGACTCATTTAAGTGATCGATTTGATTTTTATATGAGTGGTGAGGAAGTGGAAAGAGGGAAGCCGAATCCAGATATATTTATCGAGGCATGCCGACGTGCACGTGAAGAAGCTGAAACAAGCCTCGTCCTTGAAGATTCATTAAACGGTTTACGTGCGGCGCATGGAGCGGATATTGCATGTATTTTAGTTCCAGATTTAATTGAACCAAATGAAGAAATGAAAGCAAAAGCATATAAAGTTGTTCCAAGTTTACGAGATGTAGTAGAAATGTTAAAGTAAAAAACTGCATGGCATGTCAAATAATTATGCATCAAGTAAGGTAGAAAACGACAAGATTAGACATGATGAAAAAAGGGTAATAGTAGAGAAGATAATCTCGCTAGATTATTACATGACATATACATAGTGATTGGGTATTTATTTGTAAATATGGAGGGTGATAAAGTGTATAAATGGTTGGAAGCAATTAATTGGGAACAACTGATTGTAGATTGGGGAATAATGATATTAAAACTCGTCGTGATGATTGCTGTTTATTTTATTGTGAAGTCCATTGGACATAAGGCGATAAAAAAAGTATTTGCTAAAAAAGCAGAAAAAGATCAAGTACACGCTGGAAGAACAAAAACATTACAGTCGATTCTATTAAATGTTTTTTCATATTTCTTGCTGTTTATCTTACTAGGCATTGTTTTTGATTTATTTGGACTAGATATTAAAGCGTTGCTAGCTGGAGCCGGAATTGTTGGTTTAGCGATAGGCTTTGGTGCACAAGGATTAGTGAGTGACGTTGTAACGGGCTTTTTCATTCTATTAGAAAAGCAAATTGATGTAGAAGATTATGTTACTGTTGCAGGTTACGACGGTATTATTGAAGAGATTGGCTTACGGACAACAATATTACGCGGGTTTGATGGTACTTTACATTTTATACCGAACCGGCAAATTACGAGTGTAAGTAACCATTCACGAGGGAATATGCAAGCACTTGTTGATATTACAATTTCAAATGAAGTAAATGTTGATGAGACAATTAAAGTTTTACAAACAGCATGTGATCATGTAGCGCAAAATGAAGAAGCAATTTTAGAAGGACCAGATGTAATTGGTGTCCAAGCGTTGGGTGCATCAGAAATGGATATCCGTATCATATGTAAAACAAAAAATATGGAACAATGGACAGTAGAAAGAAAGTTACGCAAGGTTTTAAATGAAGTTTTACAGGAAAAATTACAGCAATAACTAGATGGAGGATTGGGTGGTACTGCAGCTCAATCCTCATCTATGTATATGAAGGTTTGTTTTATCACAGTAGAGAAGATGCAAAAATCCGCTTAATAAATGTTTGAGTCCACTTTATACTTTTAAGCTTTACAAATTCTTCATCATCCCCTTTTATTCCAAGATGCATTTGCTATGCACCTTGATGATTAACTCATGATATATTTACCAAAACTAAAAAAGCAAAAGTGTACATAAATGTTAAAAATGTGTGGAAATCTACACATAGCTGGCGAAAGGAGCATAATAGAGGCGTTTACTAAGGTTAAGTAAACTCTATACAATATGTTGAGTTTACAACATCAAAAAGTTACTGATTGCGTTTTCAAGAAAACCGTGTTATATTGAAAATGAAAGTTGCGCAATCGATTGCACTAAATAATGTGACAAGAAAGCACACTAATACGTGAGTTTTGTCTCGTTTTATTGTTAGGAAGTAGATGTATACGGTTTCATGTTGTTTTTAAGTGTACATATACGATAATATGAGCTGTAATTTTGTTTGTAACGAGTAAAACGTTTGCATAACTTTCGCCGGATTTTTATTAAAAATAGAAAATAGGAGGGTTCAACATGCGTTTAAAAAACAAGTTTTCAGTAGCCTTCATCATGCTTATGATTGTTGGTCTTGTTCTTGCAGGGTGTGGTGGCAGTAATGATGACAAAAACAAATCTGGTGGGAATGAGGCATCAGGTGATGATGTAACATTAGATATTTTTCAATTTAAAGTAGAATTTAAAGATCAGTTTGAAGATCTTGCAAAAAAATATGAAGCATCTCACGATGGTGTGAAAATTAATATTACAACCGTCGGTGGTGGAGAAGACTATGGTGCATCTTTACGTTCAAAATTTGCTTCAGGTGAGGAACCAGCAATATATAACATTGGTGGTCCACAAGATGTGGAAGATTGGACAGGTAAACTTGCAGATCTAACAGATACGAAAGCAGCATCTGCAGCACTTGAAGGTACGTTAGATGGTGTTACAGAAGATGGAAAAGCTTTAGGCCTTCCATTTAACCAAGAAGGTTATGGTTTTCTTTACAATAAAGAAGTATTTGAAAAAGCTGGTATTAATCCAGATGATATCACTTCACTAGATGCATTAGAAAAAGCGGTGAAAACGCTTGATAGTAAGAAAGATGAATTAGGCTTACAAGCTGTATTTGCGCTACCTGGTAAAGAAACTTGGGTTACAGGTTTACATTTATCAAATACATTTTTATCTCCAGAGTTTAATGAAAATGTAGCAGATGCATATAAAGCGGATACAGTTGATTTTAAATATGGTGATGCATTTAAAACAATTCTTGATTTGCAAAATAAATATTCCGTACAACCTACTGTTAGCTTAGATTATTCACAACAAGTAGAAGAATTATTTTCACTTGGTAAAGTAGCAATCATCCAACAAGGGAACTGGGTATACGGTTCAATTGCAGACATTGATGAAGAATTTGCAAGCAATAATGTTGGAATGATTCCAATTCCGGTAAAAGGGTTTAAAGAAGATGCTTTACCTGTCGGTGTTCCAATGTACTGGGCTGTTAATAGTAATAAAGATGAAAAAGTTGTGAAGGCAGCAAAAGAATTCTTAGATTGGATGTATACTTCTGATGAAGGAAAAGATGCTGTTATTAATGACTTTAAATTTATACCAGCATATGAAGGTTATGATGCAAGTAAACTAACAGATCCACTTGCAAAAACAGTTTATGAATACGCTGAACAAGGAAAGACAATCGGCTGGGTATTCATGGGTTATCCAACTGGATGGGGCCAAGAAAGTTTAGGTGTTAACATCCAAAAATACCTCAGTGATAATATGACATGGGATGAATTGATAAAAGAGACGAAAGCAGATTGGGAAGCAGATCGTAAATAATGAGTACCAACAACCGTAAACAAAGCAACTTCTAAAAAGTTGCTTTGTTTATAGGATGTACTGCACTGCTAACGTTGTTTCAGCATCAGTAGAACTTGGCCATTCGCTATGAAAGGATTGGCGGATGACCAAGTTTTTTAATATATGAAGATCTCACACCTAATCGTATTAAAGGTAGATGAAAATAGGCTTAAACATTGGAGGTATATGTATGGAAAGCCGCAAACTATGGTATTGGTTATTTATAGGCCCGGCAGTAATTGCACTATTAATCGTCGTTATTTTACCACTTATTTTTGGGGTTTATTACTCTTTTACAAATTGGAATGGTATTCAAATCACCGAGGTAATTGGCTTTGAACATTATAAGAAGTTATTTCATGATACGGACTTTATGAATTCTTTATGGTTTACAGCGAAGTTCTCTGTAGTATCGGTATTTATGATTAATTTTCTTGGATTATCGTTAGCGTTACTTGTTACACAAAAGTTAAAAACAAGTAATTTCTTACGGACTATTTTCTTTATGCCAAACTTAATTGGTGGTCTTATTTTAGGTTTTATTTGGCAATTTATTTTTATTAAAGTATTTTCTGCGATTGGTGAACAAATTGGAATGGAAGCTTTACAAGGTTGGCTATCCACAACAACTACAGGTTTTTGGGCGCTCGTTATTTTGATGAGTTGGCAAATGGCCGGTTACATTATGGTTATTTATATTTCCTACTTAGAGAGTGTTCCACAGGAGTTGTTGGAAGCTGCTGAAATAGATGGTGCAAATGCATTTCAACGCTTTAGAAATATTACATTTCCACTTGTAGCGCCTGCATTTACTGTTAGTTTATTTTTAACACTTTCAAACTCATTTAAACTATATGACCAGAACTTATCACTAACAGCAGGGGGACCATTTAATTCTACACAAATGGTGGCGATGGAGATTTATAAAACTGCCTTCACGCAAAATACAATGGCGTATGCACAAGCAAAAGCGGTTATCTTCTTCTTATTAGTAGCAGCAATTTCGTTAACGCAAGTTTATTACAATAAAAAACGGGAGGTGGAGATGTAATGAAAGCAAAACATCGGAGTAAACTACTCATTGGCATATTTGGCGTGATATTAGGGCTTGTTTGGTTATCCCCATTTTATTTGATGATTGTAAACTCATTTAAAACAAAGAAGGAAATATTTACAAACGTACTAAAGTTACCTGAAGTGTTTACGTTCGAAAACTATTCCGTAGCATTTGAACGATTAGATTTTGTTAGAACATTTTTTAACTCTGTCCTGATTACATCCGTTAGTGTTGTTATCATCATCATTTTTTCCTCCATGGCAGCCTATGCATTGTCAAGACGCGGGGGAAAACTGAGTGGTTTTATCTTTTTCCTTTTCGCAGCGGCTATGCTTATTCCGTTTCAATCTGTAATGATTCCACTTGTGTCCATATTTGGTAAGGTTGGAATGTTAAATCGTATTGGTATCATTTTTATGTACTTAGGATTTGGTGCCAGTTTATCAATCTTTTTATACCACGGAACATTAAAGGGAATTCCGAAATCATTAGATGAAGCTGCGACAATCGATGGTGCAAATCGCCTTCAAGTATTCTGGTATATTATTTTCCCAATGTTAAAGCCAATTACGGTGACTGTGGCTATTTTAAACGTCATCTGGATTTGGAATGATTACCTATTACCATCACTTGTTATTAATAAAGCAGGTATGGAAACCATTCCACTAAAAATGTTCTTCTTCTTTGGGGAATATACGAAACAGTGGCATTTAGCTTTAGCAGGTTTAACGATTGCAATTACTCCTGTTATAATTTTATATTTCTTCCTCCAAAAGCATATTATCAAAGGGGTTTCGGAAGGATCCGTAAAATAGGTGCGAAGTCTCTTAAAAGCACTATAATGAGAGTAGATATGGTTATGGAGGAATTATGACGATGACGATTACGATTAAAGATGTTGCCCAAGCTGCTGGTGTTTCGCCATCTACTGTTTCCCGTGTTATTTCCGATCACCCAAGAATTAGCGAAGAAACGAAAAATAGGGTACGTGGAGTGATGCAAGAACTGGGGTATCATCCTAACTTACAAGCACGGAGCTTAGTAGTAAGAAGTACGGAGACAATTGGTGTAGTAATGCCAAATTCGGCAAGTAAAGTGTTAGAAGATCCCTTTTTTCCGGAAGTGTTACGGGGAATCAGTACGAAAGCACGTGAACATCAGTTTGGTATTTATTTATCAACAGGTGCGACGGAAAAAGAAATATATGATGAAGTCGTACAAATGGTACAGGGACGTAGAGTAGATGGAATTATACTTCTATACTCTCGAACCGACGATAAAATTATGAAATATTTACTTGAAAAGAAATTTCCTTTTACAGTCGTTGGGCGTCCGTTTGAAAATGCGGAGCGAATTACTTTTGTGGATAATGATAATACATCGATAACAAAACAAGTTACAACACATTTAATAGATCTTGGTCATAAAGAAATAGCTTTTTTAGGTGCTAATACGGAATTTGTTTTTACAATCGATCGTTTAAAGGGTTATAAACAAGCTTTGGAAGAGGCTCAGATTGCATTTAACGAGGACTATATTATCCCGGATGCCTTTTTACAAGATGAACAATTAGCGGAAGAAAAGATGAAGCAGTTACTTGCATTGCCAAATCGGCCAACCGCATTTGTAATCAAAGATGATTTTCTAGCGATACAGTTCATTAGCTTTTTCAATTCAATCGGTATCCGTGTTCCAGAAGATATTTCTATGGTTGGGTTTAATAACATTACTTTATGTGAGTATTCTCATCCACCATTAACATCTGTAGATATTCATATCTTTCGATTAGGCTTAGAAGGAGCAAATTGTTTAATTGAAATGTTGAAAAATCCAGATACATTACCGAAGCGAATTACAATTCCGGGACAAATGATTTATCGCAAATCATGTCAGGAAAAAGTATAGTCTTGGACTATTTATCGCAGTTAACTCGTTTCAGAACCGCATTTTAAAAATTCATAGGGATATAAAATGATAAATGGGAGAGCGACAACTAGTAAAAGTCTGATTCGTTTAACACACATCATATGGGAGCTATAAACCCCCACTGTTGAAGTTTCGCTTTTTATGTTTGGAAGATAGAAACAATTTGTGAGGAAAGGACTGTTACGAATGAAAAGTAATGCATGGTGGAAAGAAGCTGTGGTCTACCAAATCTATCCACGTAGTTTCCGTGATTCAAATGGGGATGGTATGGGGGACTTACGAGGGATAATAGAAAAACTAGATTATTTACAAGAACTCGGTGTGGATGTTATTTGGCTTTCACCAATCTATGATTCTCCAAATGACGATAATGGTTATGATATCCGTGATTATCGTCGTATTTTGGAAGATTTCGGAACGATGGCAGACTTTGATGAACTGCTAGCAGGACTACACGCACGTGGAATGAAAGTCATGATGGACTTAGTTGTCAATCATACGTCAGATGAACATGAATGGTTCCAAAAATCGCGAGAATCTAAAGACAGTCCATATCGTGATTATTATTATTGGCGACCAGCTAAAAATGGGAAGGAGCCAAATAATTGGGAGTCTTTCTTTAGTGGGTCGACTTGGAAATATGATGAACAAACAGCAGCATATTACTTACATTTATTTAGTGAAAAACAACCTGATTTAAATTGGGAAAATGAAAAAGTAAGACAAGAAGTTTATGAAATGATGAAGTTTTGGCTTGATAAAGGAATTGATGGATTTCGAATGGATGTGATTAATATGATTTCCAAACATCCAGAACTCCCCGATGCAAAAGCAACTGCTGGAAAAACATTAGCTTCTGGTGGACCGTATTTTATGAATGGCCCACGTGTGCATGAGTTTCTACAAGAAATGAACCGTGAAGTGCTTGCTCATTACGATATGATGACAGTTGGTGAAACACCTGATGTCGACGTAGAAGATGCTAAATTATACACAGGTGCAGACCGACATGAATTAAATATGGTATTTCAATTTGAACATGTTGATTTAGATTCCGGTCCAAATGGAAAGTGGGATCTCCGGCCGTTATCTTTACTAGATTTAAAACATGTGTTTACAAAATGGCAAAATGGACTTGATCAAGTTGGATGGAATAGTTTGTATTTGAATAATCATGACCAACCACGGGCTGTTTCGCGATATGGTGATGATGGCGTGTATTGGAAAGAATCAGCCAAAATGCTCGCTACCTTTTTACATATGTTAAAAGGAACACCATATATTTACCAAGGTGAAGAAATTGGCATGACGAATGTAAAATTCCCGTCCATCGATGATTATAAAGATATTGAAACATTAAATATGTACAAGGACAAAGTTGTAGAGCAGGGGCTTGATCACGATAAGGTGATGGAAGCAATTTATGCAAAGGGTCGTGATAATGCACGTACACCAATGCAATGGAATGATGAGAATCATGCTGGCTTTACTACAGGTATACCATGGATACAAGTAAATCCAAATTATCCTAAAATTAATGTAGCACAGCAATTAAAAGAAGAAGACTCTATTTTTCATTATTATAAAAAGCTTATTCAGTTAAGAAAAGCAAATGATGTCGTTGTATATGGAAAATATGATTTATTATTGCCTGAATCTGAAAAAGTTTATGCATACACGAGAACATTAGAAAATGAACAGTTACTTGTTATTTTAAACTTTACAGCATCAGAAGTTCCATTTTTATTACCAGATGAAGTGCAATTTAAAGCACAAACATTGCTCATTGCAAATTATGATGTTCCTGTAACGGCATCCATAGAAAAGTTTAATTTAAGACCGTATGAAGCAAGAGTATATCAATTGTCTATATCATAAGTGGGACATTGGATATTAGCAACAAGAGAATGCGAGAAGAGAGGTCTTCAGATGAAAAAAGTTTGGTGGAAAGAGGCGGTTGCCTATCAGATATATCCACGAAGTTTTATGGACTCAAATGGTGATGGTATAGGTGATTTACAAGGCGTTATCAAAAGACTAGACTATCTACAAGATTTAGGAATTGATGTGATATGGATCTGTCCAATGTATCAATCGCCAAATGACGATAACGGCTATGATATTAGCGACTACCAGGCGATAATGGCTGAGTTTGGAACGATGGCTGATTTTAATGAATTGCTAGACGAAGTGCATAAACGTGGAATGAAATTAATTATTGATTTAGTTATTAACCATACAAGCGATGAACACCCATGGTTTATCGAATCGCGATCTTCAAAAAATAATCCGAAACGGGATTGGTATATTTGGCGTGATGGGAAGGATGGTAAAGAACCGAATAACTGGGAAAGTATTTTCGGTGGCTCGGCATGGAAATATGATGCGAAAACAGCACAATATTTCTTACATCTCTTTTCTAAAAAACAACCAGATTTAAATTGGGAAAATAAAGCAGTACGTCATGCTTTGTATGATATGGTAAATTGGTGGTTAGATAAAGGTATTGATGGTTTCCGCGTAGATGCGATTAGCCATATTAAAAAAGAACCAGGCTTACCTGACTTACCTAATCCTAATGGTGAAAAATATGTACCTTCTTTTCCTTACCATATGAATGTGGAAGGAATCCAACCATTTTTACAAGAATTAAAGGAAAATACATTTGCCAAATATGATATTATGACTGTCGGCGAGGCAAATGGTGTAAGTTTGGAGCAAGCGGACGAATGGGTTGGCGAGGCACATGGAAAGTTTAATATGATCTTCCAATTTGAACATTTAGATTTATGGAATACGGGCGCAAGCGATACAATTGATCTCATTCGTTTAAAACAAATATTAGCGAAATGGCAAAAAGGTTTGGAGAATAATGGCTGGAATGCATTGTTTATTGAAAATCATGATTTAGTTCGTGTCGTCTCTGCTTTAGGAGATGACAAGCGTTATTGGAAAGAAAGTGCGACTGCTTTAGCGACGATGTATTTCTTTATGCAAGGAACGCCATTTATTTATCAAGGGCAGGAAATTGGCATGACGAATGTCCAGTTTTCAACAATTGAGGATTACAATGACGTAAAGACAGTGAATCAATATTATTTGGAGCGTGAAGCTGGTAAAAGTCATGAAGAGATTATGGAAACGATATGGAAAACAAGTCGTGACAATACACGTACACCGATGCAATGGTCTGGTACAGAAGAACATGCTGGTTTTACAACTGGCAAACCGTGGCTTCGTGTAAATGAAAATTACCGAACGATTAATGTTGCAGATCAATTACACGATAAAACATCTATTTACCATTTTTATAAGCGAATGATTCAACTTCGTAAAGCGCAACCAGTCTTTGTTTATGGAACGTTTGCACTCATTTTAGAAGATGATCCGAATATATTTGCTTATACACGTACATTACAAGACGAGAAAGTACTTGTTATTACGAATATTTCTGCTGAAAAAGTAATGTTTTCATACGATGGTATTGTGTTAAAAAATGAAAATATACTACTTCATAATGCGGAAATAACAGCCCATGAAACAGAAAAATTAACGCTCCAACCATATGAAGCAAGAGTTTATCTTATATAACAGCGAAAAAACAATCTGTATATAACATAGAAATTATAAAAGGAAGTGAGGGCAGCCATCCGTAGATGAATCCGCCTCACTTCCTTTTCAATAGGGGGTCAGACCCCTAATCATGAATGACTTGCAGTAGTGCATTCTTTTCGTTTTGGTCGATGATATAATGTAAATCTAACAATAAAATAAAATCATCCTCTTTGTAGGCAATGCCTTGCAAAAAGTTTTTATCAATTCCATTAAACAACGTTGGAACCGGATTGATTTCCTCTTGACGAAGGTCTAATACGTCTGTTGCAGTATCTACAATAAATCCAACAACGACAGAGTCAACGTTTAAAATAAGAATCTGCTTGTCATCGTCTGTACTAGCATTTTTTATACTTAACCGTTCACTTAAATCGATAATGGGAATTGTCTCGCCGCGCAGCTGAATAATTCCTTTTATGAAATCGGCAGTTTTTGGCAGTGGTGTTATTTTGAGTTGCCTTTCAATTGAAACGACATGTTGCACTTGAACCGCATAGGACTGATCTTGTAACGTAAATACAATGTATTTTTCCATTATGATTCACCTCTTATGGTATAGATAATTGCTAGTTAATCCATTAATAAGTAAATATTTAAATCTCCAGCCTGCTCAAACAATGCAGTGAGTTGGAGTGCTTGTTTGTATCCGGAAATCGACGTTTGACCATCCATAATGGTAGGTGAAGTAATATCAGTATTAATACCACTTTTCACGATATTGGTAGCCAAATTTCCTGCTAACATATTGCCTAATTCCCCACTAAAGGAAGTAAGCATTTCTCCTTCTAAAGCCATTCCAAACATGGACTCGCCAATGGTTTGGAAAATAGCCTGTTCCCCACCTAAAATTAACTTACCTTTTATATCTCCAGTAATTCCAATAAGGACCCCAAATTCAATCAATAAGGATTTACCTAATAAGGCTGGTTTTGAAATTTGGTATGGGAGAGGGACAACTGATTTTAGTGATACATAAGTTGCGTTTAATAAATCAGTTATCGTTTTATTTCGATTAGATGAAGATCCCGTCACTTGTTAACCTCCTAATGTAGAAAAACATGAATATCGAAAGACTATGCGATGATTTATGGATTGGATATACGGTATAGTAGTCTAATTATACTATTTTACATCTTGGATAGTCCTTTCTTCCTATCGTTTTTATCGGCTTTTTTATTTCTTTGTGAAGTATTTATGAAAAAGTTTATGTAAATTTAATGTTACAAAAAGTTACTTGACCTTGAAGAGGCATAGTAATTGCTGCTTCGTCCGTTCGTTAAGTTCATGAGGAATATGCTGGAATGATGGCGCATGACAAAAGAAGAAATAAATAATGTAACGCAACTAAAAAATGATGAGCTAGTGAAGTGCGTGCTGTAAGGAAAAATGAATAATAAAAGTCATATCATATATGTGAAAGCCATACGCTGTAAGGGTAAGCCTCCAATCAATGGGATACAAAGATAAATTTGTTTTTTGTAAAAGGTAACATTTTACGTTTATTAACATAGTTATATGATGGAGATAATGGGGACTTATTATGCAGTAGTATTCGAATAAATAAACCTAAGGTACCATAGTAATCATGACAGAAAGTTGCTATTATCATAATAGCCTGTGGCTGCTGTTCGTATGGAATGGACTTTTACTTTTTCTATTTATGACGCTCTGATTGTAATATAAAGTTGCAAAATTGCGATTTGTGTAGATATATTCATCAAGTGCAGCACATCGGGTATAGAAAAATGAGGGAGATGGGGAAGATGAAGAAGATTATTGGTATTTTTATGATGGTTGGTTTATTGGCACTGGCTGCTTGCGCAAGTCCTGTTGCAAAGGAAATTGAAAGGTATGTAAATGAGGATTTAAAGCCACTAGCTGATATGGAAGATGAAGTAATTGCCGAATACGATAGTGTAATTGGAGATAATCATACAGATGATTACGAAACGTATACACATATTGATGAAGTTGTTTTACCGAAATATCGAGATTTCATAGATAAATTGGAGGCAATTAAGTTAGAAACCCCGGAAGTAAGAGAAGTCCATGAAACGTACATAAGTGCGGCAAACAAACAATTCAATGCTTTTGGAAAAATTCTGTCGGCATTGGAAGAAGGGGACTTTGCAATAATTGAAGAGGCAAATGAAATGCTTGAAGAAGCAAGACGAGGAATGCGTGATTATCAAGCGCAATTAGAAAGTTTAGCGAAGGAAAATGGTGTAGAGTTAGTTGATGAGGAAGAAGAATAAAGAAAGAATATAAGTGAACTACATTCCCCTTTAAGTAGGCGTTATTCGTTTATTTTAAAGGGGAATTTTTTGTTGACTAATTTTTTGCTAGGAAGAGGCACCATAAACAGCTATTTTGCTACCAAATGGCTTGAAATTGTATAAACATGGAATTTTGAAATCGGTCAATAGAAAATCCGGATTCACTCCACTATTAATAAGGAAGTATAGTACACAATACGGATTGAAATTATCCTTCATGTTTCATGCGGAAGAGATGGAAATCAGTAAATAATTTATGGGGAAAATGGGGATACATAGACTACCTTCATTTGAATGAGGGAAGGATAATGTGTCCTTTTTTTACTGGATTTCATTGTCTAAAAATAAAAAAAGGAGGAATACGTCATTTATGTCAGCATTTTTAGGTGAATTAATTGGGACGGCAATTTTAATTATGATTGGGTGCGGCGTTGTGGCAGGTGTTTCACTCAATAAGTCAAAAGCAAATGGTGGTGGTTGGGTTGTTGTTACCATTGCCTGGGGTCTTGCTGTAACAATGGGAATTTATGCTGTTGGAACATATAGTGGTGCGCATCTCAATCCAGCAGTGACAGTCTCCTTTGCAATGATTGGCACTTTTTCTTGGGTAGATGTGCCGACTTACATTCTGGGGCAAATGCTTGGTGCAATCATTGGTGCATCCATTGTGTCAATGCATTATTTACTTCATTTTAAAGCAACATCGGATCAAGCGACAAAGCTTGGTGTATTTGCAACAATTCCCGCCATTAGACATTCATATTCTAATTTATTGTCAGAGTTGATCGGTACATTCCTTTTAATTTTAGGATTGTTGTTTATTGGAGCAAATGAATATATAGAAGGATTAAACCCGCTTATCGTTGGTTTATTAATTGTTGCAATCGGGATGGCATTTGGTGGAACAACAGGATATGCCATTAACCCAGCGCGTGATTTGGGACCAAGAATTGCCCATTTCATACTGCCAATTCCGGGTAAGGGCGGTTCAGATTGGCAGTATGCTTGGATTCCTATTATTGGGCCGCTATTAGGTGGAGCGCTCGGTGGATTAACATATCAAGCTTTATTTTTAGGTAAGGTATCCATCTACTTTTGGGTCGTTCTTGCAATGACGGCAATCGTTATTTACTTCGTTTATACAACAAAAAATCATGTTAAATATGAAAGTGGCGATTCTATTCCAGATTAATCATATTTATATGATGGGCAAGAATACCTGTTTGAGGTACTGTTATAACCTTTATTTGAACAAGTGTTCTGAGTTATTATAATGTGCAAATAAAAAAATACACTGTTCATTTGATTTTCTAGTCATTGCATTTTCTTCCGTGCATATAATGGAACAATTGCAATCGCAATATTTTAACGTAAATATTACAGGCCGCAATGCCCCAATGTAAAATGGATCTGCCACTTATTATGATTCAAATTGCATGCTCTCGATAATTTGTGGAACATCTTGATTCATCATATGTAAGAATTGATCTTGCTCAGCTTTTAATTGTTCATTTTCATAAAAAGCTTCAGGAATCTCTAGTGCTTTCGTATATGCAAATGTTTTCTCATCATTGGAAGCAATATAGGTAAGTGGCGCTTCTTCATCAAGTTCTTCACTCAAAATATGAATACTAAATAATGTACTCAACACTTCGCCTTGATATGTAAAATTGAAATCAATGACGACATCTGCAGAAGGATTCCAATGCACTTCTTCCACCTTGTAATGGCCTTTCCAAGAAGATGGTAGCGTTAATGAAAATTGATATTTTTCATTTTGATATATGATTGGTTTACCTGTTTCAGTCGTGCTCATTTCCTTTTTATCTGGTTCATACTTTTGTTCTACTTCTTCCTTTTCTTGTGAAGAAGCTATTTGATTGGTTTCGCTTCCGATGTTCTGCGCGCTATCTGTATGTCGCGCGGTGTGATCCTCTTCATTATTTTCTTCGGCTGCTGTTTCATCTTCTGTAAAGTTGTGATTTACTTCCTCAGTTGCTGTTTCTTCTGTAAATGAGTCATCATTTTTAAAATCCGTAGTAGTAGGTTGCTTACATCCAACAAGAATGAAACATAAAACAGCAAGCAACCATATCGTTTTGATTTGCTTCATCAGCTGACACTCCCCGAATGATATTTCATACTTATTGTAGGTAATAAGTACTATTTTGATTATACCATCATATTGGAAAATTGCCTGTCTTACGTGAGCTTTACTACATCTTGAAGGAAATTTTAGAGGGAGATATCCACTTTCATAAAAAATTGTATGTATCCGTTTTGATTGCATATCCTAAAAATGTACATTTTTATATGTCTTAACTGAGACTTGGTATCGCGGAATATAGACACGGTCTAATGTCTATGACTTACACGTTGATACCAAATTCGAGTAATGAAAGTCTTCTTTTAAGGTCATGTTAATCGCAATAGTTGTGCTAAAAACTATAAAACATATTTAGGAAAGATAAAACAGAAATGGATGGTTGAATATGACACGAAAATTACAATTACCTTTACAAACTGCAAACCTTGTTGTTGGTTTTATGGTGTGGGTAATAATCTCCTCTCTACTTCCGTTTATTCGTGCGGATGTAGAAATACCTACGGAAAAATTAGCAATTGTAACAGCAGTGCCGGTTATACTCGGATCTGTATTACGAATTCCATTGGGATATTATGCAAATGTTTTTGGTGCAAGGATCATGTTTTTACTTAGCTTTATTGTTTTATTGTTTCCAGTGTACTATTTAAGTGAAGCAAATTCCTTTTCCGATCTCATTATCGGTGGAACATTTTTAGGAATAGGTGGCGCGATATTTTCAGTCGGTGTCACATCTCTACCAAAATATTATCCAAAAGAAAAACATGGGTTAATTAATGGGATTTATGGAATGGGAAATGCTGGTACAGCGGTGACAACTTTTGCGGCTCCTGTTATTGCAACGAAAATAGGTTGGTCTGCAACGATTAAATTGTATTTAATTTTATTACTTATTTTCGCTGCATTAAACTTTTTTCTTGGAGATCGTAAAGAGCAGAAGTCTAAAGAACCGATTGTAGGACAAATGAAAATTGTATTTAAAAATGAAAAGCTTTGGTTCTTTTCATTGTTTTATTTTATTACCTTTGGCTCCTTTGTTGCCTTCACTGTCTTTTTGCCAAACTTTCTCGTTGACTTTTTTAATTTGAGTAAAGTGGATGCAGGGATTCGTACAGCCGGATTTATTGTTGTGGCAACCTTAGTAAGACCAATTGGAGGACTTTTAGCAGATAAGTTTCAACCATTATTTATTTTAATGGCCGTTTTTATTGGGCTAACATTAGGTTCCTTCATTTTGGCTTTTTCGCCCACGATGTTATTTTATACAATTGCCGTGATGCTCATTGCGCTCACTGCTGGAATTGGAAATGGTGTTATATTTAAGTTAGTTCCTTTCTATTTTAGTAAACAAGCCGGAACCGCAAATGGCATTGTGTCGATGATGGGTGGCTTAGGTGGTTTCTTTCCACCGCTATTACTATCGGCTATATTTTCACTCACAGGATCCTACTCCATTGGATTTATGGCTTTTTCTCAAGTTTCACTAGCAAGTTTTGTGCTCGTATTATGGTTGTATTATATGGATAAATTGTCATTATCGAAAGATGTGTTCGATTCAACGGGACAAGGAATATTAGTGACAAATCCTTCGGGTCATATTATCACTGTTAATCCTGCATTTACGCGCTTAACAGGGTATACTGAAGAGGAAGTAATCGGGAAAAATCCAAACGTATTAAGTTCTGGTAAACAAGATGCTTCATTCTATGATGCCATGTGGAAGCAAATTCACGAACAAGGCCTGTGGCAAGGTGAAGTTTGGAATCGGAAGAAAAATGGGAACGAGTATTTGCAATTACTTACAATTAGTTCTGTTAAAGATGATTCTGGTGATGTCACAAGATATGTAGGGACATTTAGCGATATTACGCCAAATATCGATTAGTTCAAGTTTGAAAGGGAAATCAGGGTATGGGTGTTGTTGCAGAATGAGAGGCACTTTAAAATCTTGAGAGGTTTATTCTGGATTAAGTGGTCTAGTACGTGCATGCTTAGCATAAGCCGGGTATATCGTTAGCACATGAACAGTTCGTATAACGCCTTTTAAATGTATTAGCAGCTTACTTCTGTAGTTTATAGATGCGTCTCATGTAAGCAACACGTATCACCAATTTTGCGGGAAATATACTTGTAGTTCATGAAAGATAAAGAAAAGACTATATATAAATCATACGATGTTATTGGGGATGGGGTGGTTTTGTGGATGAACGCTATTCACGACAAATAATATTTAAACCAATTGGAGTGTCGGGGCAAGCGATGCTCCACAAAGCTCACGTTGTTATCATTGGCTGTGGCGCATTAGGTTCTGCTGTGTCAGAATCTCTTGTTCGCGCAGGTGTCGGAAAGTTGACAATTGCAGATCGTGACTATGTGGAAGCATCTAATTTACAACGACAGCAACTTTTTACGGAACAAGATGCAAGAGAAAAAATACCAAAAGTAATTGCGGCAAAACGCCGTTTACAGGAAATTCGTACTGATGTTGAAATTGATACGATTTTAGATCATGTTGATGGGCTTCTATTAGAACAACTTGTCGCACATGCACAAATTATCATCGATGCAACAGATAACTTTGAAACACGCTTACTCATAAATGATGTTGCTTGGAAATATCAAATACCGTGGATCTATGGTGCTTGTGTAAGTAGTACAAGTGTTGTTTTTCCATTTATACCTGGAGAAACACCATGCTTTCGGTGTCTGTTACCAGTACTTCCTGCAGTGAATCAAACATGTGATACTGTTGGGATTATCGCACCTGCTGTACAAATGACAGCTGCAAACCAAACAGCTGAAGCACTCAAATGGTTAACGGGAAACAAAAAGGCAATGCGTAAAAAATTATTACATATGGACGTTTGGCATAATAGCCAAGTAGAAATCGGTCTTTCACGTGTTAAAAAGGAATATTGTGAAACTTGTTCGGAACAAGCAACATATCCGGCTTTACAAATTAACGAAGGAACACATTATGCAGTATTATGTGGGCGAGACACGGTACAAATTATTCCAGATAAAAATCGGCCGATATCGATAACAGATGGAGAACGGGTAGCAAAGCAATTAGGCACACATTATCGTGTTACACCGTTTTTTGTTGAGTTTTACATAGAAGATTATCGCTGTATTCTATTTAAAAATGGCCGGATGCTCATACATGGATTAAAAGACATGGCAACAGGACGAAAATTGTATCATCAATTGTTTGGTTAATATATAGTAGATTGATAGAAGAATATGAGGGGAGTGGGCATGTACATGGTTGAATTACGGAAACCTATTTTAGTGAATGAAGCTTTAGAACGTATCATGCAAGTAGTAGAATTGCTTGGAACAGAAACTGTGTCACTTGAAGAGGCTTATGGAAGAATTTTAGCGGAGCCAATTATCGCGAAACACGATGTTCCACCATTTGATCGGTCCGCTTATGATGGATTTGCAGTTCGAGCTGTTGATACAATCGGAGCATCGTCAGAGAATCCCATCCATTTTCATGTTATAGGGGAAATAGGCGCAGGTCATGTTGCTAATCAACCAATTGGGGAATTTCAGGCATATCGTATTATGACAGGGGCAATCCTACCTGCTGAAGCGGATGCAGTCATCATGTTAGAACAAACAGTAGAAACTGCAAAAGGTTTTACCATTTCTGAATCTGTACAACCTGGAGCGCATCTTTCTTTTCAAGGGGAAGATGCTCAAAAAGGAGAAACACTTATGGAAGCAGGAACAAAAATCCATCCAGGGACAACTGCTTTACTAGCAACATTTGGTTATGCAAAGGTAAAAGTGTCCAAACGTCCAATAGTAGGGATTTTATCGACTGGGACAGAATTGTTAGATGTAGGAGACGAACTCACTCCAGGAAAAATCCGTAATTCTAACGGTCCGATGGTGGAAGCGCAGCTAAAACGGATGGGCATGATGTATCAATCATACGGTATGTTAGAAGATAATTTGGAATCATGTCAGCATATGGTAGAAAAAGCACTTGCTGAAACAGATCTTTTGATTACAACAGGTGGTGTTTCAGTTGGGGATTATGATTATTTACCTGTCATCTATGAACGCTTAGGCGCAACTGTATTATTTAATAAAATTGCAATGCGTCCGGGCAGTGTCACAACGGTATCCGTTTTAAATGGAAAATTGTTATTTGGATTATCAGGAAATCCATCCGCCTGTTTTACAGGATTTGAGCTTTACGTTCGTCCAGCAATTGAGAAAATGATGGGTAGCCTTGCGCCATATTTACCACAAATAGAAGCGGAGCTTGACGAAGCGATTCCAGATGCCAATCCATTTATAAGATTTATGCGTGGATTATGGACGTTCGGTGCAGATGGAGTAACTGCTCGACCAGCAGGGTTTAATAAAACAAATGCGGTTTCCTCCATTGCACGCGGGAATTGTATCATTGTGCTGCCACCAGGTGAACATGGGTATGAAAGAGGAGCAAAGGTTAAACTATTATTACTCGGATCCGAGCAGGGAGTGAGTACGTGGAACATATAAAAAGGCTACATATTATTGGATATAAGAATAGCGGGAAAACAACCCTCGTTTCGAGATGGATTCGATTGTTGAAAGAACAAGGACTTTGCGTTGTTGGATTAAAACAACATCGTCATAACGGTCAATTAAAAATGCCAGATGAACAGACAGATTCCATGCAATTTTTCTTGAACGGGGCTGATTCGTCTATTATTGCAGGTGGAGGAACAGTTCAAATGATGCTCCATGAGAATCCTGACTTTACAAGACTAATAGAGTTGGCCCATCAAAGTAAGCCGGATGTAATATTAGCAGAAGGATTTAAAGAGCAGCAGGGTGATAAAGTGATATTATTACGGGAAGAAGCAGATTGGGAACAACTCCAAGGACTGGAAGATATTCAATTAGTTGTTGGTTGCTCCAACCTAACTATAGAATACAATCATATCCACGACCGTACAGATGAAAAAGAACTAGATGAATGGCTGCTCACTTGGGTAGGAAGCTAACTAGAGGGGTCAGACCCCCTCTGGTACATTTCACATGATAATAAATTTGAATGAATTCTTGTGCGTGTGCAAATTCCGTCAAATGCAAGGAAAAGTAAACTAAATTATTTCCAAAATTATGATATGATGAACTTATCTACATATCATAAGATAAATGGGGGATGGGGATTGCTGGAAATTACACGTGATGTGACAAAGAAATATGCACTTACATTAGATAAGCAGGATGAGCTTCATTCATACCGAAAAGAATTTTATATTCAGCCAGACCACATATATTTTGATGGAAATTCACTCGGTTTATTATCAAAACGGGCAGAAACAAAGGCGATGGAGTTATTAGATTCATGGAAATCACATGCGATTGACGGATGGACGTCAGGTGATCAACCATGGTTTTATTTATCAGAAAGACTGGGCGAAATGTGTGCACCACTTGTTGGTGCAAAGCATGAAGAGGTTGTCATAACAGGGTCAACAACAACAAATTTACATCAATTAGTCGCAACATTCTATCAACCGGTAAAAGACAGAACTAAAATTTTAGCGGACGAATTAAATTTCCCATCAGATATTTATGCGTTAAAGAGCCAGCTTTTGATACATGGGTTTGACCCTGCAGAACATCTTATCCAAGTGAAAAGTGCTGACGGTCATCTGTTGGATGAGGAAGCAATTATTACAGCAATGACAGAAGAGGTAGCCCTCATTGTATTACCGAGTGTGTTATACCGTAGTGGACAGATATTAAATGTGAAAAGGCTTACAATGGCAGCGCATGAAAAAGGTATTTTAATTGGCTTTGATTTATGCCATTCCATTGGCGCAATACCTCATGCGCTAACGGATTGGGATGTGGACTTTGCTTTCTGGTGTACATATAAACATTTAAATGGCGGACCAGGAGCTGTAGGTGGATTGTATGTAAATGAAAAACACTTTGGTATGAAGCCAGGGCTAGCAGGCTGGTTTGGATCGCATAAAGAAAAACAGTTTGATATGGATCATACGATGTCACCGGCACCAGATGCTGGCGCATATCAAATTGGTACTCCACATGTATTAAGTGCCGCACCACTCTTAGGTTCACTTACTATTTTTCAAGAAATCGGTATAGAAAGGATTCGGAAAAAGTCGTTACAACTTACCGCATATATGATGATGTTAGTCGAGGAAAGATTAGGTGAATTTGGCTTTCAAATTGCAAATCCATATGGTGACACACAACGCGGTGCACATATTTTTTTACAACATAGAGAAGCGGCTAGTATATGTAAAGCACTTAAAAATATGAATGTTGTACCAGACTTTCGAGCCCCAAGTGGTATCCGCTTAGCCCCTGTTGCCTTGTACAATACATTTTCCGAAGTGTGGGATTGTGTGGATAAGCTACATACTATTATGGATAAAGAATTATATAGGAAGTTTACCAATACTAGGGATGTCATTGCATAGGTAGAAGGTTGAATAATAACAAGGGATGGGGGATGAATGTTCATGAATAAATCTATTTCAGATCTGCAAGAAAAGCTAAAGAAAGAAACTGGGATTCATACAGATTTTAAAAATAATATGACATATGGGGATTATTTACATTTAGATAAAATTTTATCAAGTCAACATCGCTTATCAGCACATCATGATGAAATGTTATTTATTGTTATTCATCAAGTAAGTGAGTTGTGGATGAAATTAATTTTGCATGAATTACAAGCTGCAATAAAAGCAATCGCGAATGATGAATTACAAGCTGCATTTAAAATGCTTGCGCGTGTTTCACGAATACAAACGCAAATCATTCAAGCTTGGGATGTACTTTCCACTTTAACGCCAGCGGAATATTTGGAATTTTGAGATGAGTTAGGTCAGGCATCTGGATTTCAGTCTTATCAATATCGATTAATTGAGTTTGCGTTAGGGTATAAAACAGCGCATGTTTTAAAAATCTATGAAAAGGATGAACAAGTTTCAAATATTTTGCAGCAGGCAATTCATAAACCGAGTATTTATGATGCGGCAATTGCAGCTTTAGCACGCGCAGGTTTCCCTATTCGTTCCGCTTTATTGAAACGTGATTTCTCTCAAGTATATGAAGGGGATGAGACGGTCGCAGCTGCTTGGAAGGAAGTGTATTTACATGTTGATACATATTGGGAGCTATATGAACTTGCTGAAAAATTAGTTGATATTGAAGACTGGTTACAACAATGGCGTTTCCGTCATATGAAAACGGTCGAGCGCATTATTGGTTTTAAAATGGGAACGGGTGGTTCATCGGGCGTAAATTATTTACGTGAAGTATTAGATCATCGATTTTTCCCAGAGTTATGGGATTTGCGAACAAAATTATAATTTGGACGGTGAAGTAAATGGATAGGAAATGGATTGATATATCACAAGCATTATCAAATGATATAGCAGTTTGGCCAGGAGACACACCTTTTTCATTTGGATTGAGTGTAACGAAGGAGCAATCAACTTCTGTTAATATTGGAAAACTAACAACTAGCGTCCATACAGGAACACATGTAGATGCACCTTTTCATTTTGATCAAACAGGAAAGAAAATAGACGAAATTGACATTGGGGTTTATATAGGAAAGGCAAAAGTTTTGGATGTAACAACATTTAAAACGATTGATCGGGATGTATTAACATCATTTGAACTAGAAGGTGTAGAACGCTTATTGCTACGGATGTTACCTAATAGAGATATACGAAAGTTTCCTGAGGAATATCCCGTTCTACACGTAGATGTAGCGGGTTATTTACAAGAAAAAGGTGTGCGGCTTATTGGTGTAGATACACCATCTGTCGATCCATTGGATAGTAAAACATTAGATGCACACCATGCTTTGGCAATTGAAGGCATACATATTTTAGAAAATATAGTTTTGGAACATGTAGCACCAGGAGATTATGAATTAATTGCATTACCATTAAAAATAAAAGGTGCAGACGGAAGTCCAGTGCGGGCTGTTATTCGGCCTTTAGCATAATCTTGCTTCACAAAACGGAAGCCATGCTTGGAAAAGCTTTGTACATTGGCAATACATAAACAAAGTGATATCGAGAAACTGCTAGTTGACTATAAAATGAAGCGTGGACGCCTCCTCTTTTGTCATTCATTCGATTGTAATAGTGAAGAACGATTACAAAAAAATGAGGAGGAAAAAGGATGACAAAAATTTTTATTGACCCAGGTCATGGTGGTACAGATCCAGGAGCACAGGCGAATGGATTAAGGGAAAAGGATTTGACGTTAAGTATTGCCCTCAAGCTCCGTAATATTTTAAATAACGAATATGAGGGGCATTCTCTCCTACTGTCGCGAACAACGGATAAAACATTGCAATTAGGGGAACGTACAACAATGGCGAACAACTGGGGAGCAAACTATCTCGTGTCGATTCATATTAATGCAGGGGGCGGAACAGGCTTTGAATCGTATATTTATAATGGAAGTTATGCTGGTAAAGCGGAAACAAATCGTTTACGAGGACTGGTGCATGACGCGATTGTGAGTGAAACGGGCTTTCAAAATCGTGGAAAAAAGGAAGCGAATTTTCATATGCTGCGTGAATCTAATATGCATTCCGTTCTTACCGAAAATGGCTTCATTGATCATAGTGCTGATGCAAGCAAGTTGAAAAGTGATGCATTTTTAACGAGCATAGCACGTGGACATGCAAAAGGATTGGCACGAGCACTTGGTTTAAAACAAAAATCTGGGAGCGGTACTTACTACCGTGTCGTGACTGGTTCATTTGTAACAAGACAAAATGCAGATATACAAGTGAATGCGTTAAAAGCGAAAGGGTTTGAAAGTTTCATTGAAATTTATCAGCAATCAGGTACAACTTACTACCGCGTAATTACAGGTTCTTATCAAAGTCGTGCAAACGCAGAACAGCAAGTAACCCGTTTAAAAAATGCAGGATTTGAATCCTTTATCGTAACCTACACACCATAAAAATTTAAAACTAGCTAAGGGTCTGGCTCATAGGGGGTCAGACCCCTTTTTTGCATTTGGGGTCTGACCCCGCAATTCAAACTATTCGATTATCACATAAAATGATGCGGATAGAGTCAAAATAAGGTCATACAAGTGTTAATTACATTGAATTATCCTCATTGTTATGTAACATTCCATGATAGTGTCAACATAATATGACTAAAATCGACAAATTTAATGTTTATTTTACAAATATAGTATTGCATTCTAGCTCACATTCATAGATAATATAAAAGGTATGAAATAGATATAATTTACCATAGCCCTTAATTATATCGAAATTTTATACACAAATCTATCAATTCAACATAGATTTATTAGAAAACGATATAAATTGACAGTTAATGTCATATTTTGCGTATTTTACCTTTAAGGAGGGTCCATAGTGAAGGTTGTTTTAAAAGATCTCACGATGAAGTTTGATGATGTAACAGCAGTCGATCGTTTAAATGTAACGATAGAAGAAGGGACTTTAGTATCGTTGTTAGGTCCGAGTGGTTGTGGAAAAAGTACGACACTTTTTATGCTGGCAGGACTTTATCAACCGACATCTGGTGAATTATATTTTGGTGATCGATTGGTAAATAAGGTTGAACCTGAAAAGCGCGGAATTGGAATGGTTTTCCAAAATTATGCGTTATATCCTCATATGTCAGTTTTAAAAAACATTATGTTTCCACTAAAGATGGAGAAAGTCCCGAAGCAAGAAGCAATTGATCGGGCAACAGAAATGGCGAAATTAGTACATATTGACCATTTATTGGACCGTAAACCAGGACAACTTTCTGGGGGCCAACAACAAAGGGTAGCAATTGCAAGGGCGTTGGTTAAAAAGCCTCAGTTACTTTTACTTGATGAACCATTATCAAATTTAGATGCGCGTTTACGTTTGGAAATGCGTGAAGAAATTAAACGGATACAACAAGCAGTTGGAATTACGACGATTTTTGTAACGCATGACCAAGAAGAAGCACTTAGTATTTCAGATCAAATATTATTAATGAAAGACGGAAAATATCAGCAATTTAGTCCACCACAGGAGATCTATGATCATCCTCGTAACGAGTTTGTTGCACAATTTTTAGGAAACCCACCTATTAATACGTTGCTAGCAACATTTGTTGGGCAAACAGATACAGTGAAGATTACGGAAACAGGAGATATTCTTCACCTTTCAAAAGCTGTAAAACCAGAAGTGAATATAGATGAGTCCTTTGTCGTTGGTATCCGACCAGAAGATTTGTTTATCGAAACAGATCCAGAAAAAGAAGGAATTCAAGGAAAGACAATAATGGTAGAAAGAATTGGCAGAGATTATCTATTAAATGTACAAGTTGGACAAAATAAAGTGAGAGCGATTGTTTCTCCAGATTCAAAAGTGAATGATGGTGATGATGTAAAATTGTCGATTCGTCCAGGTCATTTACATTTATTTAAAGCAAGTGATGGCGAGAGTTTATTGCAAAGATAAATATGACTTCTTATGTAAAAGGAGAGGATGAAACTTGAACGACAAGCCTACCGCCAAAAAAACGCTAAAAGCCTTTCTATATTTAGCACCGGCATTACTTGTTTTAGGAGTTTTTAACTTATATCCGATTGTCAAATCATTCTTTATGAGCTTTTATACGGATTATGACTTCTTTAATGATGTTGTCTACGAACGAGGTTTAGATAATTACAGTTATATTTTTCACGATGAAGAATTTTGGCATTCTATGTACAATACTTTTATTTTTGTATTAGGAGTTGTGCCAATTTCAATCATATTATCACTTTTGATTGCCATTATGCTCAATCAAAATATTAAATTACGCGGACTATTTCGGACGATTTACTTTATTCCGTTTGTCACGTCTGTTGTAGCAGTTTCCATTGTATGGCGTTGGATTTTCCATACAGATTATGGTATTTTGAACTATTTCCTTGGCTTTTTTGGTATCGATACAATTCAATGGTTAACAGATCCAGATTGGGCGATGCCTGCATTAATTATTTTAGCGGTTTGGAAAGGGCTCGGCTATAACATCATTATCTTTTTAGCTGGGTTACAAAATGTCAATCCGCAGTACTATTTGGCAGCGCAAATTGATGGTGCTTCTAAGTGGGAAAGATTTAAACATGTGACAGTACCATTGATTTCACCAACAACATTTTTTATCTCGATTATTTCAATCATTAATGCTTTTAAAGTATTTGATGAAGTATTTGCTTTATTTGGTGGACAACCTGGCCCAGCTGGTAGTGCACAAACAATTGTATATTATATCTTCAATCGTTTTTATGGGGATTGGGATTTTGGTGTTGCCTCAGCTGCAGCTTATATGTTGTTTTTAGTTATCTTTATCTTTACTTTAATCCAACTTTATGTTGGAAAGAAAAAAGTGAATTACTAAAGGAGGCTTGGAAATATGACGACGAAACAAGCACTGTCAAAAAGTACAATTTATATTTTGTTAGCTCTTGGTGCTATTTTAATGCTGCTTCCGTTTGTATGGATGATTAGTACATCCTTAAAAGCTTCAAACGAAGTGATGGTCATGCCTCCAAAGTGGATTCCATCGGTTTTTCAATGGGATAACTATAGTAAAGCAATTGAAGTTGCCCCATTTGGAAGATATGCATTTAACAGTATTTTTGTATTAGTTGTAAGTACTATCGGAGAATTGATCACGACAATACTGGCAGCTTATGCTTTTTCAAGAATTAACTTTTATGGCAAGAATGTTGTTTTTGCAGTTTTATTAGGAACGATGATGGTACCTGGGGAAGTTTTATTAACTCCAAACTTTGTAACACTGTCCAATCTCGGATGGATTGACCATTATGAAGCATTAATTGTTCCATGGTTGGCAAGTATTTTTTCAATCTTTTTATTACGTCAGTTTTTCTTAGGTATTCCACAAGAACTATCGTATGCTGCAAAAATTGACGGGTGTAGTGATTTTCGATTCTTATGGTCCATTATGGTCCCATTAGCAAAACCAGCACTTATTACGATTGCTCTATTAAAAGCGATCGGTAGCTGGAATGCATTCTTATGGCCGTTAATTGTAACGAATTCTGAAAATATGCGTACACTACCGGTCGGTTTAACTGCTTTTAGTACGGAAACAGGTACGGTATACGAATTATTAATGGCAGCTTCCACGATGATTATTTTGCCGATGATTATTTTATATATCATCTTACAAAAATACATTATTGAAGGTGTTGCAAGAGCTGGTATTAAAGGTTAAATTTTTTCGTAGGTTAATAATTCTTAAGTATAAACTTGAGATTATTATAGATAAAAAAACATACAGCATGTGGAGGGAACGAAAGATGAAGAAATTTTTGTTGTTAATTTTAGCAAGTGTTCTTGCAGTAGGTCTTGTAGCTTGTGGAAACGCAAGTAAAAAGGACGATGCAGCGAAATCAAATGATAAACAGGAATCAGCTGCTGACATTCCTGAGAAGTTAGATAAACCTGTAGAAATTGAATTTTGGCATGCAATGACTGGTGGTTTAGAAGAAACATTAAAAGAAATGACAGATGAATTTAATAAATCACAAGATAAGATTACAGTTAAACTAGTAAGCCAAGGTTCATACGATGATTTATCTAAAAAACTAATGGCATCTGCGAAAGCAAAAACTTCTCCAGTTATGTCACAAGCATATGAAGACTGGATGACACAATACGTTGAAAATGATTTAATTACTGACTTAACTCCTTATATTGAAGATAAAAATCATGGTTGGACAAAAGAAGAACTTGATGATATCGTCGAAGTTTTCCGTGATGCAAACACATGGGACAACAAAATGTATGGTGTGCCATTTAATAAAAGTACAGAAGTATTATATTACAACACAGATATGTTGAAAGATAAAGGCTTAGATGTTCCAACAAATTGGGATGAATATAAAAAAGCTGCTGCAGCATTAACAACAAACGAAGGCGGCAAAAAAGTGATTGGTTTAGGTCTAGAAAACTCAATTGGTCTTTCATTCCCTACTTATGTTCGTCAAGCTGGTGGAACAACAATTAGCGAAGATTTAAAATCAGTAACATTTGATACACCAGAATCTAAAGATGCACTAACTTTCTTACATGACATGGTTACAGAAGGTACAGCCCGTTTAGCTGGTGAAGATGGCTTTATGTCCGGACCATTTGGTCGTGGAGATGTTGCATTATATGTTGGATCATCAGCAGGTATCGGTTTTGTTGGTGCAGAAGCAGAAGGAAAAATAAACTGGGATGTTGCGCCTTTACCAAAAGGGAAAGAAGCTGCAACTGCATTCCAAGGCACAAACCTAGTAATGTATAACTCTGCTACACCTGAAGAAAAATTAGCAGCTTGGGAATATATGAAATTTCTAGCTAGCCCTGAACAAACTGTGCATTGGGCTAAAAACACTGGTTATGTGCCAGTACGTACATCTGCTTTAGACTTACCTGAATGGAAAGATTATGTGAAAGAAAACCCTGAATATGGTGTTGCTGCATCTCAATTTGATGCTGGTTACTATGATCCACATATTAAAGGGAAATCAGGTATTAACGAAGCATTGAAAAAAGAAATCCAGGCAGTTCTTTTAAAACAAAAAGATGTTGATAAAGGTTTAGCAGACTTACAAAGTACTGCACAATCTGCTGTTGATAAAGCAAATAAATAAGGATTAAAGTAAGGGGGGAACCTTTTAAGGGGCTCCCTTCTTGCTATTTATAAAAAATCTGTGATAAAACGGGATTTTGAGCAACTAATTAACAAGATTACATATTTTTTGTCAGGAGTGATCAAATGAATTTAGAACATACAGAGGTAAAATTTTGGGGTGGTCTACGAACGATAGGTGGGACTATCATTTCAGTACAATATAAAGACGCACGTGTTATTTTTGACTATGGTTTAATTTTTAGCCCTGCTTCAAGTATTTTTGATGGCAAAATTAAGGAACGAAATGTAAACACTGTTCACGATTATGTGAAGTTAGGACTTGTGCCACCTATTGATGGTGTATATGAAAAGTCTGATATTGCAGCGTTGGATGGCCTGTTGTCTGTAGAAGAAGATAACCGTGAAACTGCAGTAATCATCTCGCATCTACACCTCGATCATATGGGGGGCATGGGAATGCTTTCCCCACAAATTCCGGTTTATTTAACAGATGAAACAGTAGACTTGTATGAAACGTTAGAAACAATCGGTGAAAAAGTACCTGGACATCGACCTAACTTAAAGAAATGCCATTTTCATGAGACATTTCAAGTAGGCGAAATTAAAATTACACCAATCCCGATTGATCATGATGTAATTGGAGCATGCGGTTTTCATATCGCAACACCGGATGGTGCGATTTTCTATACAGGTGACTTCAGATTGCATGGTCGTCATCCAGAGTTGATTGAACAAGCGATTACAAAAGCAAAAGAATTGGCGTTTGATGTACTTATTATGGAAGGAACAACATTACAAGATATTGAAGAAAGTAAAAATCTTATCGTTCCTGATGCAACATTACCGGATCAATTAACGAAAGAAAAAGAAGTAGTTGAAAAAATGCAAGCTATTTTGCAGGAAACTACAGGTCTTGGACTATTTAATATTTATCATCGTAATGTCGAGCGTGTGCAGGATATTATTGCTTTAAAAAATACGTCTGGCAGAAAAGTTGTCTTCGAATTAGAAACAGCTTATGTTGCTGATCAATTACTTGATTCGAAAGATTTTGCAGTATATGTTTCAGCTGATACAAAAATGGAACATGCTGCTGGTACGCTACCAGAATGGAAACAAGCTTTACTTGAAAAATACGAGCATGTTGAAGCAAAAGATATGAATGCAAATCCTGCAGGTTATTTTGTACAAACAACATATGAAAACTCGCTGGAATTATTAGATTGGAACGTGGAAAATGGCGCTTATATCCACGCAAACGGTACACCACTTGGGGATTATGATCCAGCATATCATAACTTATTAAAGCTTTTGAAATACATCGGACTAGAACGTTTCGTCGTTGGCACAGGCGGACACGCAATGCCACAACATTTAAAATACGTATTAGAAAAGTTAGACCCAAAAATACTCGTTCCATTGCACAGCTTCCACCCAGAACGCCTAGTACCAGACAACGGACGACTATTACTACCAGAATACAACGCAACATACATCATAAACGAACACAATATGCACAAACAGTGAAACATGGGGACGGTTCTCGTGTGTCATTTGGAGCATAAAATATAGGACTTTCTCTCGATCCCTTTGGAAATAAATATCAAATTAGCATATTATACACACGCCATTTCTACTTTGGAATGGCGTGTGTATTTTTAAATTCGGTTGTACAATAAATGACGTTGGTGGACAAATCTCGCCAGCGTCGTTTTTTATTTATATTAACTTCATAGGCTAAAAATATTTTTGAGGAAGAATATA